>CAYWUT010000037.1:0-28574 GCA_964460545.1 uncultured Spirochaetota bacterium
ATCGTACTTCCGTCGTATGAGTATATAATATCTACTCGTCCATATTGATCTCCCGCCTCATGTCCTATGAAATAGACTTTATCCTTGTATATCACAGGAGTACCGAAACCGTGCACGTATCCCGAAGATCCGGCAGGGATGTTTCTTATGTATTTTTCAGGCCTGTAAAGCTCGAGGGTCCGGTACGAGGCCGCGTTTCCCCCTTCGTCCCGGGCAATAATATTGAAGAAAGCGGGTGTGTCCGGTTCCAGCCCGGTGATCTCCATGCAGTGGTAATCTAACGGAGGGCCCATCTCCGGGATGGTCCAGGTAAAGGGAGCGGCGCAGACCTTCCCGTTTGATTCGATCTCTTCCACTGTTTCGAGATTGTTTTCGCTGGATAAGTAAATGGTGTACTCCACCTCCGTGTCATCCGCGGCACGTCCAAGTATAAGCAGGCACGAGGTTGCGCTCAGGTCCGCCACCCTGATTAAGCCGTCGTCCCCGGGCACGGGCGCACGGCCGTCGTCTACTACGACGACATCGTCCCCGCCGCCTTCCTCCTCTGTTGAACCGTTCTCCTCCGCGGACGCCCCTTCCGTACCGGTATCGTCATCCGACGAGCCGCCGCCGCAGGAATTAAGAAAGCCGAGGACGAGAAGCACGCAGAGAGCTGTTCCAAGGATGCGTAATAGCCCTGATAATTTGAAATATCTTCTGAACTCTGACGGCATGCGGAATTTTTTCATTCCCGGATTTCCTAAATGCCCCTTGTTGAATAATAGTTAAAGTGTATAGTGAAAGACATAGAAATACTATAATTATCTTAATTAATCTATTATCTTTTGATTTCTATTATATCACAATTAAATTTATTATCCAAATGATATTTATTTGGATGTTTACGCTGTAGTCGAATATGGGGTATGAGAGGGTTCTACCTTACCTTTATCGCAAAGGGCTGTGAGGAGCTCACCTGTTCAGCATTTTCCTGTACAGGGACCTGAGATCGTTGAAGAATCGAATCGTGGATTCCAATCGGTAGTCCCTGAACGTCCATTCCCAGGGAGTGTAGGTCTTGTTCCTGTACCGAAGCGTTACCTCGGCCCAGATGCCTTCACCGAGGTACAGTCTGTGCTGGTTGTTCTTGGTGGACGCGAGCACCACCTTGCCGCAGGTGAGATAACCCGTGTCTATATTGGCGTTCCGCTTTCCGGAGCTCGAAAAACGTTCATTTTCGAGGCGGTTGCTCTCCCTTTTTATGGCAACCAGCCCGTCCTGGCCGATGAGCCTGTCCATTCCGTAATAGACCCGCGTGAGGGGCGACCCCATTTCCTCTCTGTAATAGTCGGTCTGCGTGAACTCGAAGGGAACGGACCGGACGAGTATGGTTCCGAAGGATTCAGTGAGCGCGGCCTCCACCTCCTCGATTCCGACGCGGTCGTTGTGCAGGACCCCGGCGATGAGGAGGGCCTTTTCCGGCTCCACGATCTCGCCCATTTTACTTAACTCCGTGTCCGAGCGGAAATCGCTCCAGCACGCTGTACCGGGGCCCTTGCCGGCCGAGCACCGACTCGTAAAGCACGGTTTCACTGATCCCGCATTTCCCGAAATCCGTGTCACCCTGTTCGTTCAAAGCCGTCAGAACGGCCCTTCCCGGAGAACGGCCGCGCCGTACCCTCCCTATGGTAAGGTGAGGGGTATATCTTCCCCGCTTCTCCTCCCCTATTCCCGCCGTTCCTGAGGATACCGCGTCGTACAGCCGCTCTAAAGCGCCTCCGTCCTCCACTCCGAGCCAGAGAACGCGGGGATTCGTTTTCGAAGGGAAGGCGGAAAAGGACCGAACCGCCATCGAGAAATCCCGCACACGGAGCGCCGCCTCCTTCGTAGAACCGATAATTATTTTCAGCGCGACTTCGTTCACCTCTCCGAAAAAACTGATCGTTACGTGAATGTTTTCGGACGAAACCCACTTCACGCCGTCTCCCCTCTCTTTCAGCTCTTCAATGAAATGGGATATGGCCTCGCGAATATCGTCGCTTATATCGACGGCGAGAAATGTCCGCATTCAACCCTCCTTCAGGTACATTATCAGCATGGTGAGTGCCGTGTTCACGCTTCTCGTTCTAATGGAAAACCGGTCGCCCGGCAGGTTGTTCTTTATGACAACGGGTTCCCTCCCCTCGATGTACAGGCAGACGAAAACCGTTCCGACCGGCTTTTCTCCGCTTCCTCCTTCGGGCCCCGCGATTCCCGTGGTGGACAGGGCCACCTCGCAGCTCATGCGTACTGCAGCGCATTCAGCCATTTCAACCGCCGTTTCCCGGCTTACGGCTCCGTATTTATCGATCGTTTCAGGAGAGACGCCGAGCAGGTTTATTTTCAGCTCGTTCGAGTACGCGACCACTCCTCCCCTGTAAAATTTCGACGATCCCGGGATGTCGGTTATGGTCTTTGAAAGGAGTCCGCCCGTGCATGATTCCGCGGTACAGAGCCTGAGGTCCCGTTCGAGGAGCAGGTCCGCCGCAATCTTCGCCGGTTCCTCGTCACCCCGGAACAAGAAATGTTCTTCCAGCGCGTTTTCTATCCGCTCTATATCCGATGACATATCCCCGTTCATCGAATCGAAGCGCACCGATATGATTCCGTCCCGTGCACGGGTTCCCCACCTGATTTTACCGGGATCGAGAAGCGCCCGTATGCGCCTGTCGAGCACGTACTCGCCAATAGTGGCGAAATTGAGCACCTCTGTTATCCCCGTCGAAACGAAACCCGCGGCCTCGATCTCCGGAACCACGTATCGGTCGAACATCCGTTTCATTTCGGCGGGAACTCCGGGAATGGAAAAAATATAAACGTCGTCCTTCCTCACGGAGAAACCGTAGGCAAGGCCCACCTCGTTCGCGATGAGCCGTCCGCCCTCGGGAAAAGCGGCCTGCATCCTGTCCGCATTCTCGAAGTCCCTTCCCTTCCTTTCGTACCAGCGGCGGAGGAGATTTTCCTTTTGTTCATCGATTCGAAGTGGTTTTTTCAGCGCGCTGCTCACGATTTTGCGGGTAATATCGTCGCTCGTGCCCCCGAGGCCCCCGGTAAAAATAAAGATACCTTTCTCTTTCAACTTCAACAGCGGCTGCAGGAGCTCAACCGCCGTATCATACTCGTCCGGTATGGTCAGTATGGCTGCGACCGGAATTCCCCTTGAGGTGAGCGACTTCGCAATGTACGCTCCGTTTGTATCGAGTATCTCCCCTTTTACGAGCTCATCCCCGATCGTAATGATATGTGCCTTCATCAGCTCCGCTCCATATTTCTGCTATAGGGGACCAGCTTTTCAATCTGCTCCCAGCTTTTAGGTACCCTTCCGAATGCGGCTCCGTATAGGGAGGCGATTGTCTCCCTGACCGAGACATAGGTGTTGCGCTCCATACGTACCTTGCGCGCTTGGTGCAGGGGGCTGTCCATGGCCCACCGGATGAAACGGCCGGCTCCCTCCTGCACCAGCTCGGAATCGTGGGTGATGCATGCCTTGCATACCGGGAAACCGTATCCCGGATCTCGAAAAAGAGACGCGTTTTCCACGGCTGAGCCGCAGCGTACGCATGAGTCCTGCGTGCCGTATCCCATCAGTTCTAGAAGCTTGAGATCGTACATACTGTGGAGATGCACAGCCGTTTCAGGTTCCATTTTTCCAAGGAGGGAGAGCGCGTCCCTGAGAAGCACATAGACGCCTTTTTCCCGCTCCTCGTCCCCGATAAACAGAATTACCGGCTCCACCAGACCGTTTGCAATGAGTATCCTGTCCAGGTTCCGCCGGATCTCCCCGTTGTGCAGAACGATCTCGGCTTCACTGATTCTGTAGGGAGAACCCGGTTTATTCTTATAGAGAAGGAAGAGGTTGATATTGAAAGGATCGAGACTGCTTCCGAACCGGCTCCGCGTCTTGCGTGACCCGAAAGCGGAACCGTCTATGCGCCCGTGCCGCTCGGTGAGGAGACGAATAATACTGTGGCCTTCGCCGAATTTAACGGTTCCCAGTACTATCCCCTCTGTTCTGAGAAAACGGTCGTTCACGCCCGAGTGCACCTCCCTTTAACGGATTTCGAACCCCGAACCGTTTATCTGTCGTTTTTTTTAATCCGAAGTATGCACCCTGATCCTGACCTTCAATATTCGGTGGCCGTCCATGGATTCAACGGTGAACTGAGCGTTATCGTGGGTAATGGTGTCTCCTTTTGCGGGCATCTTGCCGAAGAGGTTGAAAACGAAACCGCCGAGGCTGTCGCTTCCATTCAGGGGCAGTGCAATACCGAGCGCGTTGTTTATATCGGGTATGAGCGTTCTCGCATCGCAGCTGTACGTGCCATGAGAAATCTCCCTTATCTCTTCCTCTTCGTTGTCGTATTCATCCTGGATCTCTCCGACGATCTCCTCCAGAATATTTTCCAGGCATGCGATTCCGGCTATCCCACCGTACTCGTCCACAACGATCACAATATGCTCCTTTTTCTTCTGCAGCTCTTTCAGGAGCTCGTCGATCATCTTGCCCTCGGGGACGAAACGAACGGGCCTCAGGATTTTCTTGATATCGAATTCACCGGTCCTGCCCGCCAGGTAGGGCAGGAGGTCCTTCGCGTGCAGAAAACCGATGACGTTGTCTATCGTTTCTTCGTATACGGGTATCCTCGAATGGCTGGACTGTATGACTGTCTTTACGATATTGTCGAACGGTTCATCCGCGGAAACGGCCACAACTTCCGTTCTCGGGACCATGATCGACTTGACCGGAGTTTCCCCGAGACCGAATACTCCCCTGATCATCTCACGCTCGTCCTGCTCTATTTCGTGACCGTTTTCATCGATCATCTTGTCCAGCTTGATCTTCTTACGTCTGAATAGTCTCATTGTCATACGCCGTCGGTGACCTCGGATATGATTTTTTGTGCCGTCCGCATCATATGCGCTTCCGTTTCCCCGCTATCGTGATCGAATCCGAGGAGATGGAGCAAACCGTGCGTGAAAAGGAAGATAAACTCCTCCTGCAAGGTGTTGGAGTAAAGGGCCGCCTGTTTCTCCGTGGTTGGGACGGAGATGACAATATCCCCGAGTTCGGAGGAACCGGGTGATGTTTCCCCTTCCCGCATCGAAAAGGAGAGAACGTCCGTCGGACCTGGTTTACCCCTGTATTCCCTGTTGAGAGAGGATATTTTTTCGTCGTCGCACACGAGAAGGGAAATATCGCCTTCAGGCAGAGTTGTGTATGAGAAAGCACGTTTCGCAATCTCCCTGAGAGTTTCCAGCCCAACCGGGAGGTCGGCGCCATGCCGGCTGACATATATTTCAAAGCTCACGATTTTTCTCTTGAGGTTTACATTCGTAACAATGGCCGTATCTCAATTATTTTCCAGCCTTTGCTATTTCCTTCTCATCGGGATACTCGATTCGACTGTGGAAAACACCCATGAGGTAGCGTTTGAAGGCGATCGATATTTTCATGAGTCCACGCAGGGTGAGCGTACTTTCATTGAGCTGCCCGTCCCTGAATTTGCTTTCCACCACTTCATTGACAAATTCTTCGATCCTGCTCGCCGAGGGATTCTTTAACACTCTGGACGCCGCCTCTGCGGTATCGGCGAGCATCACTATGGCAGCTTCCCTGTTCTGGGGCTTCGGTCCCATGTAATGGTAGTCCTTCTTGTCGATCTGGCTGCCGTCAGGGTTGTTCTTCACCGCCTGGTGATAGAAGTATTTCATCAGGGATGTACCATGATGCTGGGCGATGATGTCTATCACTTCGTTCGGGAGCTTGATTTTCCTGGCCATCTCTATGCCCATCTTGACATGCGCCTTCAGAATGGAGTTTGACAGCGAGGGCTTGATAAGGTCATGCTTGTTCGGTCCCGGGCTGTTTTCGATAAAGTACTGGGCGTTGGGAATTTTCCCGATATCGTGATACAGGGCAGCGACCCTGACGAGCAGTCCGTTCGCCTTGATTGCGCGTGCCGCGTTCTCAGCCATGTTCGCCACGTTAATGCTGTGATGATAGGTGCCCGGCGCCTCGATCTGCATCTTTTTCATAATCGGAGTATTGAGATCCGAGAGCTCGAGCAGCCTGAAATTCGTCGGAATATTGAAGAGAACTTCGAAAAACGGCGTAATGCCGAGTGTCAGTACCATGGAAACGATACCGTTGCCCGCGCCCCAGATAAGAAGGGTGGAGAACTGGCGCAGGGGAAGTTCCTTAAGAAGCGCCACGGCGGTCAAAATAAGCTCGTTCGCTATAACGATATAAATACTGGAGCGCAGGAGATCGCTTCGTTTTTCCGTTTCGCGAACCGCGAAAAGCGCTATCAGCCCCGATCCCATTCCAAAGAGAAAGGTGTGGGGATCGTTTCCGGAAATGAGCAGGAGCAGAATGGGCAGTATGATAGCGAGCGTGAGAGAGAATTTCCGCTTGAAAAGTATCTCGGCGGTCATGATGATGCCGGAAACGGGTATCAGCACGCCGAATATTATGTTATGGGGTCTGTTCTTTATGAAAGTAATGAGATACGCGTAGAACACGGAAAAAAGGATGAAAAGGGCGAAAACGAGATATTTCCGGACCTCCCTTTTCGAGCCTTCTTCCATGAACAGAACGACCGAGATGAATATAAGAATCAGCAGCAGTATGCCGATGCCGATGATGGCCTTCAGGTTGAACTGGCTCGTATAAAGGGTGATCGCCCTCAGCTTCGGGTAGTTTTCTTCGTCGATTTCCTCCCCCCGCCTGATGACGACCGCGCCCTTCTTTATGGTATTCAGAACAGGTTCGACTTTAGCGAGCTCCACTTCCAGCTGTTTGCGGCTCTCGTCGGCGTTGTAGAAGAGGTTGTACTCCATGAAATATGCGGCGGTCTCCCCGAGTACCTCCCGGTCCCGCCTGTCGAGGTCCGGATAGTTTTCATCAACATAGGCGGAGATCTCATCCATCAGCTCATCTCCGCCTATAACGGAATCCACGCCGACCTTTTCCTGCGTGATTTCCGTTTCCTTGATCTTCTTGAGAACGACACCCCTCCCCTCGTATTCGTTCAGGTCCTCGCGTCTGAGATGGGCGTATCCCCTGTCCGCGACAGCATCTATTACAGCCGTTATTTTATTTTTAAAATCGACACGTTCGTTGTTCGTTACCAGGTACTCGAAAACATTTTCATCGAGGTCCGTCTCTATCTGCGCGTACAGTTCCCGGATATCGGTTTTAGAGTAATCCTTGCCCTCGAATATTGAAAAGAACCCGTTAAGCTCCTCCTTGAAATCCTCTTTCATGGAAATATTTAAATCGAAAATGGGTGACGTTCTCTGAGTCACCTCCTCGACGCGCCTTTCCGTCTCCCTGGAATTGATATAGGTAATGTTTCTCGTGGAAACGATATCCTCCTGTACTATATCACCGGGATCATAGTTGTAACGGACACCGAAATGGGGCTTGGCGACCATCCAGAGGAGGGCACAAAAGAGTGCCGTCAGTATGGAGTAAAAGAAGAGTCTGTTCGATTTGTTCTTTATTATTATTGGTTTCTTCATTCTTTTTCGCTCTTTTGATTTTCAAAGGCCTTAATAATCCGTTCCACGAGGGGATGCCTGACCACGTCCTCGGGTCCGAGCATTATCTGTGCGATCTTATCCACCTTCTTCAGTACACGGAGCGCAATATTAAGACCCGACTGCTTGTTTTTGGGCAGGTCGCTCTGTGTAATGTCGCCCGTGACGATTGTTTTTGAGTTAAATCCCAGGCGCGTCAGAAACATCAGCATCTGGCTCCGCGTGGTGTTCTGCGCTTCGTCGAGAATAATAAAGGAATCGTGCAGGGTTCTGCCCCGCATATACGCGAGCGGCGCGACCTCGATCGCCCCCCGTTCGACGTATTTCCCGAACGTTGCATAGGAAATCATGTCGTAAATGGCGTCATAAAGCGGCCGCAGGTAGGGATTTACCTTTTGTTCCAGGTCTCCGGGCAGAAAGCCCAGGCTCTCACCCGCCTCGACAACCGGACGGGTCAGTATTATCCTCGATATATTTTCAGCCATAAGGTAATGAAGCGCGAACGCCATTGCCAGGTAGGTTTTTCCTGTACCCGCGGGCCCGACGGAAAAAACGAGATCGTTTTTCTCGATGGCTTCGAAATACCGTGCCTGGCCCGGTGATTTCGGAGTGATGATCTTTCCGCTGGAACCTATAACGAGCTCTTTTTTCTTGAAACCGTTCACATCGAATTCAACATCGTTTTTCACCCTGTTGATGATGTGCGCTACATCCTTTTCCCCCACGGTGTTCCGTTCCCGCAGAAGTGATATGATATTGCCTATGATATTTTTTCCCTCTTTGATGTGTTTCGGATCACCGCGGAGCGTAAGCTGGGATTCCCGTGCTGAAATATCCAGACCGGTTTCCCGCTCTATGCTGTGTATGATCCGGTCGTTGTTCGCGTACAGGAACTCCTGCACGGACCTGTCAGGGAGGTTGACTTTTTCTTCGAGGATTGTAAGCGACTCTGAGTCTTCCATAATTGGTATGAGATGGGCTTATGGTGCGTGTGACGGTTCTGTCGTGAGAAGAAACCTCCTTATTACGTGCAGTGACGTTGCCTTTTCCTGAATGAAAAGCAGTAACAATATACTATACCTCCGGAGTTCGTGTCAATAAAAGCGTTTGCCCGGAAATTCCGATAGAACCCGGTATACGGAAGTCATATGCTCGAGATCCCATGCCCGCCGTGTTTTCCCTTTTCCTTTCCGGAAGGTTGATCAGGGTAAATCTTCGAGTATTTTTAAAAAAACAGTGCACCAGTTAATAAACATGCAAATTATTTTTTTTTAATATTCTATAAATTACTGGGGTTCGCCGGTTCCACCATATCTTATGAATGTGAAAGCTTCACATTATCTCTATTTATTGAGACTCTCACTTTGTTCTGATTATACTATGACGTGTAAATAGGACGGATGAAACGGTACTGTATATGTTCTTTCTTTGCATGGCAATACTCTGCAGTGTCGTCTGGTCTACCTCCTATAAAACCGCCACGGACAGGGGATGCCGGCCCCTCAGAATACTTCCGCCGGTCGGTTTCTGCTCGCTCGGCGCTGTTCTACTGCTGACCGGGTTCTTTCTCACGTTTTCCTTTCATTCCACGGCCGCGGCCCTCGGGTGTACTGCCGGTTTCTGTCACTATTTCGCCGTGCTGAGTTTTTTCTTTCTCATCAGGCGCGGCGCCCGTCTCGGCATATCCTGGACCGTTATTACGCTGGCTATGATCGTCCCGACCGCCGTGTCAGTTGCAGTATGGAGGGAAATACCCTCGAAGCTTCAGTGGATCGCGCTCATCCTGGCGGTGGGCGGAATCGTACTTCTCGGAACCGGGAGAGCGGGTGGAATCGAAGCCCGAAAGATGGAAAAACGGGATATCATTCTTCTCGGTACCGCGTTCCTCCTGAGCAGCGGCGGGCTGACCCTGCAGAAAACACTCATCGGACTGGACCTCGGTATTTACCGGGGCATATACCTGATTTCTGTTTACGGTACGTCTTTTATCATCTCCTGCATAGGATGTGTAATCGCCGGAGGGTTCCCCTCGAGACGTGAATCCCTCATGGGAGGGCTCATGGGACTCGGAGGGGCCGGCAATAACTGGTTTCTCCTTCTCGCGCTCTCTTCCCTGCCGGGACCCGTTGTTTTTCCCTTTGAGACATGCGGCAGCTTCATACTCACCATCCTCTTCGCGTTTGCGGTATTTCACGAAAAAATTTCCCCAAGGGAGACCGCCGGGCTCATCGTGTCGTTCTGTGCGCTCCTGCTCATGAGCATAGGGTAACCTGAGCCGCATTTCTCGGCGGAACATAATGGAATTTCACGGACGGATATCCTAGTGTCATAACGCCCGCTATTATCATGTCTTTGGGGATACCGAGATATTTTTTCATCTTCCCGTTCTTCCACAGGGCCTGAATCGCGAAGCCTATCCAGCAGGTGCCGAGACCGCGCGCATGCGCCGCCAGCATGCCGTAGGTAAACCCGATCGTCGGGTCTATGAAAGAGAGCGGACCGAGGTTCGGACAGTACACGGCGATCAGGACCGGGGCGTGGTGAAAGACGGGGTCCCCTCCCTCTTCGTATTGGTCGATGAGCGAGTCCAGCCCCTCGATGAGTCCCGGCTCGTTCATGATACCGTAAAGGTGACTGTTTATAAAAGGCTTCAACAGTTTTCGGCTTCTTGCGACCTTCTTGAAACCGTTAAATCCCCGAACGGTTTGTTTCCTGAGTTCTTCGATGACTGACCGGTCTCTTATGACAATATACCTGTTCGCCTGCATGTTGTGTCCTGTCGGAGCAATCCGCATAGCTTCGATTATGGCATCGACCTCCTCGTCAGGAACTTCCCTGCTGAGGTAATTGCGTATGGAACGTTTGGTCCGCATGAATGCAAGTATGTCTTCGTACGAACAGTTTGCCGTATCCTCGGTTCGATGGAGAATATCGGATTTGCCGTCAGCCTCGAAAACCACCGCATCCGCCCTACAGACGCTGATACAGTGACCGCATCCCGTGCACCAGTTATGCGGATCCTGCCGAACCGGCGTATTTTCCCCGTTCCGCATGGAAAACAAATTGGCAGGACATACGGTGACGCAACTGCCGCACTTCGCACAGCGTTTTTCATCGATTCCCCTGATTTTCATGAATAAATCCTCCATTATTTTTAACTAACTTTTTAGTTAATTTTCAGATAAAAAAATAAAATATATTATTTAGTGACGGCAATCTACTTCCCCATCTTCTTATGATGCGCATGATGTGTCATGTCCATGGCCCTGTCGAAATATTTTTTCATTTTATCTTCGGGCACCTTGAAATGCTCGCACCACCTCTTCCTCAGCAGTACGTATGCAAGTAAAGGCATAACGCCTGTAAAAAACTCGGTAACGAACATCTGGTTCATCTCCTCGCTGCTCATTCCGCTCTCCTTGCCAAAGTATTCAACCTCCTGTTCACTCAGCACACCTGAAAAATCCACCAGGTTGAAGAGTGCCGGGCTCCCC
Source organism: uncultured Spirochaetota bacterium (assembly GCA_964460545.1). GTDB lineage: Bacteria > Spirochaetota > B62-G9 > B62-G9 > DRHN01 > CAYWUT01. The sequence continues at coordinate 11,055 of CAYWUT010000037.1, forward strand.
CCGCCCTCCTTAAGGGATTCCATGAGCATGATTCGTAGAATGTCCCGTTTTTTCTCGAACATGCCGAAGTACTCATCTATGGACTGCTGTGCCTCTTCGGAGGGACTGCCGTCCAGGCCTCCATCCCTGACATAGGCCATCATTTTCGCTGACGACTCGTGTAAAAAATTGCGAAAAAGTTCCTCCAGTACTCCACGCTTGCTCTTGAAGTAGTAGTAGATGAGGGCCTTGTTTACGCCCGCCTCCGACGCGATCCGGTCTATACGCGCACCGTCATACCCCTTCTCAGCGAAAAGCATCTCCGCGCAGCGAAGTATTTTTTGCCTCGATGTTATTTTTTTCATTGAAATTAACCAACTGTTTAGTTAATTATGCCCCTCAACCGCTTATTTGTCAATGATTTTTTACGTGTTTTTCATTTTATTGGACTACTCGTGCCCGGCCCGTCAAAGAACGGTCCTACTCCATCCAGATAACGTGCTTTTCAGGCGCTCCTGACCTCAAGGTTTTGAAGGATTATTTCGGAATCTGTAATTACATGTATTGCGTTAATTAAATGATAGAGAAAGTATAAAAGGAATATTCGTCGGACATCCGTTCATCCAATAAACGCAAGAACGTCTTTCAATGCCGGTATTGAAGGCTGAGCCCCGTTCTTCGTGGTCGAAAGCGCGGCCGCGTGATTCGCAAAGAACACGGCTTCATCGAGTTTAACGCCTCTTCCGAGCTGAACGGCGAGCGCTCCGGCGAACACGTCGCCGGCAGCCACGGCATCGATCGAATCGACCTTTGGAGCCGGTATCAGTCTTCCCTTTTCACCTGCATTTTCGAGAAGGAAGGCGCCCTTCTCTCCGAGCGTGATAATTGCCCGTTTGCTGCCCTTTTTTAAAAGGCGTGAAGCGGCGTCAAAGGCGGTTTTCTCGTCAGTAACCTCGATACCGGTGAGTATTTCAGCCTCAGTTTCATTGGGCATCACTACGGCGCATTGTTTCAATGTTTCATCGGAAACCGATGAAGCCGGGGCGGGATTGAGAATCACGTCAGTACCGAGCGAATGGGCGGCCCTGACCGCATATTCGACCGTCTCCACAGGGCACTCGAGCTGCAGGAGAAGCACGTCGGCACCGGCTATAACTTCCCTCGCGTCATCAACCATGCTCCTGTCCACGATTCCGTTTGCCCCGGAAACGAATGAGATGAGATTCTGTCCTTTCCGGTCGACGAGAATGAGCGCGATGCCGCTCGAGGTGGGCAGTTCCCGGACATACCCCGTGTCAATAGCATACTTCCTTAAATTATCGAGGAGCGTCCGCCCGAACATATCGTTTCCCACCGCTCCGACCATCGTTACCGTGCCGCCCAGCTTCGCGGCCGCAACCGCCTGGTTCGCGCCTTTGCCACCCGGGAACTGGTTGAACTCGGTCCCACGTACCGTTTCGCCGGGGCGCGGCAACGTGTCCGAATTCACCACGAAATCGATGTTGATGGCGCCAAGTACCGCAACTTTCGTTTTTTCGCTTACTTTCATGATATCCACCGTTTTAGTATTATAGTTTTTGCAGATCCTGTCCGCCGCTCTTTTCAGCCGGGTCCGGCGGTGGACTCCCTGACGATCAGGTCGTTCTTCATACGGACCTCGTCCACCTCGTTCGTATCCTGCACTATTCTATTCAGCAAGAGACGAACCCCTGTCTTTCCCATCTCAATAATGGGGTGGTGAACGGTCGTGAGTGGAGGGCTGATGAGCGATGACAATTCGATATTGTCGAATCCGACGATCGATAAATCACCCGGGACATTCACACCCCTTTCCTTTGCTCTTTTCAGGAGCCCGAGGGCCATGATATCGTTGGAGCAGAAAACCCCGGTCGGAGGAGAGGACAGGCCGAGGAATTTATCCAGGCTTTTATACCCGCCCTCGAATAGGAAGTCTCCCCGAATAACGAGGTCGGGGTCGAAGGATATGTCGCGGGTCTCCAGCGCTTTCCTGTATCCCTCTTCCCGCATCAGGCTGACCTGGACATTGACCGGACCGCTGATAAATCCGATCCTCCGGTGCCCGAGGCCGATGAGGTGTTCCATGCCTCGGCGTGCGCCTTCCACGTTGTTCGCCCATACATGGGTTATGCCCGTGTTCTCGATGTGGCGGTCTATGACCACCAGGGGGATGAGCTCCCTGTACTGGATGAGCTGGGCGTCATCCATCCTTGGGGCCGCTAGAACGACACCGTCCACCATTCTCTGTACCATGAGGTCCAGGTAACTTGCTTCATTCCGGACGGACCCTTCAGTATCGCCGAGGATGGTATTGTAATCATTTTCATGCGTGACCTTCTCCGTTCCCCGCACCATCGCGGAGAAGAAGGGGTTGTTAATATCGGGCACGATCATGCCGATGAGCCTCGTTTTTTTCATCACGAGGCTTCTGGCAATGGTGTTCGGCTTGTACCCCAGTTTTCGTATCGCCTCGAGCACTCGGAAGCGGGTCTTTTCCGATATGTTCGTTTTTTTATTGATTACACGTGAAACCGTCATGTGCGACACTCCGGCTTCCCGTGCAACGTCCTTAATGGTAATTCTCATGGACCATCGCTCCCGGTTCGATTCACCGTTTCCACGTCCGAGACCAGATCAATCGACCTTGCACGGTATGCCGCCCGCTTCCACTAGATCCTTGAGTTCCCTGATTTTCGTTTCATCTATTTGATAAGCGGATTCAGCGTGCGGATAATCCATGTCCAGCGCGGCATACTTGGATTTTCCAAGCTCGTGATAGGGTAAAAGATTGATCTCTATCGCGGAATCGAGCTCGGAAAAAAATTCCACGATGCGTGTCATTTCCTCTCTTGAATCGTTGAATCCCGGTATAACGGGAACCCTGATGATCATGTCCTTGCGGTTCGACGAAATGAACCTGGCATTATCCAGAATAATGTCGTTTGAAACCCCGGTATAGCAACGGTGTTTCTCCTCATCGATGCATTTAATATCATAGAGGAAGAGGTCAATGTTCGGCAGGAGTTTTTTCAGCACCTCTCGGTCCCTGAGATAGCCGCACGTTTCTATGGCGGTCGGAACGCATTTTTGTCTGCATTTGATCAGTATACCGTTCAGGAACTCCCACTGCAGGGTCGGCTCGCCTCCGGAAACGGTTACTCCGCCCCCGGACCTGATGAAAAAGGGTGCGGAACGCATGACCTCCGCCATAACCTCGTCAACGGTGATTTCTCTTCCGTACGTCTTCCTCGCATTGCGGGGACACGCCCCGACGCAGCGTCCGCATTTGACGCACGTGCTTCTGTCTATCTGCACCCTTCCCGCATCATCCCTGAATACGGCTCCCTCCGGGCACGCATCGGCGCACAGCATGCAGCCGGTGCACAAATTCCGTACAATGCCGACCTCGACTTCAATTGACTGGGACTCGGGATTCGAGCACCATGCGCAGGAGAGAGGGCATCCCTTGAGAAACACGACGGTCCTGATACCGGGTCCGTCATGTATGGAGTAATCCTGTATATTGAATACCTTGCCCTTCAAAGCTCCCGCCTGTTGTTTTTCTTGTGTCTCCATTAAGTCTGTTTCGCCTCAACGGTTTTCGTTTTATGTGTACCTGCGTTTGCCATGCCCGTTTTTTCAGAGTTCCCTTTTCATTACACCGAAGGCCTGTATTTCAATAACGCGTAATATAGATTACGACGTTATTTGTATAACGGCGTTATTTAGATAACGGCGTTGTCCGTACGCGCAATGATGTCGTCCTGAAGCTTGGGATCCAGGGTCGTGAACAGGGCACTGTATCCCGCAACCCGAACGAGCAGATCGGGATATTTTTCAGGATTTTTCTTTGCTTCACGAAGCGTGTTCGAATCCACGATATTGAACTGTACATGCATCCCTTTCAGATCGCCGAGATAGGTTCGAACGAGGGACGAGAACTTCATCCTCCCCGTATCGTCCTGAAGCACGAGAGGAGAGAACTTCATATTGAACAGATTCCCTCCGGAGGAGAGGACGTTCGGTATCTTTGAAACGGATTTCATGGCGCTGAGCGGTCCCTTTTTGTCCGCTCCGTGGGTGGGAGACGTGGTGTCTGCCGTGGGCTCCCCGTCCTTCCTTCCGTCGGGCGTGGCGCCGATGTACTGGCCGAACGGTACGTTACCTGAAACAGAGCTCGTCGAGGCCTGCCATACGCACCCCCTCGGACCCTTTCCATACCGGGTGACGTGGTACTTCGGAAGCTCCTCGCAGAAAAACCCGAGAGCCTGGGAGGTCAGATCGTCAACGTAATCATCGTCATTGCCGTATTTCGGGGCCTTCAGGAGCATCTCCCGGATTTCCGCGCCGGTCGGGCTTGTCGTGGCGTCCGAAAAATCGGTATCGAGCGCGTGAAGGAGGTCTTTTCCGGTAAGGGTTTTTTCCTCGAATACGAGTTTCTTTATCGCGGCTAAGGAATCTCCCACATTGGCGAGCCCCACGATCAGGGGGCCGCAGAAATCGTAGACGGCGCCTCCCTGTTTTATGGTCTTTCCCCTGCCGATACAGTCGTGGACGAAGCAGGAGACAAAGGGGTTGGGTATGAGCTCCGCCATGGACGTATCGATGATGTTGTCAAGGGCCACCTGCTGCCGCACGTAGAAACCCGCCTGCTTCCTCCATGCTTCCAGCACCTCGTCGAATGAGGCAAATCCGGAAATATCCCTGTCCAGTTTCATGAGCGTGATGCCCGTTTTCGGGTCCCGCCCTCCGTGCAGAGTCAGCTCGAGTATCTTGAGCATGCTAATGAAGGACGCACCGTTGGGCCTGAAGCCCTCCTTGCCTTCCACGATCGGTTCCACGCAACCTACTATGGACCAGTTGACGGCGTCGGCGTAGTCGATTCCCCGGTTCAGCAGGGCCGGTATGACGCTCTCATCGGAGTAGAACGCAGGCTGTCCTCCCCCGAGACGGATGATGTCTATGGCTTCCTGAAGGAACTCCTCTGAAATCCCGTCGAAATACCTGAGTGAAAGCGAGGGCGCGATGAGCTTGATAGCCTTCTGCACCCCCAGGAACATGAAGGACAGAATGTTAGCCGCGTCGACTCCCCCATGGTGCTGTCCGCCCAGCGTGATGTTCTGATAAACCTGATACCCTGCAAAAAACCGCGTGCTGTCCCAGTCCCTTATCTTGTTGACCGTAAACAGCTTGAGCCAGAAGTTCTGCAGGAGCTCTGCCGCGGACTCAATGGTGACCGCACCGCGACTGAAATCTTCCATGAAGTAAGGATAAAGCGTCTGATCGAGCCGGCCGAGTGACATCGAATGTCCGTTGTTTTCCACCTGGAGTATTACCTGAACGAACCAGATCGACTGCAGGGCTTCATGAAAGGAACGGGCCGGATTATAGGGGACCCGTTCGCATATGTCCGAGATTCTTTCGAGCTCTTTCCTTCGCTCGGGGTTTCTTTCATCCTTCGCCTGTTTCGCCGCAATTTCGGAATACCGCTTTGCATATTTCACCGCTGCTTTCAGACTCAGAGATGCGGCTTCATAAAAAGACTTTTTATTTATAAAATCGGGGGCTGAGAAATCAAGTCCGTCCAGCTCATTTTCGATGTCCTCGATGATACCCTTAAGCCCCTTCTCCAGGATTACTTTAAAGTCGATCGTGATATGACCGTCCCCTCCCTGCATGAGCCAGTAGCTGTTGGTAACCATAATATCCCAGGCTTTTTTCGTTTCATCCGGCAGGAGCGACAGAACACGTTCACAGTGCGTTTTTCCATGCCACAGTGGAAGGAGCTCCTTCAGTTCTTTTTTCGCCTCGTCCTTGATGGTGAACCGGTCTCCCGGCCTCTTTTCAAAGGGATAAGGATCATCATCAAGCTCTCTCTCGATCCATTCCACTTCGAATTCGGGAAAGAGCTCCACGCCGCGAGGATACCTGCACGTATTCCCCACGAGGAGCTCTCCGTCAAGAATATAAATGTGCATGTTCTGCAGCATCATATCGAGCGCTTTTGCTCGTTTGACGATGACGGGCTCAGCTTCGTATTGACTGTAGGCTTTTGTGTAATAGCGGACCCGTTCCGACGAGATCTCCGGCATTGTATTCAAAATAGCTGTTCGCAGTTTTTCAATTCTTTCGGTACGTTTTTCCGCCAGTGCCTTCGCCTCTCTTCCTTCAGGTAGGTTTTTAATCTTCTCAGATACTGTTGCACTATTCCGGGACATTGTGGACCTCCTTTGAATATGTTAACGCTAACAAATTATACATGTCCCCTTCTATTTGTCAAGTGCCTGTTTGCCGTTTATTGTTGGATTCTTTACCCACCCCTTGTACTGATTAACCGTAGTTACACTCTCTGTAAATCATTAGTCAATTACTGGTCCACTGATACGGGGTAAAAGGGTATTCGCTTGACTAAAAGTACGGGTATTCTTAAAATGTGGTTGATCCATATGTAAAGGGGTGGGAATTAATTTGGCAGATACCTTTTTCTGACAATCATTGTCATGTTAACGGTCACATATTTACATTCCCTATAAAGAAAAAAGCACATTATGGGTCCGTAAGAATTAAAAAGTGAAATAGTTATATAAATATTTCAAGGAGGATGACATGAAAACAACAGGAATACTGAACAGCGATCTCATCAAGGTCATGGGAAGAATGGGACACGCGGACATGCTGGCCATAACGGACCGCGGTTTCCCCTTTCCTATTCACGATCTCACCAAGACCATCGATCTATCGGTAACGAAAAATATCCCCGCGTTCATGGACGTGGTCAAGGCCGTTGTCGACGATTTCGAGATCGAAGAAGCGATCATCGCCGACGAAACAGAAAAGATAAGCCCGGACGTTCACAAGCAGCTTCTAGAGGTTTTAGGGAAAAAGAAGAACAAGGGCAACGATATCCGGATCACGTACATTCCGCATGACAAGTTCAAGGACCTCGTGCTGCACGGAGCGGAGCGCGGCGAGCCGGTCGCGTGCTTCGTGAAAACCGGTGAGTTCACGCCCTATGCGAACGTGATCCTGGTTTCTAGCGTTCCATTTTAAACGGGGTTCGTCTCAAAGTACCTATCAGTCAACGTCCGGATGGAGGAACTTGAACTGGTCATCACCTGTTCCAAAGGACCCGTACGTCTCCCAGGTTGACCAGGTCCCGATGTCTTCCGGGTCGAAAGCCGCAACCCGCCTGTGATCGGTGCCCCCGAGCAGGGAATCCATGATAGAGAGCTTCCCGTTCGCAGTTGCTACAAAGAGCTCCGGACCCCAGAAGTCGCCCCGGTCGGTCGAGGGCGCGTCCGTGGTGAAGCTCCCGAAGGGCGTCTGACTCGATTCATCGAGATCGTATCTGACAAGCGGTGTTTCGTTCACGTCGCGATCATTGCCCCAGTTGTTGATGTAGAGATCGCCGGAAACGAGATTGACGTCATAGGGGTGGTAGAGGCCGTCGGTTATATTAAATGATTCACCTCCATCAAGAACGAGCTCTCCCTCTCCATTATTGGTGAGGTAGAGGCAGTGCACCGTGTTGCTGTCATACACAGCGACATAGAGATAGCCGTCCCGGGCGCACATTCCCGTTATTGAATCCCCCAGTATGTAGGAGGCGTCAGCCTCGACGCCGTTCAGGTCGACCCTCGTGATCGTTCCGTCCGCGGCATAGTAGAGCCAGGCCTTCCACTCTTCCCCGGCCTCCCGGTCTATGCAGAAGGCCGATATCGTATCGGACACCGGGCCGACAACGGTTTCCATGATCGTATCGTTCATGTCATTCACATATCCTATAGAGCAGTAGGAATCATCCAATGCATCGTAGTGGTTGAAGAGTATGTACATATATCCGAAACGGTCGAAATCCGCATCCATGGGCTGGAAGTCGACCTCTTCATCCATGCCGAAGATAATTTCGAGAGGATCGTAATCTTCGTAATTGCTCACCTTCCAGCCCGTTCCAACAATGTCATCCACCTGCACGAGCCGGTAGTTGTAACGGTCAGGAAACACGAAACCGGTGGAATCGAGATGCATTTCCACGTCGTACTCGGCGGATTCGCTTTCGGCCGGGATGGTGATCGAACCGGACAGCCCGGCTTCGTCGCGCACGAGCACCACGAACCAGTAGACCGTTTCGTAATCCAGGTCCTGATAGAGATTCCAGGGGACGGCTGTAACGGCCCTTCACGGTTCGCCGGTGAGCTTGAGGCCGAGCTCCGCAAGCTGGTTTCCTGAAACGGCGTCCGGTGCGCCCGAGAGCGGGCTCGTTCCGGACGTGGTCTTTGGAAAGGGAATGACGTCCCGTATGGAATCTTCGCCCTGCAGCATCATGACGATCCTGTCCAGGCCGAAGGCTATACCGCCGTGCGGAGGCGCTCCGTAGTCCAGGGCTTCGAGGAGGAAGCCGAACTTGGCCTGCACAGCAACGTCATCGAGCCCGAGCACCGAGAAGACAGCGCGCTGGAGCTCGCTTCTGTGTATTCGGATACTCCCCCCGCCGAGCTCCATACCGTTGAGCACGAAATCGTAGCTGCTCGATTTTATCGCGTAGGGGTCTTCCCTGATGGTGTGTATGAGCTTGTCCATGTCCTCGGTCCCAAGCCCGTGGGGCGCAGTAAAGGGGTGGTGCACGGAAACCAGCTTGTTTTCCTCGCCGCTCCACTCGAAGAGCGGAAAGTCCGTGATCCAGCAGAACCGAAGATCCTTCTTTTTCGCCAGGTCGAGTTTCTTACCCGCATCGGTCCTGATTTCCCCGAGCAGGGTAAGCACGAGCTTTTTGTCGCCCAGCGCGGCGATCACGATCGCAGGCCCCTCTCCCAGGGACGGTGCTATGACCGGAAGAATATCGCTCTCGAACAGCTTCACCATGGGGCCGGACAACCGCCCGTCAGACACCTTCGCCCATGTGAAGAGGTCTATCCCGACTTCCTTTGCGCGTGCTGAAAGGCCGTCGAGCACCTTCCTGCTGAATATTTCCTGCGAATTCACTGCAATCCCGCGGAAGATTTTTCCCTCATCGAGCTTTTCCAGTATGAATTGCTTCGGTTTGCAGCCCTCGAGCCCGCTCAGATCCTCTATCTGTAGGCCGAACCTGAGATCGGGCCGGTCCGTACCGTACCGCTGAATCGCGGTTTCGTACTCCATGCGCTCGACCGGTGTTTTCAGCTCTATCCCGTAACACTCTTCGAGAACTCGAGAGAACAGTGAATCGATAAGACCGTAAATGTCCGTCGCCTCGATAAAGGAGGCCTCGATATCTATCTGGGTGAACTCCGGCTGACGGTCCGCGCGCAGGTCCTCGTCCCTGAAGCACCTGACGATCTGGTAGTAGCGCTCGAAACCCGACACCATGAGGAGCTGCTTGAATATCTGCGGCGACTGGGGAAGCGCGTAGAACCTTCCCCGGTTGAGGCGGGAGGGCACTAGAAAATCGCGCGCGCCCTCAGGGGTCGACTTCGTGAGAAAAGGGGTCTCGATGTTGATAAAACCCGCTTCGTTCAGGAAACCGTTTACCGACGTAGTGATCCTGTGCCGCATCACGATGTTGTCCTTCATCCGGCTGCGTCGAAGGTCGAGATAGCGGTATTTGAGCCTGAGCTCCTCAGAAACATCCTCCTGTTTTATGACGCCTATGGGCGGAGTTTTCGATGTGTTAAGCACGGAAAAATCGTTCACCCAGACCTCGGCCATGCCGGTCGGTATGTTCGGATTGGGGTTTTCCCGTTTCCGCACCTCTCCCTGAACACGGATGACGTACTCGGGTTTCAGGCCGGAGGCCCTTGAGAACTGCTCCCCGTTGTACTCCTCGTTGAAAACGAGCTGTACAATTCCGGTCCTGTCGCGAAGGTCCGCGAACACGACGCCGCCGTGCTCGCGCTTTATCTGCACCCATCCGAAGAGCTCGAATTTTTCGCCAATTGTGTTTTCATTTATATCGATGCAGTTGTATCTTTTCAGTGTAGGTACCCCCTTTCCGGAGTAAATAAAAACCGGGCTGTACTCTATTCCGGTCGCATGTGTGCGGCCATTGAATACGTCTTTCAAATAGAAGGCCGGCAATCCGGTCTCTTCTGCATAAAAGGAAACCGCATGAACAAAAAACTGACCTGCGCGTGCTCTTTAATCCTTGCCGTCCTCTTCATTGCCGGCTGTTTCGCGTCATATGAAGAGGTACTGGATCCTCCGTCCTGGATAATGGGTACCTGGACCAGCTCCTACTCGGGTATAACCTTCAGGTTCTACTCCGACAACGTCAAGTACGAGGATGAAACCATTATCGATTTCAAGCGGTCCTACACCTCGGATATGGTATCCGACAGCAGTACGGATACGGTATACAGGATCACGGTACAGGACGGCGTACAGACAACCGAGTACGTTTTCACGAAATCGGACGATTCGAATTTGTCCTATGCCATTTATACGGACGGCGCGCTGACCCGTTCAGGCCTGCTCTCCAGGGAAACAACGACTATTTAACCGGATTCTCCCGGTCCCGTTCAATCCCTGATGGTATCGAATGATCCCTTGATCCTGAAAAAATCGACGATGAGGGACTCCATACGTTCGGACACGGCATGCTGTGCCTTTTCCACGTCTCCACTGCTACGCATTTCCTGTTCATAGGCCTGCCGTATGTCGGTCCCGATATTCAGCTTTGTCAGCCCGTTCTTCATGGCTTCCAGTATGTACTGCTGGCCAATGCCCGAGCCTCCGTGCAGAACCATGGGAATACCGGTCGCCGCTCTCAGCTTTTTGAGGTGCTCGATATTGAGCCGCGCCTGGAGTTTCTTCTCGTCCTTGGCCGCTCCCGTAATAGCGCCGTGAACGTTACCAACGGCAACCGAGAGCCAGTCCACGCCGCTCTCTTCCACGAACCTCTTTGCATCCTCGGGAGCCGTGAATCCCTTGCCCGATTCGAAGAGCTCTTCATAGGGAGGCAGGGGACCGGATTCATGTCCGAGTACCGCTCCTAGCTCCGCCTCAACGGGAACATCCCTTTCATGCGCCTTTTTAACGACCTCTCCGGTAATCCTTATATTCTCTTCGAGTGAGAGACGAGAGCCGTCTATCATAACGGACGTATAGCCCGAGTCCAGAGCTTCGGTTATGAGTTTCATGTAATCGACATTCAGGTTGTCCTCGTCGATAACGGGAACGTGGTCCTGATGGAGGTCCACACACTGCAGGGAACTGAATGGTTTGAAAAGCTCGCCCGCTTTGGAGAAGCTCTCTATGCCGAATTTTTCTATGTCGGGCCGTGCAACCTCCAGCAGTCCGTAGGTATTCAACCTTTCCAGTGTTTCACAAATGGGCTTTACCATCTCGTGATAAGCCGCGTTGAACGCCGGTACGAGCACACCCCGCTCGCACGCTCTTTGCATGTAGGTCTTTACTTTGTTCACCAGTCCATCTCCTTCCGTTCTTTTTAAGTGTTATGATTTATTATACATATACCATGCTTATAACCCGAAATAAGCCCTGATCTTTTTCCCGGGCTGCATCCGGAGATCGTCTTCCTCTTCTTCGGTAAGTTCCTGTGCGCCTGCATGCGCATAGAAATCAAACCCCTCCTTCTGCTCGAATCTGGGGTTCCCGTCATTATCGAGAAATCCGAAATCGAGAATCCTGGCCATACGCTGATGTCCGTTCACAAAATGGGTCGATTTGAGAAAATAATCGTAATACGACGCTGTTGCAGCCACCGGGCCGATCAGGGGCATGCGCTTCTTTGTATTGTGCTCGGTCCCGGTAAAAACAGGGTATCCGTAATGTGATGCCGCCTCGATTATCTCCCCTGCCCTTTTCACCCTTGTCCTGTAATCCAGAATACCGAGCGCGTACAGACCGTAAGCGCGGGTTTTCCTTATCATGGCCTCGAGGTCCTCCTCCTCTTCGGTTACGGGATTCCCCATGAGCGGATAGGTCGGTACTGCCCCGAACTCCCGGTACAGAGAAATAAGGCGTTCGGGCGTGATGAATGCATCGCCGTCCTCCTCCACATAGCAGACCATACCCTTTTTTACGAGACGCGTCCGCACGGTGTCAAGGAGAAGTTCCTCATCATTTAAAGCGGATTCGTCGATTCCCGTTCCCAGGAGCCGTGAAAAAGCGTCGAGCCGTCTTCCAACGGTCGGAAAGGCTTCTTTCATCTTCATGCAGAACGCCTGGACGACGTGGCGTTCGGTGGTATTTCCACGCGGCGAGAGCTTATCCGCGTCATCATAGGAGAAATCCAGCGCTATTCCCTTCCGGGCCGTGTATTCTTTCAGGCACCCGGCGATTTTCCTGTTCCTTTTACGAATAAAAGTGCACATGGAGCCCAGCAGACGATGGCCCTCGCTTCCCTCGCGGAGCTTTTTCGTTACACCCTTGCCCACGAGGTATATCTTTCCCGGATTGTTCGGATCGTTGTACCGTCTTTCATTCAGAAAAGCATCCTCGTCCATTGCAACGGCCTCTATGCTGAAAGTGGGCGTTATGGAGGCGATACGACAGGCGGCCGCGAACTCATCATGGCCGTCTATGGTGTAATGATCGTTTATCCCGAAATAACCCACGTTCTCCCTGAACGCGTAGAGCACCGCTTCACTCACGCTGCTGAAAAAGGAGAAGGACTCGTTCGTATGGACGTGAAGGTTGATACCTGCCTTTTCGGTTCTTTCCGATCCTGACACACAGGCTGCAAGGCTCCTCAGCCGCTCCTCCCGGTTATCCGCAACAATACCCGCCGTGTTCCCGGCGGTTTCAGTGACATCGCCCATCGTGTTCTCCCGCGGAAGCCCGGGACCTATCCCTTCTCATAAAATACGAGGTACGCCCTGTAGGAATAATAAAGATCGGCTTTTGAAATAATCTCGTACGGAGAATGCATGCCGATTACCGGCACTCCGCAATCGATAACCGATGTATTGTAAAAGGCGAAATGTTTGGCTATGGTACCGCCTCCCCCCTCGTCTATCTTGCCCATGCCTCCGTACTGCCAGTAAATGCCGTTCGCGTTGAAGAGGTTCCTGATTCTGCCCACGAGCTCGGCATCGGCGTCATTCGCCATGTACTTGCCCCCCGATCCCGTATACTTCGTTATCACGATCCCGTGCGCCATTTTTGCGGCGTTTTTTTCATCATGAACCGCCTTATACATGGGATTGATTCCCGCATTCACGTCCGCCGATATGCAGGTGGAACGTTCCATGGTTCTTCTGAGGAGTGCCGTGCTTGCAGAGCCTTCCATCTTTTCTAGGAGCGTCCCTATCGTGTTGTAGATGAAGAGCGACCGTACGCTCGTGGGGCCGTCCGATCCGATCTCCTCCTTGTCCACTATATACGCGACCGCGGTCCCAGATGATTTTTTATTCTCCGCGTCGAAGAGCGCCGCGTCGAAGAGCGCCGTCACAGCGCCGTACGTGCTGACCCGGTCGTCATGTCCGTATCCGCCGATAAAGGACCGGTCTATTCCCACATCCCTCGGCTTGAGGGCCGGGACCGCCTGCAGTTCCGCGGAAACCAGGTCCTCTTCTATGATTCCGTACCTGCTGTTCAGCTCCATGAGGACCGCGAGCTTGACCTTCTCCTTGACCTTGTCATCCTTTACCGGAACGTTGCCGACCAGGAGGTTGAGGTTCTCTCCTTCGATGAACTCTCCCGATTTCTTCTCTCCCTGAACCTTGCGCGCGAGGTGCGGCAGGAGGTCCGGAATGACAAAAACAGGATCGTCCTCTTTCACTCCTATTTCCACCTCGACCGTCTTATCCCGCGTAACCACAACGCCCGTAATTGCCAGGGGTATGTTGAGCCACTGGTATTTCTTTATACCGCCGTAATAATGGGTCTTGAAAAGGGCGATTTCCGTGTCCTCCATGAGGGGAACCTGCTTCATGTCGAGCCGGGGAGCGTCCGCATGGGCCACCACGAAATTGGCCCCCCGCTCCGAAAGACCGCTTCCGGCTCTTATGAGCACGATGTTCTTGTTGCGGTTGACCGCGTACAGAAGATCTCCCTCCTTCACCGTTTCCGCTTTGTTCAGGTCGCTGTAGCCCCTCTTCTTCGCCTCTTCCATAATCCACCGAACGGTGAGCCGCTCGCTCTTCGCCTTCTCGAGGAAGGTCTTGTATTTTTCCCCGTACGTTTTTATTGCCTTGATGGTATCGTCTTCCACCTCTTCCCAGATATTCTTTGATTTGTAAAAGAGCTCCTCTTCCCGTTTCTGGAGCTCTGATTTTTTATCCTCCGCCATATTAACCCTCCTTCATGGGCTTGCAATCCAATGTACTGTCCGGCCCGCCGATTATCAAGCTCCATATATGAGCGAATGCCGGGTTCGAGTTTCAAGAAACACATGCACTACGAAGCTTGCACATAACCCATCATCCTCCTTCGGTAATTATTAAAACGGAACACGAATAAATATCATGTTTAATAACTGCCATGGGGTATTAAATGAAAACTCATAGTTCACCCTATTCTATTTACTTTTTATCCGGCCCGTCCTATACTATAAACAGGGGACGACACGGCTTCGACTGTGGTGGCAGGAGCCTGAATCGCATGCCGAGGAGCTCAGGCCTCGTTAAAAAGAGCAACGTTTATACGTGCCAACGATGCTTTACCAGTAGCGGCATAACGACCGCTGCCGCTTCTCCCGTTCTTTCCCCTGGAGAGGGGGGGAGCGCCGACTACAGGGGCAGCCGAACGATCCTTTCCTGAGGGATTTTTCGGTTAAATCAATTCAGGATGGGCCGAGGGGGCCTGCCCGCGTGCTTCCCGAGGCCGAGATAAAAAACACGGGCTAAGCATGTAGACGTTCAGGTGACCTCACAACAGGACGCGGGTTCGACTCCCGCCGTCTCCAAAAACCTTCCGGATCGTAGACTCCACGCACGCGATCGGGCATCGCTCGCGAGCCGGGCTTCCTTTTTCACTTTGAAGACAGCACCCGTAATGCTTTCACACCAACGACGGTATTATACTTTACGCGGACACCGTGCTCCACTCCCCCGGATTTCTTATCCGGCTCTTGAGTCTGTTTTGCACTCGGGCTTTATTTCGGTTATAATGCAAGGGTGAGGATCGTGAATATATTCTCGCGCATTACTCCTCTCATATCTTCCGTTGCGGGAATATCGCAGCGATACCGCGTATTTTCATAGATAACGATCCCGATCTGCAGGGAGCCGCCCGTGAAAAAAAAGAGAACAGCCCTGTACCGCATCTGCGTGGCAGTCGGATTCGGCCTTCTCGGTTTTTTCGTCAACTTCCTCGACATCACTCTGATGGAAAGCCCCGATTTCAAGATCAGTATCCTGGCGGGCCTCTTCTTTCCGCTCCTCGTTACCCTCGCGTGGGGCTGGCGCTGGGGCCTCCTTTCAGCCCTCGCCGGGGGTTGCCAGACCATGTGGTGGCTCTGGCGGAGCGACGGCTGGGGTATGGTCTACGCCGTGCCGGTTTTCACCCTGTGGGTAGTCTGGCACGGATTCTGGGCGGACCGAAGAAAAGACGAGCATCCCTGGTACCAGTCATCCTTCTTCGTGGAGATCCCGTTCCGCGCGGCCGTCGAGATCGGATTCTACACCCTTTTTCGAAGGCTCGTCTCCTACAATCCTCCTCCCTGGAATCCGGCCATTGTATGGAACGAGGTACAGCTCTCATGGATGCACACGGTCGCTCTAAAACACACCCTGACCGGCTATCTCCTGCTCCTGGTCTGCTATCTGTTGCTCAACCTGGGACCGGTCCGCCGCTTTTTCGGCCTGGAACGCCGATTGTCCCAGCGTGACACCGCGGTGATATGCGGAATCGCCGTACTGGTCGGCGTGCTCATCTGGTTCATCGATGCGCTGATCGATTATTTCATCTTTTTCAGGGGCGGTTTTCTCGACCTGCTCATCCGAAATGTGCCTCCGCACGAGATGTATATACGGCTTCTCATACTCGCAAGCTTCACCGCTTTCGGAATCATCATCGCCCGTATCGCCCGCTACCGAGCCCTCATGGGTGAGCGTCTGGACCACATCAACCGTCTTCTTTCCTCCGTTCGAAATATAAATCAGATCATTACGCACACGAAGGAGAAAACTGCGCTGTTGAACAGCACCTGCAGGCTCCTGATCGAAACACGCGGTTTCCACAACGCATGGATCGCGCTCGTACGCGACGGCCGGCCGGTCGAGCCCGTTTTTCACGCGGGATTCGGCTGCGAATTCGAATCCATGGCCGATAGTCTGCGTGAGGGAAAACTGCCGGCATGCGCCGTTCGAGCCATGAAAACGGGGGGAGTCATCGTGCTGCACGATCCCGCTTCGGAATGCACGGGGTGCCCGCTTTCAGGTAATTACGAGGACAGGGCGGGGCTTACCGTACGCATCGAGCACTCCGGAAACATATTCGGCTGGCTCACCGTTTCAACACCACGCAGGTATGCGAATGACGAGGATGAACACGGGCTCTTAACCGAAGTCGCCGGAGACATCGGGTTCGCGCTCTGGTCCGCGGAATCCGAGAAACGGCTCGAAACCATGGAAAAAAAGTACGCCTACGTCCTTTCCTCCACGAGCGACGCTGTCGTAGCCGCTGACCTGGAGGGCACAATCACGCTCTTCAATCTCGGCGCCGAGCGCCTCTTCGGTCTTTCCGCTGAGGAGGCCGTTGGTTCATCGGTATCTCGCCTGTGCCCCGAGGACCTGCGCGACGAGCAGGCATCCCTGATAAAGAAGGTGGTTTCGTCAGGCACGGTCCAGGGTTTCGAGACCGAACGGGTGACTGCGGACGGCCGCCGCATCCCCGTGGAGATGACATTGAGCCTCCTCACGGACGACCGGAATCGTCCTACCGGAATCAACGCCATCCTGCATGACATCATTCAGCGAAAGGAAGCGGAGAATGCGCTTCACACCTATCAGGAGCAGCTGGAGAACATGGTCGAGGAGCGTACCGCCGAGCTTAAGGCGGTAAACCGCGAGCTGGAATCGTTCGCCTACTCGGTCTCCCACGACCTGCGCGCTCCGCTCAGGGCCATTGACGGTTTTTCTGAGATTTTACTGGAGGAGTACGCGTCCGCGCTGGACGAGGAGGGGAAACGGCTGGGTTCGGTGATCAGACGCAACACGCAGAAAATGGGCCGCCTCATCGACGACCTCCTGGCATTCTCCCGGATGGGAAGAACGGATATGAAGGCAACCAGGATCGACATGAAGGACATGGCCGTTGCCGTTTATCATGAAATTACGAGCCCGGAGGAGCGCAGGAAAATCGATTTTACCGTGGGCGACATACCTCCTGCGGCGGGCGATACGACCATGATGCGCCAGGTCTGGACCAACCTCATCTCCAATGCAGTAAAATTCTCTTCGGGACGGGAACGGCCCGTTATCGGTGTTACGGCGCGTGAAAAGGACGGTTTCCTTTTGTACCGCGTACAGGACAACGGCGCCGGATTCAATATGAAATACAGGGACAAACTTTTCGGTATTTTCCAGAGGCTGCACAGCGAGAAGGAGTTCGAGGGCTCGGGAGTGGGCCTGGCCCTCGTAC
>CAYWUT010000038.1:0-2584 GCA_964460545.1 uncultured Spirochaetota bacterium
GCGGCGATGTTGGGGCGCGTCGGCGAGGGTAAGAGCGACGTTCTTCGGGCGGGTTGTCTTTTAACCGAGCTTAGGGTAGAGGGTGTAAAAATTCACAATCTCAATATCCTTCGAAACACTCCCATGGCCATGCTCTATGAGCAGGGGGGCGTTCGCCCGCTGTCACTGGAGGCGTACGCCGACCTGGTCGTTGATTTTCTCGAGCGGATTCCTCGCCGGACCGTGATCGGGAGGGTTTCCGCGGATGCTCATCCTTCCGTGCTCATCGAACCGCGATGGAGCCTGAACAAGCAGGAAATTTTACGAGTAATTGACGACAACTTCAGGAGGCGATCGACACGCCAGGGGAGGCTGTGCAGGGAAGAATCTGTCGGAATTCGGGAGTAAGCGTCGCGCCGCAGTGTGGCGCTTACTCCCGAGGCGCGGTGCGGCGCAGTTTCAACCCCGCGGAGGTACCGAACCGTGAAGATACACTGTCTGTACAGAGATTTCTTTATCTTTCTCCGCATGATGCATATGGAGGGCGATCAGTGGACTTCCTTCAGGCATTATTATTTCGACCGGCACAAGGACTTCCTCTCGGCGGTGTGGTTCGGGTATCAGGGTTTCACTGAGAGAAACATCCGGGAACGGGTGAGAAGCGTCCGCAAGGAGGATTACGCCGATATCGAGAACCAGCTCAAGATCTACGATATCGAAGGGCATACGCGCGAGATCATCCTCCACTGCAGGAGTATACTGCACGACCCGCTCCCCTGTCCCGTCTATCTTTTCATCGGTTTCTTCAGTCCCGACGGTTTCGTCTTGAGCTATGGGGGAGACCAGGCGGTCTGTATCGGTCTCGAGCGCTTCCATGACTTCAGGGATTACGATTTACTGCTTTCCCACGAGTACTGTCACGTTGTCATGAACAGGCGTTTCGGCGCTGGAGGTGAAACGCTCAAACGGAAGCTCGTGCGGGAGGGGCTTGCCGTGTACTTTTCAACACTCGTTTATCCGGGGAGAAAGGCGAACCGCTACCTCTTCCTCGATGAGGACCGGTTTAGTATGATGGAGAACGACCGGAAGCTGATGGAGGAGGTAAGGGAAGCGGGAGAGGGGGAAGCCGCCCGTCGCGAGCTGTTCAGCGGTGCGGGAAAACGGTTCCCGCCGCGGGCGGGATACTATGCCGGGTACAGGCTCGTACTCGATTTTATCCGGAAAACGAATGTGCGGGATATAGATTTCCTGCTTCGGGACCGGAATCAAATTCTGATAGACTTTTAAAAACCGGCTCCTTATTGTCTTATCCATGACGGGAGCGGCCCCGGCCGCCGTTTGGATAAAAAAACATCCGGCCGGATAATAACCCGCCGGATTCGTACGGGCATATGAATCGATGGGTACTCCCGGAAATATCAAAACCACGAGGGATGACGTATGAAAAAGTATATAATGCCGGTTCTGTTCCTGATCTTCATGCTGTCGCTGGCCATGGCCGGTGCGGACGACACCGATCATTTTGCGAAGCTCGGTGTGACGCGGATAGATCCGCGTGAAGCGGATGATTTCAAGCTGAGGTCGCTTGACGGTAAAACGGTTCGGCTCAGTGATATGCGGGGAAAGGTGGTCTTGCTCAATTTCTGGGCAACCTGGTGCGGGCCGTGCGTTATGGAGGTGAATGATATCGATCTCCTGCACGATACGCTTGGGGGCGAGGACTTCGCGGTAATGGCGGTGTCCGTGGGTGAGGACGGTAAAAAGGTTTCACGTTTCATGGAGCGTGCCGGTATTGATTTTCCCGTGTACCTCGATACGGATACGAGTGTTGCCAGAAAGTATCAGGTCAGGGGTATTCCCACGACCTATATCGTTGATCCGAAGGGATTCCTCGTGGGAAGCGTGGTCGGTCCGCGGGAATGGGGTGGCGACGATTCAATCGCGCTCATGCGAAGCCTGATGGACTGAACACATGGCGGAGCTGGACTGGATCTTTTTCGACCTCGGAGGGGTGCTCTACCGTCTCGATTTCCAGGCGGTATGGGACGATTTTACTGAGGCGTGCGGCAGGAGCGTGGAAAAAATAAAGGAAGCCCTGTACGAGGAGTGTCGTTTCAAAGGGTTCGAGTCCGGTCGGATCACGGGGTACGAGTACTACCGCGGTGTGATGGACCGTCTCGGTACGTGTATGGATTTCGACGGTTTTGTCAATGCGTGGAACAGGATAATGGTCAGGGATGAAGCGATGTTCGAGCTTGCCGCCAGGCTGAAGCGGACGGTGAAGCTGCTCATCATCTCGAATACCAACGCACTCAACGCGCGCTGCATTGAGAAAGACACGCGGGACCTCACCGACCTGGCGGTCTATTCCTTCGAGATCGGAGTCATGAAGCCCCATCGCCGTATTTTTAGAAAAGCCCTCAGGGTGAGCTCCGCGCGTAAAAAACGGATACTCTATGTGGATGACAGGGAGGAAAACATAGAGGCCGCGGAGCGGATGGGAATCCCCTCTGTTCTTTTCAGAAATCAGAGAGGGTTTGAAGAAGTGCTCCTTTCACACGGAATAATGCCGTAAGCCCGCAGGATTCTTATCCTTCATACGCTC
>CAYWUT010000038.1:2684-28369 GCA_964460545.1 uncultured Spirochaetota bacterium
ATTCAGCCCAGACCGGGGCCGATATCATCCTGGCAGGGCTATCATCCTTCATACGTTCATTCAGCCCAGACCGGGGCCGATATCATCCTGGCAGGGCTATCATCCTTCATACGCGAGTGGCTCCCAAACCTTGTCATCGTTCAGCCTCTTTTCAATGTCCGTTCCGTAAAAGGTATTGATGGGCTCGAGGACATGGGGGGATTTTTCCCACACCGACTTCAGGGTGCTCCGAATCACGTCCACACCCTCGCGCGTCATCTTGCCCAGGGGCGGACGGGCCGGACCTGCGGGCATTCCGAGTGCCCTCATCGCCGTTTTTACGGGAAGCGGATTTCTGAACCGGTCCTGAACCGTCGTTTTATCGCCGTCCGGGAGTATTCGAACGCTCTCGGCTTTGACCGTTACGATGGAAAAGAGGGGCTTGAGCTCTTCAGCGAGTTTTTTCGCCTCGTCCGCGTCTCCGCGCAGGGCGGCACCGACCATTTTTACCACGGCCCCGGGCGCCAGGTTCGAAGTGACCGATATGACGCCGCCCGCCCTTATCATGGGGTCCGTCATCATCCGGCAGGTCTTGTCGTCGTCTCCGGATATAATGTTCATGTCCGGCATGAGGGCCCGTTCGCGCTTCATTCGCTCCAGATCACCGGTCGCTTCCTTGATTGCGATGACGCGGTCGTACTTGCCGCTCAGAACGGCGATATCCACCGGATCGATGACGGTTCCCGTTCTTCCCGGGATGACGTAGATGACGATCTTCACGTCCGGGAAACGGTCGAGAACCGCCTGGTAATACTCCCTTCTCAGCTCGAGGCTCGACGGTCCGTTGTAGTAACAGTCCACGAGCAGGACCTTGTCTATCCCCGTATCGAGCGCGTGCTTCGTATGGTTGATTGCTTCTTTCGTTGAGTTGGAACCGGTACCCGCGAAGATGTCGCAACCCTTCCCTGCGTATTCCCTGGCTTTCTGAACGACCAGGTTGTGCTCGTCCGTCGTGAGTGTCGGCGATTCGCCGGTGGTGCCGACCGGGAGAACGCCTGTCACACCCTGGTCTATCTGGAAACCGATATTCTTCTTCAAGCCCTCAAAATCGACGGCGGAGTCCTCTTTGTACGGTGTAACGAGCGCGGTCCATGTTCCCCTGAAATCAAATACGGGCATAGTTTCCCCCTCTCATGGTGGTAACGATCAACGGCTGTTTCGGGATGTAATGTAAGCGATAGTGTAAAAAAAATACGAATAAAAATGCGATTTTACAATAAAAAAGTATACGGAGTATACGGAGTATACAAGGCGCCGTTCGTTTAAACAAACTCTCTCGAGGAATGAACGCCTTAAATAAAAAAGAGGGGAGCGGGTTTCCACCCGCTCCCCTCTTTAATCCTCGGATATTCCTAATCGACTGTTTCCACGAGCTGGTTGAGCGTTTTTTCCAGCTCCTGGATATACCTCCCGTATCCGGAAAAATCACCCTCTTTCAGTTTCTTCTGGGCAAGGGTGAAATACTCCTCGGCCCTGGTCACCAGGTCGCTGACACCTAAATCCTCAGTTCGCGCTTCATACGTTTCCTCTTCCATAACCGGGAGATCTTCGCGTTTTCCGAAAAGCCTGTAGAGCGCATCCTCGAGATTGAAACCGATCTCTATATTGTCCTGGTAGCCGACGATGACCCGCTTCAGCTCCGGAAGTTCGCTCTGTTCTGCCCGCAGGTAAACGGGCTCCACGTAGATGAGCGAATCTTTTATCGGTATAACGAGCAGGTTGCCCCTTATTACGCTCGATCCTTTCTGTCCCCAGAGTGTGAGGAGCTTGGATATCTCGGAGTTCTGATCGATACGCGATTCAATCTGCAGCGGACCGTAGAGGAGCTTCTCCTTCGGAAACTTATACTCGATTATCTTCCCGTAGTCCTCCTCGTCGCACATGGCCGCGATCCAGGCGAGCATGTTGTTCTTGTTCGTGGGCGTAAACGGGAGGATGAGCACGAACTCCTCGGAGCCGTTCTTGTCCGGGAACTTGACGATGGTGTAGTAGGGGATCATGGCGGTTTCCGACTCTCCGTAGATCTCCTTCGGTATGGTCCACTTGTCCTCCTTGTTGTAGAACACCTGTGGATCGGTCATGTGATAGGTCGAGTAAAGCTCCGACTGCACGGTGAAAATATAGAGCGGATAACGTATATGCTTTTTCAAATCCTCCGGCATGTCGGAGAAATCCTTGAACAGGGTCGGGAAAATACTGCGGTAGGTCTGTATGAGCGGATCCTTCTTGTTCATCACGTAGTACGTTACATCGCCCGTATAGGCGTCGACCGTTATCTTGACCGAATTCCTGATGTAGTTGTACCCGTCGGCATAGGGTGTCGAGTAGGGGAACCGGTCGGTTGCCGTGTAGGCGTCCAGTATCCAGTAGAGCTTTCCACCCGAGACAACGAGGTAGGGGTTTGTGTCGTACTTGAGAAAGGGTGCGATCTTGGGGACCCGTTCCTGTATCGACCTGTAAAGCATGATACGGCTGTCGGGATTGAGGTAACGGGTGAAGATGATCTCCAGATCCTTCATCTGAATCGCCAGCAGGAATCTCCTGAAGGAATTCTTGATCGGGATGCCTCCCGGTCCCTCATACTTGGTGGTTGCGTTCGTATCTCCCTTGGGGAAATCGAACTCCGGGAGCTTGGTGTTGACGATGACATACGGTATTGTCAGCTCTCCGTAGTATATCTCGGGCCTTTCCAGCTCCAGCGGCACGGATATCTTGGGCGGAATGTCCTTCACGATGAGAACGGGCAGTCCCTCCTCGCCGATCTCGTTCACCGGAGACATTACGAAACCGTATCCGTGAGTGAACTGCAGCTTCTCGTTCACCCAGGTCTTCGCTTCCATCGGTATTTCGTTGTAGTTAATCTCGCGGGCGGAGAGCATGACCTGACGGTAATCGCTTCCGAGCTGGTACCGGTCCACGTCCACGTCGTGGAAATCGTAGTAGAGCCTGAACTCCTGGATCTGGGAATAGGTGGCTTTGAGCGGGCGGTGGTCCCAGAGCCTGATGTGTTTTGTTATTCCCGTTTCAGGGTCGAAATCGGCCGCTGAGAGCGAATCCTCAACAGGAAAGGCTTTCCTTTCGATGGTATCGAGATTAAAGCCCATCCTCGTGTAAGTAATGTTGTTTTTAATATAGGGAAGCTCCTTGACGAGCTCATTGGGCCGTACGGAGATCTGCTGCACGACAGCCGGAATGATGCCCGTGATGACAATGGCGCCTCCGACGATGAGGCCGTAGCCGATGAGTAGATTCTTGAATTTCTTCTTCCTGGCCGCCAGGAGCGTGAGTACGGCCGCCACAAGCGCCACCGCCACCATGATGTAGTAGGCGAACCGCACCACATTGAGGTCCGTGAATCCGGCTCCGAATATGAGACCCCGTCTGGAGAAGAGCAGCTGGTATACCTTGAGCCAGTAGTTCCACGCGATGACGATCGCAATGAGGAAAAAGAGTTTCATGATGTGGCTCTTCGCCTGATCGCTCATGGTGAGCTTGTTCTGATTGAAGTTGACGTTGCCGGACACGAGGTAGAGGAAACCCACTGCTATGAGCGTCAGTATAACGGTTCCGAGGCTCCATGCTTTGAGGGCTGTATAGAGCGGGAGAACGAATACGTAGAAGGAGAGGTCGCGCCCGAATGCCGGATCGGCCGTTTCAAAGGAGCTCTTGTTGAAGAACTTGAGGATCGTTTCCCACCGGGCGCTTCCGTTTCTCGCCATGATCAGTGAGAGGATAAGCAGGCCGGCAAGCGCGAGTACGATCCCGATGCTCTTCTTGATTTCAACCGGCACGCCCGCCTGCTGGATCTTCATCGTTGTCACATTGCCCTTCTTGAAGGCAAAGAGCATGTTCAGACCGGCAAAGGCCCAGAAGATGAAGAAAAACGCGAACCAGAGGCCGATTTTAGACCAGAGTATCTTCGTAAATACATCCAGGAAACCCAGCTTGTTGAACCAGGTTAAATTGAGCCATACCCTGGTACCGATGAAGAGGGCAATAATAATTAATATGATGGCTCCTATAAATATGAGTACCTTAACGCCCGTTTTCATAATGATCCTCTCTCAGGTTTTTTTTGTCCTTTAGCCGCGCCGTGCACCGGTGAAACCGCGGCTTTGAGACGATATTTTTTTCAGGCGGATTTTTCTTCCTGCTCCGCCTGCTGTCTCAGGGGATTTACTTTTTTCTTGATGACATCCGGTGTGATAACCACTTTGGATACGTCTTCTCTCGTCGGGATCTCATACATCAGGTCGAGCATGGTTCCCTCGAGTATGGCTTTAAGGCCTCTTGCACCGGTATTCCGGTTTATGGCCTCTTCCGCTATAAGTTCGATTCCTTCACCCGTAAACTCGAGCTCAACACCTTCGAGCTCGAAGATCTTCTTGTACTGCTTTATAAGCGCGTTCTTCGGCTCGACGAGTATACGTTTAAGCGCGTCGCGGTCAAGGTCGTGCAGGGGTGCTATCACCGGAATCCGTCCCGTGAACTCCGGTATGAGTCCGTACTGTATGAGATCATCGGGATGCACGTGCCTGAGTATCTCATCGAGTTTCTTCTCGGCTTTCTTCTTTACATCGGCCCCGAAACCTATGGATTTGTTCGTAATTCTTCTCTCCACTATCTTATCCAGTCCCACGAAAGCGCCGCCGCAGATGAAGAGAATATTGCGCGTATCGATTTTTATCATCTCCTGATGGGGGTGTTTCCTCCCACCCTGCGGAGGCACCGAGGCCACGGTCCCTTCAATTATCTTGAGCAGGGCCTGCTGAACGCCTTCCCCGGACACGTCGCGCGTTATCGAGGGGTTTTCGCTCTTCCTGGATATCTTGTCTATCTCGTCAATGTAGATAATGCCGAGCTCCGCCTTTTTTATATCCTCCCCGGCGTTCTGTATGATCTTGAGGAGAATATTTTCCACGTCCTCACCCACGTAGCCCGCCTCGGTGAGGGTCGTGGCGTCCGCAATAGTAAAGGGCACGTTCAGCTTCCGTGCCAGTGTCTGCGCGAGAAGCGTCTTGCCGCTTCCCGTGGGACCGATGAGGAGTACGTTGCTCTTTTCGAGCTCGACCTCGTCCTTGTTTCTGGAGCTGAGGTGGTTGATGCGCTTGTAGTGGTTGTATACGGCAACGGAGAGGTGCTTCTTCGCATATTCCTGGCCTATTACATACTGGTCCAGGAATTTCTTTATCTCGGAAGGCTTGGGGAGATTTTCCAGTGTTATTTGCGGTTCGGACGTTTCGTCTCCGAACATGATGTCGCTGCAGAGCTCTACGCATTCATCGCATATGAAGACGCCGCCGGGGCCGGCGACCATCTTGCGTACCTTGTCCTGGTCTTTTCCGCAGAAAGAACAGACCTTCTTTTCCATATCCGGGTACTTTATCATAGGAAAAACCGTCTCTCCCTAATACAGTATCGGCACGAATGGGCGACGCTCCATTCTTCTTACCGAACCGTGCCGGAGTACGGTATTACTCCTTCTTTTCAGTCTTCGGGTGCCGCAGGAGCACGTCGTCTATGAGCCCGTAGTCCACGGCTTCTCGGGTCGACATGTAGAAATCCCTGTCGGCATCCTTGTGTATCTGGTCCCTGCTCTGTCCGGTATGTTTCACCAGTATGTCTTCGATCAGTTCCCTGTTGCGTACGATCTCCTTTGCCGCGATCTCTATGTCCGTCGCCTGTCCCTGCGCGCCTCCGAGCGGCTGATGCAGCATGAGACGGGCGTTTGGAAGGGCGTAGCGTTTATCCTTCGTTCCGGCGGTGAGAAGCACGGCCGCCATACTCGCCGCCTGTCCGATGCAGATGGTGGAAACGTCACACCTGACGTACTGCATCGTGTCGTATATTGCGAGCCCTGAAGTGATGAGGCCGCCCGGGCTGTTGATATAGAGGAAGATGTCCCTGTCCGGGTCCTCCCCTTCGAGGAAGAGCAGCTGGGCGATGATGAGGTTCGACGTTATGTCGCTGATCTCCGAATCGATGAAGATGATCCTGTCCTTCAGGAGTCGTGAGTATATATCGTAAGCGCGCTCGCCGCGGCTCGATTGTTCAACGACCATTGGTACCAGTGCCATTATTCTTTTTCCTCCGCGCCGTATTCGAGGTGGTTTTCCTTATCGAATTTTCCCTCGGCGTAAACGAAATCGAGGGCCTTGCCGAGCAGGAGCCGGTAGCGGAGCGAGTCCATGGAACCCGATTCCTCCATCTGCTTCCTGATCTTGTCGGGTGCCTGTTTCCTGCTTTCCGCGTAACGGTTGATTTCTGCTTCGATCTCCTCGTCGCCTACGGCAATCTCTTCTTTTTTGGAGATTTCGTTCAGCGTGAGTTCGTACTTGAGGTTTCCGAGCGCTCTCGGCCTCAGATTGTTTCTGTATTCACTCCACTTCTGCTCGTCCTGCTTGAGCTGGTCGAGATCTATCCTGTAGGAATATGCGACATCCGCCATTATACGGTCGATTTCGTGCTGAACCATGGTTTCAGGGATTTCATATTTACATCGATCTATGAGCTTCTGCATGAGCTCCGATTTCGTCTTCGAGTCCGACGCCTGGGCGGCCGCTTCCTCCAGGTCCTCTTTTATCTTTTTCTTCAGCTCATCCAGTGTCTTCGCATCGCTGATATCCATGGCGAAATCATCGTTCAACTCGGGGAGCTCCTTCTCCTTTACCTCTTTCACGGTGAAGTGCAGTTTTACCGTACGTCCAGCGTCGTCTTTCTCATCGGTCTTGCGCTCGAGCTCGATGTCCTTTTCATCGCCCGCAGATAGACCCACGAGCTGGGGTGTGAGCTCATTGCCCTTGTCGAGTAGAATGGTGTTGTCCTGCTTTTTATCGGGATTCCCGTCCTCTTTATACTCGAAATACTCGACGGTGAGGTAGTTGCCTTCCACGGCCTTTCCCTCAACGGGCTTGAGTGTGGCAAAACGTTCGCGAAGGGCTTCGAGCTCCCGGTCGACCGTTTTTTTCTTAACATCGTATGTAAATTTCTCCGAGCTTACGCCCCGGTAGTCGACGAGCTCGACCTCGGGCAGGATATCGCATTCGGCCTTAAAGGTGAAATTTTCGTCATTCACGAGATCTCCCATCTCGGTAATCGATGGCTCCGAGATAGGCTGGTATTCAGACTCCCTCAGTATCTCCGTGAGGGATTTGGACAGAACCGAGCTGATGGTTTCGCTCTTGATGGTATCGCTGAAACGGGTGAGTATGATGTTTCTCGGGATTCGGCCTTTCCTGAATCCCGGAATTTTCGCCGTTTTCTCGATTTCCCTGATTACGGACTCTCTCGTACTGTCAACGGACGCCTTGTCGACCGTTACCTCTATGCTTATGCGTGCATTCGGTTTTTTTTCAACCGCTTTTTCGAGTTGCATACCGATCCCTTTCGCTTGAATCCCGTTCCTTCATGCTAGAAATGAAGAACCTGTGCGGGAATACAATTAAGATACTGCAATCGAATGTAAAAAGAAATAGATTTAGGGTAATCGAAGGTCTGCAGGTGGGGACAATGAGCGGGAAACGGGACTTGAACCCGCGACATCCACCTTGGCAAGGTGGCGCTCTACCACTGAGCTATTCCCGCTTTATACCGACGTGGTAAAGTTTACTATTGTGAAGCCGTGCCTGTCAAGCACATTTACCCCGCCGCCTCTCGAGCAACGTCTTCATTGTTTTTAAGGGACTATATTTCTTTTATTGCCTGACGGGCCGATTTCTCCCCATGGTTCGTTTCGCGGGGCTTCCGGCCCTGTACGGTATGCTCTGAATTTCCGTGCGTTCGAAGGGGGCCGGGTAATCCATTACTGTGCTTCGTAGTACTCCATCGCTTCCGGGAGATGCTTCTCCATCTGTTTAACGCGTTTTTCGCTGCTCGGGTGCGTTGAGAGGAATTCCGGAGGGTGCTGGCCGCCCGACAGCTCGATCATTCGCCCCCAGAAAGTAAGCGCCTCACGCGGGTCGTACCCGGCCTTTGCCATGAGCAGAAGGCCGATATAGTCGGCCTCATACTCCTGCTTCCTGCTGAAGGGGAGGAGCACTCCCGTTGTGGTCGCGAGTCCGTAACCGCTGAGTATCGCGGTCTGGGCCGCCGGCGACTTGTTCGCAACGGCTATCTGCAGCGCGCTTCCGGCAAGTCCCGTGGCGATTCCCTGTGTCATACGTTCGGCACCGTGACGCGCCAGGACATGCCCGACCTCGTGCCCCATGACCACGGCGATGCCGTTTTCATTCCCGCACAGGGGAAGTATTCCGGTGTAAAACGCGACCTTCCCTCCCGGCAGCGCAAATGCGTTGACCGTTTCAGGATCTTCAATCAGGGCGAACTCCCAGTCGTACTGCGGGCGTTCGGCGATGGCGGCGATTCTCGTGCCGACCCTGTTGAGAACCGCGGTCTGATCGGCGTCGTTGCTCAGCTCGTTTTCAGCCAGGACCTGCCCGTAGGCCTCCTCACCGAGGGCTATTTCCTGATTCTCGGGAATAAACGCAGTCGATTTTCTGTTTACGTATTCCACGGATGAGCATCCCAAGAGAAGAAATACGGATAGTGCTGCTCCCGTAAAAAGGATGGTAACCTTCATTGCTCTTACGACCTCCGGATATAATTACCGCGGTTGGTTCACGCACGTATTGTATTGAAGGAATTCTTCACTCATCTGATGCCCATATCCTTGAAGAAGGGGACGTACCCCCGGTCCGTTCCCATGATATGGTTTTCTATCCATCCGTTGAGAAATCCCGAGATCTCCTCAACCGAGACGTCTCCTGTTTTATACCGTTTTTCGAAATCCTCGAGCGTGGAGAAGAAATCGTTATGCTCCGATTTGTGCTCATCCATATGCGGATAGCCGGCCTGCCGCATATAACGTTCTTCTTTTGAGAAATGTTCTATGGCGTAGTCCGCCATGTCTTTCAGCGCATCGAGTGCGTCCGATTTGTCGCTCCCCTTCGAGATCGCCTTGTATAGTGCGTTTATCATGGTGAAAATCTTTTTATGCTGATCGTCGATCTCACCAATATGGAGCGCGACATCTTCAGTCCACTGGATATTCATTTTATCCTCCACAATTTATGATGATAAGGCATGGCGTAACGGTGTCAAGCTGAAATGGATATGAACGGACGCTTGTGGTTTGGTGGGACCTGTTGTAAAATACAGATAATCATACGAGGAGGAAGTCATGTTTAACTTCGGAGTGGATTCGTTTATATGGACGGAGAAGTTTTCAGAAAAAGACCTGTGGATCATCGAGAAGGCCAAGGAGGTCGGATTCGACACGGTCGACGTATATATTTCCGATGTCGACACCTTCCCCGTTCAGCTCGTAAAGAGGAAGGCCGCCGAGGTCGGCATCAGGATCGTGACCACGCACGGCCTGCCGGACGATGCGAACGTCATTTCTCCGGAACCTGACGTGCGTGCCAGGGGAATCGAGCTCTTAAAAAAGGTCGTTGACCTCAATATCGAGCTCGGTTCGACCATACTCGGAGGCATACCCTATGCGGCGTGGGGGTACCGGTCGGGAAGTCCGAGGACCGAGCAGGAGTGGGAATGGTCGGTGAAGGCACTGAAGGAGGTGACGGCATACGCCCGCGAACGGGGAGACCTCATCATCGCGGTTGAGGTCGTTAACAGGTTCGAGACGCATTTTCTCAACATCGCGGCGGACGCGGTCCGGTACTGCAGGGACGTGGGATCGAAGAACATCAAGGTGCACCTCGACACCTTTCACATGATACGCGAGGAGGAGAGCTTCGAGGGGGCGGTAAAGACATGCGGCAAGGAGTACCTCGGGTACGTGCACACCTGCGAGAGCAACAGGGGCATACCGGGAACGGCGCTCGTGCCTTGGAAGGAATTCTTCACCGCGATAAAGGAGATCGGGTACGACGGCCCGCTTGTCATCGAATCATTCGACCCGAGCTTCGAAGAGATCAACCGGCTCTGCTCAATCTGGCGCAAGCTCGCCTCATCGGGCGAGGAGCTCGCGGTCCAGGGACTGCGGAACTTGAAAGCCATAGCCGCCGAGGTAGAGTGATTGTTCTGAAGTCATTATGGCTGTACCTCGTAATTGTTCGGATGAAGAAATGTAGGGCGGCAGTATCCTGTAAATAACTGAATAAAAGTGATTCGCAGGGATACTATCGCTAACCTATGTATACATAACTTTGAAAGCCCGGTATCTCTTTCCGTACAAAGGTGATACCGGGCATCTTTCCCTCTTGTCAGAGGTTCAATCCTTTCGTTTTTCCTTACAGAAAATTGTTAAAATTTCTTGACAAATGCGATAATTAATATACGATTTTAACTGAAAACGTTTAACGTATATGGTTTTAATGAATAATGGCCACGTTAAAAGACATCGCCCAGAGAGCCGGCGTATCAATATCGACCGTCTCGAAAATCCTGAACGACGTGCCGACACCGATACAGGTCAGCGACCTTACGAAACAGAAGGTGATTAATATAGCGAGGGACCTGCGGTATTATCCGAATATGTTCGCACGGTCTCTGAGAACGAACCGCACTGGAATAATCGGTGTCGTGGTTTCGGATATCAAAGACCCCTTTTTCTCGGAAATAATAAACGGCATAGAAAGAACGTTTAACGAGAATGATTATTACTTCATGCTGAGCAGTGTTGAGAACAGCCTCCAGAAGGAAGAGATCTATCTGTCGAGATTCAACAAGCTGAATGTCGACGGTATACTGATTCTGGGAGGCGCTCAACGGTTGACGGATAACAGGGTGAAAAACCTCCTGGGCTGCGGCGTTCCGATTATTGTGGTCGGGAGGGCTTCGCCCCATCCTGTCATAAGCTCGGTAACGGTGGAGAATTACAACGGAGCTTACAAGGCGACGGAGTGTTTGATCAATTTGGGCCACAGGGACATCATACACGTCACGCCTTCGGAAAAAAGGGCTGATGCCGATGAGAGAATGAACGGGTACCTGCATGCGCTGAACGAACACGGCCTCAAGTCCAAAAGCAACATTATGAAAAGCGGGATCGATGCGGAAAGCGGCTATTCCACGTGCATGGAGATTGTGGAGAAGTGTCCTGAATTTTCCGCGATATTCACCTATAACGATATGCTTGCGCTGGGATGTATGCGCGCAATCAAGGACAAGGGGCTTCGAATTCCGGCGGATGTTTCCATCGTCGGTTTCGACGATATTCCCATGGCGAGAGTTTTCGATCCGCCGCTCACGACGATCGTACAGCCCCGTGAGAAAATGGGGGTTCGGGCGGCCGAGCTGCTGCTGAAACTCCTGAAGGAAGATGGCGGCAATGGGGATGTTGGGGAAAATATCATCTTCCCGACTGAAATAGTGATAAGGAATACAACCGGTAAAAAATCATGATCCGGTTATTTAATTTATCGATTTAGTTGGTATGATAAACTTGTGTGCGTCAGGTGAGTTTGCCTGGAGTAATATTCACATTAATTTTTAAGGAGGTTTCACAATGAAGAGGGTTTTGCTGGTTTTGTTGTTGTTGGTTTTTTCCGTTACCCTTGCATTCGCAGGCAGTGAAAAGGAGGCCGTCGAGGAGTCGGGTTCGGCGCAGCAGGCGGTCACCGAGCTTCATTTCTACTCCATCGATACGAATCCGGACCAGTCGATCAACAAGCACATCGCCGGGTTCGAGGCGGAGAATCCTCAGTACAAGGTGACGTACCATGGGTTTGAAAGGGCACGGTATGACGAAGCGGTACGTACCGCCGTTACCGGTGGAGAACCCATCGATATTCTTCTCCTTGACGGCCAGTTCGTCGTCGCCTACAAGAACGACGGGCTCATCTATCCGGCCGAGGATTACGTGGATTTCAAGGACCGTTATGCACAGGGCGTGCTGGATGCGATCACACACGACGGAAAAACGTGGGGAATTCCGTGGCAGTCGTCCGTAATGTGCTACTGGCTGAACGATCCCATTTTCAAGAAGTACGATCTCCCCGATCCCGAGACATGGGACGATCTGATAACCATACGCGACAAGCTGGAGGGTACCGGCATCGCGCCCATGGTGTATCCCTGCTCCCAGGTCTGGTGGGTTCCGGCGCTGATGTTTTCCACGCTTCCGGATTATGTGGACAACGACCCGATCGGATTCACCAAGCGCACGCTCAGGGGTGAGATCCACTACGATGATCCGGCGTACATCAAGGCGTTCGACCGGGTGCAGAAGTTCGTGACCGAGGGCATCTTCATGAAGGGGGTGCTGGGCATCGATTACGATGCGGCGATTCAGCTCTTCGTGCAGGGCAAGGCCGCCATGTTTTACATGGGAAACTGGGCCCTTCCGACCATCAACAGCGCTGCTCCCGACGTCAATGACATCAGAACGCACTGGGTGCCTCATATGCCCGGTATGAAGCCGCAGCCCGCGGGCGGCCCGGGATTCTGTTACACCATCTCGAAGCAGACGAAGCATCTGGAAGGCGCGGCGGCGTTCGTCGAATACCTTTCCAGGGACGAAAACGCGTATATCACGAGTGTCGGAGCGGGTTATGATACGGCCAACATCGTCTCCGATAAGAAATACGCGGAGGAAGTCAACGACCCGCTCAGGGCGAGCATCGTGCCGTACTATGAAAATGTCGCCGTTTTTCTCGACTGGCTCTGGGAACCTGAAATTACGCAGGAGTTCAAAATCCAGATGCAGGCACTTATTGCGGAAAAAATCACGCCCCAGGAGTGCGGGGACAACATTCAGAAGAAGTTTGAGGAATTGAGGCGCGAGGGAAGAACCTACTACTGGAAGTAGGCCGCTTTCCCGAGGGCTTAAGCAGTATGCGCCGGGGGGATGCCCCTTTTTTCCTCCCGGTGCAGTAATTTGTGAGACGGCTGCGTGTATATTTTCAATTCGACCGTGACGGCTGAGAGAAAAACCTGTGATGAATTCGATAAGCAATAATTCGATAAACAATAAATCGTTCGTTTCCAGATTAACGCCCTATCTCTATATCTCGCCTGCCCTGCTGTTGCTGATATGCTTCCTGGCTTATCCCGTTCTCTACAATATTCATGTCAGTCTGTTCGACTGGAACGGTGTTTCTCCAAAGAAGCTCTTTGTCGGTTTACAGAACTATAAAAACATTTTTTTCAATGACAAGCCCTTCTATAACGCCATTGGAAACACCTTCGTATTTACGGCTGGAGCCGCCGTTTTTCAAACGGCCGTGGGGCTTCTTCTGGCGGTACTTGTTTCCCGTATCAACCTGTTCCGCACCGTTTATAGAACTATATTTTTCATCCCCGTGGTCATGTCAATCGTGGCGGTCTCGTTCATCTGGACATGGATGTACAATCCCGTATTCGGACTCGTCAACGGTATATTCCGCCTTGTGGGGTTGGAGTTCATCACCACGGCCTGGCTCGGTAATTACAATACCGCCCTGGGGGCGATTCTTGTGGCGGCGATTTGGAAATGGGCCGGATTTACCATGGTGGTCTATTTGGCCGGAATACAGAACATTCCGACCGAGCTTTATGAAGCGGCGGCAATCGAGGGTGCGGGAAGATTCAAGCAGTTTCTTTTCATTACCTTCCCGCTTCTTCTGCCGCAAACGTTTATCAATGTGCTGTTGACGACGATCGGTTCCCTGAAGGTATTCGACTGGGTTTTTATCATGACGGCGGGCGGTCCGGGAAGACAGACCGAGGTATTGCCCTATCTGATCTATTACAACGGATTCCGTTTCCATCGTATCGGCTATTCCGCGGCACAGGGTACCATGCTGTTTATGGTCGTCATATTCCTGTCTTTTATCATTATTCGGGCCTTTAAGGGTTTTAAGGTATAGGTGTTCAATCGAAATATTCGGGCGGAGATGTTACGGATGTATTATAAACGGTTCAACCTTCGAAGGAGTGTGAGGCAGATACCCATTCACGTCATCCTCATACTTGCAGCGCTTGTGTTCATATATCCGACCTTCTGGGTCATTATGGCCTCGTTTAAAAGCGGCCAGGAGCTTTATCAAGCGCCGTGGGCGTTGCCTAAGCAGCCGACAATCGGAAATTTCATTCAGGCCTGGCAAATGGCTCACCTGGGAAGGGCGTTCATCAACAGCGGAATCGTATCGCTCTCCGCCGTTGTCCTCATACTCCTGGTTTCGATTTTCGCGGCCTATGCCATCAGCCACATGGATTTCAGGGGCAAGAAAACGATCTATTTCATCATACTGCTGGGGATCATGGCTCCCATAGAGGCATTGATAATCCCCATTTTTATCACCTTGAAAAAATTCAACCTGTTGAACTCCTATTTAGGCGTCATCTTTCCCTATGCGACCGTGGGGGTGCCTTTCTCACTCTTCATTCTGGTTAATTTTTTCAAGGATATACCGAGCGAGATCAAGGATGCCGCATTGATCGACGGTACCTCGCATATACAGTTTTTATGGAAAATAGTCATTCCCCTGTCCGTTCCCGCGATCGTGGGTGTGTCAATTTTTCAGGGATCGTTGATCTGGAACGAGCTCATCGTTTCGCTGACCGTCCTGCAGGACGAAAACCTGTTTACCATACCGCTCACGCTCGCGACCTTTCTCAGAAGATTCGTGCGGGAGTGGTCGTTGACTTTCTCGACGCTTTCACTCAGCATGATTCCGATTGTGGTACTCTATATCATTTTCAATCGGCATTTCGAGCGCGGGCTTACCGTAGGCGCGGTTAAGGGGTGAAAGCCCGTTTTTCAAGATGAATGAACCTGGAGATTCGGAAACGATCCGTTGGTGTTTTTTCGTACCCCCTTCGAAATTCCCCGGTTTCTTTCGGGCCATCCGACTGGAAGCGAAAAAGGATTTCAATTGTTGAGGTCGTACGTTAAAACCATTTCAATCCATAGAGAGGAGTATTTCAAATGAAGATCGGAGTGTTCTCTGTTCTGTTTGCCGACAAGGGTTTGGATAAGGCGTTGGACATAATCGCGGAGATAGGCGGTGAGGCGGTCGAGATTCCGACCGGAGGATTCGCCCCGAAAAATCTGTGTAATCCCGCCGAGTTGCTGGAAGATGAAGGGAAAATGAGGGAATTACGGAAAAAGGTTGAGAAAAGGGGGCTCATCATCAGCGCCTTCGGCTGTTCGGGCAATCCCCTTCATCCGGACAAGACGATAGCCGCCGACCATGCGGGAGATATACGCGATACGATCAAACTGGCCTCAAAGATGGGGGTCGAACGGGTGATCGTATTCGCCGGCTGTCCCGGCGATTCCGAAGATGCGAAGGTGCCGAACTGGGTGACATGCCCGTGGCCGGATTACTACTCGGAGCTGATTGCATGGCAGTGGGATGAGAAGGTGATACCGTTCTGGAAGGACATGGCTGCGTATGCCCTCAAGAACGGCATCAGGAAGCTTTGTTTTGAAATGCATCCCGGGGACTGCGTATACTGTCCTGAAAAGCTCCTGAAGCTCAGGGGGGCGGTCGGTGACGTAATCGGCGCCAATCTGGACCCGAGCCATCTGTTCTGGCAGGGTATCGATCCCGTGATCGCTGTTCGGGACCTCGGAGAGGCCGTCTATCACATCCATGCGAAAGATACGAAGATCGACGACTACATGAAGTCCAAGATCGGCGTGCTGGATACCAAGAGCTATCGGGACCACATCAACAGGTCCTGGAATTTCAGGACGGTCGGATACGGTCACGGAGTGGATTTCTGGAAGGCCTTCATCAGTATGCTGCGTGCTGTCGGATATGATTTCGTGCTCAGCATCGAGCATGAGGACCAGCAGATGTCCATCATGGAGGGTTTGACCAAGGCGATGAAATTTCTCAAGGACGTCTCGATATCGGAGGAGGCGGAAAAGCCCTGGTTTGAGTAGGGCGCCGAGTCGGGGAAAACAGCGTAGTGTGTGGTTTGGACTCAGGGAAACAGTGACGGCGTACGGAAAAATCAAACTCATCGATATACGGGGGTGAGGGATAATGGATAGACTGAATATCGGAATAATCGGCGGCGGCTTCATCGGAAGGGTACACACGATGGCGTTCCGCATGCTGAAGGGTTTGTTCGGGGAAAAGGTAAAGGATGTATCGCTCAAAATGATCGCCGAGAAAAACCCCGAATACGCGAAAAATACGGCGGCCCGGTTGGGAATCGACGAGTGGGTGGGCGGCTGGCAGGAGCTGGTGAAGCGCGACGACATCGATCTTGTCATAATAGGCGTGCCCAATTATATGCACAGGGAAGTAGCACTGGGGGCCATAGAAAAGGGCAAGCATATCCTGTGCGAGAAACCGCTTGCACTGAACGCGGAGGATGCCCGTGAGATATGTGAAGCCGCAAAAGCTGCGGGTATAAAGCACGGGATAAGCTTCAATTACCGGAAGACGCCCGGGGTTTTACTGATGAAGCGGTGGATAGATGAGGGGGTTTTGGGGTCCATCATATCCTTCAGAAGCAGTTTCCTTCAGGACTGGGCCCTGGATGAGAACCTCCCGCTTGACTGGCATTTTCAGAAGCGGTATTCGGGATGCGGGGTGTTGGGCGATCTGGGATCACACATCATTGACATGGCCCGGTTTCTTGTGGGAGAAATAGACGAGGTGTCGGGGTCGCTTTCCACGCGGATAGAGGAAAGGCCTCTGAGCAGCGACGCGAACACAGCGCAAATTGCGAATTCCGACGGCGGAAAGAGCGTCCAAAAGGGGAAAGTTGATGTCGACGATATATGCGACGTGCTTTTACGATTTAAAAACGGCGCACAGGGAAGCTTCTTCTCGAGCCGAATCGGGCTCGGACGGAAGGTAACCTTCGGAATCGAGGTGTATGGAACGGAGGGGAGCGTGCTGTTCGACTGGAGACGCAGGAACGAGGTGTTTCTGTCTTCACGAAAAGCACCGAAGTCGCAGAGCGGGTTCACCAGGATTCTGGTGGGAGGCCCGGACCACCCCTACGGCGAATCGATCTGGCCGATACCGGGAATGGGAACGGGATATGCCGAGCCCTTTGCCGTTCAGCTCTACGAGATGGTGGATGCGATCAGAAATGACAAACCGGTCTCGCCCGACCTGTACGAAGGTCTGAAGGTGGTGCAGGTAACGGATGCCGTCATCAGCTCGTCTGAAACGGGAAAGTGGGAAAAAATCGGATGAAAGAAGGCGAAAGACGGACGGATTGCGTCAAGGGGTACGGGAAAGAAAAACATAATCCACGGATATCCGGAGGTGCTCATACATGGAAAAGATAAATATCGGGATCGTGGGCGGCGGTCTGATCGGAAGGGTACATACGATAGCATTTCAGGTGCTGAAGGGTTTTTTTGCGGAAAAGGCGAGAAACGTATCGCTCAAAGTGATTGCGGAAAAGGACGGGGAATATGCTCGTGAAACCGCGTCAAGATTGGGAATCGATGAATGGGTGGGCGATTGGAGGGAGCTGGTAAAACGGGACGATATCGATCTTGTCATAATCGGCGTTCCCAACTATATGCACAAGGAAATCGCCCTGGAGGCCGTTAATCGGGGAAAGCACGTCCTGTGCGAGAAACCGCTGGCATTATGCGAGAAGGACGCCCGGGAACTGTACGAGACCGCCCGCAGCGCGGGGATAATGCATGCGATAAGTTTTAATTACCGGAAAACGCCCGCCGTTCTTCTGGTGAAACGCTGGATCGAAGAGGGGGCTCTCGGTACGATCCTGTCGTTCAGAAGCAGTTTCATACAGGACTGGGGGCTGGATGAAAATCTCCCGCTTGACTGGCATTTCCAGAAGCGGTATTCGGGGAGCGGCGTTTTGGGCGATTTGGGCTCTCACGCGATCGATATGGCCCGTTTTCTCGTCGGAGAGATCAGGGAGGTTTCCGGTGCGCTTTCCACCTTAATCGGGGAGCGGCCGCTCTGTCGTGATGCGAGCAAAGCGAGCACGGCTCAAATATCGAATGCCGAAAGTAAAAACGGCGGGAAAAAGGGAAAGGTCGACGTAGACGATCTGTGTGACGTGCTGCTGAGATTCGAGAACGGCGCGCAGGGCGGCATATTCGTCAGCAGGGTCGCGCAGGGATGCAAGAATCATTTCGAGTTCGAGCTGTACGGAACCGAGGGGAGCGTGTTCTTCGACTGGGAACGACCGAATGAAGTCAAGCTTTATAGAGGGGAGACACAGGAGGGAAAAAGCGGATTCAGTGAAATACAGGTCGGTGAATCATGCCATCCCTACGGCAGGGAAATCTGGCCGCTGCCCGGCATGGGAACGGGATTTGCCGAGCCCTTCGCCATTCAGCTCTATGAGATGGTGGATGCGCTGTTGAACGGCGGGGACGTATCGCCGAATTTCTACGACGGCTGGAAGACGAGTCAGATAATAGACGGTGTGATCGATTCATCAGGTGACAGGAAATGGCGGCGTATTGAAGGATAAAATACAGCGTGATAAAGAGGGTATTTATGGATTACCGGAAAAACTATAAAGCAGAGAATGCACCGAGAATCGGGGTAGTGGCAAACGCAATCGGGGTGTACAGTGTAGGGGGGAAAGAGGAAGCGGAAGAACAGCTGCGCCGGCTCTTCGACGAATTTAAGGAAGAAGGCGTCATAAGCCGGGATTCCATTTATTATAAAAAGCGGATTTTCGGGCCTCTTGAGGCACAAGAGGCCGCTCACCTGTTCGGCAGGGCGAGGGTGGATGTCGTCATCGTACTCAACAGCGCCTTCACGAACGGCAACACCTTTCTCACCCTGGCAAACGATCCCTATCTTTTCAAAATTCCGATGATCGTAACCGCTCCGGAGGAGAGCGAGCTGGAGAAACCGGAGTGGACGACGAATGCATGGTGCTCCGCGATTATGAACAACTACGTGGCCAGGAAAATCGGCCGGAAAGTATTCACCCTTGCGGGATGGCCCGGGGATGCTTCGTATAAAAATGAACTGGCATCGCTCCTCAATGTGAGCCATGCCGTAAAGGAATTGAGGAGTGATTTCCTGGGCAGGTTCGGAGATGCTCCCGGTGGATTTCATTCGGCAAGCGGAAATCAGCTTGATTACGCGCGGATGTTCGGTACGCGAATCGAGACGGTCGACTGGACGGAAGTAATGAATACCTACCGTACCGGTGAGTATGAAGGATACAATGGAGGGTTTTCATTCACCGAAGACGAGGTCACGGCGACCGCGGAAGAGATGAAGGAGGGCAGGCCGGTACTTATCAGCGAGGAATACGTTCGCAATGCCGCGCGGCTCTATCAGGCCTTCAGGGTCATGATCAGGGCGAACGGGTTTACCTCGAGCGCTTTTCGCTGCTGGCCTGAAATGGGAAAATCCTTTATCGGGGTATCGCCCTGTCTGAGCATGGGCTGGCTCCTTTCAAAGGGGGACGTCTATTCGGCCGCCTGCGAGGGTGACTGGCCGACCGCGGTGGCACAAACGATCTGTACGCTGCTGACGGGAAAACCGGGGATTTGCCTTGATTTCGTAAACGTCATCGGGAAAAGTCCCGTTGTTCAGCTCGGTCATTGCGGGGTCGGCATCGGAGGATATATGGCGCCCAATGATCCTGCGTTGAAAAACATGCCGAACGACGAATTGAAGCGAAAGGTAATGAGCGGCGAGATCGGTCTAAACGACGGGATCGTGGAAAAAAGCCCCGAGCGGTTGGGGGGTGGGCTCTGCGGGCCCGCGCATATAGGACAGTACGCATACGGAGTAAAAACCGCCGTCAATCTCATTCAGGACGAAAACGGGATATTCAAAATGCTCGTTTTTTCCGGAGAAAACGGGCCTGAAACCGCACGGGGAATCCTGTACAGCGGATGCGATATAGCCGTGAACGACCACGTGAAGCTGCATGAAACCGTAATGGACCATGGCTTCAATCATCACCTCGCGGTCGGATTCGGCGACATACGAAAAGAGCTGGAAACGCTCTGTAAGTATTACGGAATTGAATATTTCCAGATTGATTAGAAGCGTCGTCCCAACAGTGAATAGGCGGTGAAGAGCTATGACGTCGCGTGAAAGAGTAACGGCCACTCTGGAAGGTAAACCCGTGGACCGGGTCGCTTCTGATTTCAGGGCCGAAATCGAGGTATTCGAGAAACTGCAAAATCATTTGGGGCTCGAAACCGTGGAGGATGTGCTCCTCTGGACGAAATCGGATTTTCGGGACATGTGTTTTCTCTTTAATGACGGAGGGTACGGCGGATACAGCTCTTTCGGCTGGAAGGATAAGGAGATCCGGAAAGGAATATACGAGGATCTCTGGGGTGTGCGCAGGCGGGCCGTTCAGTTTGGTGAAGGTTCCTACCTTGATATAGAGCGGAGCCCCCTGAAGGGTATGAGCGGAATCGATGCACTGCGGAAATATTCCTTTCCCGATCCCGCGGGTATCTATGATTTTTCATCCCTGCGGGAACGTATTCGCGAGGTAAACAAAAGGGAAGACTACTTCATTCTCATGGAGGGCGAGAGCCTCTTCGACCGCTGCTGGGCCATGCGCGGTATCGAAGATTTCATGGTGGATCTCCTCAATGATGATGAGGCGGCACGATACATTATTGAGGGAAATTACCGCTTCTTTCATGACTATACGAAAATGATACTTGAATCCGCCGGGGGGGGCGTGGATGCCATCGGCATGTACGACGATTTCGGCAACCAGCGGGGAATGATGATTTCCCCCGAGCTCTACAGGAAGTATTTTAAAGAATACCAGCGACGTTACATCGAGATGGTCAAGCGTTACGGTGCATACGTCTTTTATCATTCATGCGGCGGAATCACGGGTATTATTGAAGACCTCATTGAGATAGGAGTTGATATCCTCGATCCTCTTCAGCTGAATGCGATGGGGCTGTCGAGTGGGGATCTCGCGGACCTCTGCGGTGGCCGTGTGACTTTTCATGGAGGCATAGATCTGCAGGATCTTATGACAAACGGCACCCCGGACCAGGTAAACCATGCCATAGATAACTTGAAGCATACGCTCGGTCGTTTCGGGAAATATATTCTGAGCTGTTCCCATCTGATACAGGTGGATGTGCCGGTACGGAATATCGAGATGCTCGTGCGGTGCGTGAACTGACCGTGGTACTGAATAGCGTGAGGACGTGGATTCATTAAAATACGGATGATTGTCTTGAACACCGTATAATATTATTAAGATTATCAGGCGGTTTTTATAAGCAAGCAATGGGAGGTATGTATATGTCTTCAACAGAATCCGTGGGAGAGAAAAAATCAATCGGCCTGACGAAGAGGGTGGAGCGGCTCCGGGAAGCGTGCATAAGCGCGGAACCCCGTATATGCCCGGAAAGGGCCGAAATCGTGACACGGGCCTATCAGGAACATGAAGACAAGCAGATAAACATAAAACGGGCGCTTACACTCGCTTCGGTGCTCGATACGATGTCCGTCTACATTCTCGAGGGAGAGCTCATCGTGGGAAACCATTCCAGCGCGCCCAGGGCGGCGCCGGTTTTTCCCGAATTCGCCGTACAGTACATCGAGGATGAAATGGATGCGTTCGAAAAGAGGAGCGGCGACCGGTTCCTCGTATCGGATGAAACGAAGGACGGACTGCGTCGTATCATCCCCTACTGGAAGGGAAGGACCGTGAAGGAGCGGATCCTCTCCATGGCATCCGAGGAGATCATTAAGGGAGGGCAGGACCATGTGGGCGCCTTTGACGACGAGTGGGCGCTCCAGAACGGCGACGGGCACCTGGCCATCGATTATCCGAAGCTCCTGGGGCTCGGTTTCAGGGGACTCCTGGACGAGATAGCACAGCGGCGGAACGCCCTCAACCCGGACGATCCCGAACAGCTGGAAAAACAGTACTTCTACGACTCGCTCACCATCGTGTACGAGGCCGCCGTACGGTTCGCAATCCGTTTCGCCGACCTGGCTGAAAGGATGGCGTCCGAGGCGAAGGACGGGGGTTGGAAAAAAGACCTGCTCGACATAGCCCGTACCTGCAGGCGGGTGCCTGAAAACCCGGCGACGACCTTCAGGGAAGCCGTTCAGGTCGTCTGGTTCGGCCAGCTCATCATACAGCTGGAAACGAACGGCCATTCCGTGTCCATAGGGCGGTTCGACCAGTTCATCCAGCCCTTTTACCGCAAGGACATCGATGACGGGAGCATAACGGAGGAAGAGGCCCTGGAGGTCCTCGAGTGCTTCTGGGTCAAGCTCGCCTCGATTACGAAGCTGCGGTCCTGGTCGCAGACGAGGCTCAATGCGGGATTTCCGATGTTTCAGAACCTCACCATCGGCGGGCAGAAGACAGATGGCGAAGACGCGGTCAACGACCTGACCTATCTCATACTTGACTGCCACGACCGCATGCGGCTTTCACAGCCCACGCTCACCGCCCGCGTGTTCAAGGGTACGCCGCATCGGTTCCTCAAACGATGCGTCGAGGTACTGTCGAAGGGGGGAGGAATGCCCGCCTTCTTCAACGACGACATCATCATCCCCTCCCTCCTCCTGCGCGGCGTGCGCAAGGAGGATGCCTACAACTACAACCTCGTGGGCTGCGTCGAACCCTCGGTCGCGGGAAAGTGGGGCGGCAGGTACGGCGCCGCGAACTTCAGCCTGACCAAGTGCCTCGAGCTCGCGCTGCACGGAGGCAAGGACCCCCGGACCGGCATCATGCTCCACGGCGACTCCAGGACCCTCCCGGATTTCGAATCCTACGAAGAGATCATGGCCGCTTTCAAGGACCAGGTCTCCTACTACCTGAGCCTGTACACGAGGAAGGACAACATACAGGACTTCGTATGGGAGGAGATGATGCCGACCCCCTTCGTGAGCGGCCTCGTGGACGACTGTGTCGCGCGGGGAAAGGAGATTAAGAAGGGAGGCGCGGTCTACGATTATTCGGGAGGACAGACGGGTAATATCGCGAATGTGGCCAATTCACTGGCCGCGATCAGGAAGCTCGTGTTCGAGGAGTCACTCATCGACAAAAAGGAGCTCTTCCACGTACTGGAGAACGACTTCGAGGGGAAGCGCGGCGAGGAGATAAGGCAGCTTCTCATCACGCGGGCTCCGAAATACGGAAACGACGACGATTACGTGGATTCCATCGCGAAGGAGGCGTTCACGCATTACATGGTCGATCTCGCGCTCCA
The DNA here is from genome assembly GCA_964460545.1 of uncultured Spirochaetota bacterium. GTDB lineage: Bacteria > Spirochaetota > B62-G9 > B62-G9 > DRHN01 > CAYWUT01. The sequence goes on from CAYWUT010000038.1 coordinate 25,807, forward strand.
CAAGAATACGCGGTTCGGAAGGGGGCCCATAGGGGGCACCTTCCATCCGTCAACGGCGTCGGTCGCGTACAACGTTCCCGCGGGGTCCCTCATCGGCGCCACGCCGGACGGCCGGAAGGCGGGCCAGCCCCTCGCGGACGTGGAGTCGCCCTTCCGGGGAACGGAGCTCAACGGCCCGACCGCGGTCATAAAGTCCGTATCGAAACTCGAGCACATAATGGAGTCGGGAGGCTCCATACTGAACTTGAAGTTCAACCCCGCCGTTTTCAGCAGCCAGAAACAGCTCGACAATCTGGTCGCGCTGGTACGCGCGTATTTCGAGCTGCGCGGCATGGAGGTTCAGATCCTGATCGTTTCCGCCGATAAGCTGCGCCAGGCCCAGAAGCAGCCGGAAAAGCACCGTGACCTGCTCGTCCGTGTTGCCGGGTACTCCACCTATTTCGTGGCGCTCGACCCTGAAATCCAGAACGACATCATCGCGAGAACCGAACATCAGAAACTGTAACACGGGAAATACAGGGACGGGCGTGAAATGAGCAGCGGAAACACCGAGGGTGTTGTCACCGATATACAGCGTTTTTCCATACATGACGGGCCGGGCATACGGACCCTCGTCTTCCTCAAGGGGTGCCCGCTCGTGTGCCCCTGGTGCTCAAACCCGGAAACCCAGAAAACCGAGCGGCAGATACTCTTCTATGCCTTCAAGTGCATCGGGTGCGGGAGATGTAAGGAGGTCTGTCCCAGAGGAGCGATTCTTGAAGGGGACATAAGGATAGATACGGACAAGTGCGATCTCTGTGGCCTCTGTACGGAGGCCTGCCCCCCCGGCGCGCTGCAGATGAGCGGCAGCACGATGTCCGTGGGAGAGCTGCTCGACGTGGTTGAGAAAGACCGGGTCTTTTACGAAAAATCGGGGGGCGGTGTGACCTTCTCGGGAGGAGAGCCGCTCGTGCAGCACGAGTTTCTCGGGGAAGCCCTCGCCTCTATGCGGGAGGCGGGGATTCACACCGCGATCGAGACCACGGGGTACGCCCGGTGGCCCGTTCTGGACGGCATACGTGAATACGTCGACCTCTTCCTCTACGACCTGAAGATCATGGACCCCGAAAGACATCGGAAAGTGACCGGCGTTTCGAATGAAGTTATTCTTCAAAACCTTAAAAAGCTTACGGCTTCGGGAGCGGGTATAACGGTGCGCGTTCCCGTCATACCGGGATACACCTCCGACGAGGCGAACCTCCGAAGCGTATTCGAGTTCGTTTCATCTCTCGATTCGACTCCCGAAGTCAATATCCTGCCCTACCACAAGCTCGGAAAGAGCAAGTACGGGTACGCGGGACGGGAGTACGGACTGGACGAGATCGAGCCGCCCGAGGATGGGGAGATGCAGGCCATAGCCGCGCTCGCGGAATCCTACGATCTTACATGCACCATCGGGGGATGATTCGTCCGAGTTAGAGCGGAGAAATAAGGTGGGCGGTCATTACTTCGAGAAGCAAGGATAGGTCAGGTATTTTCCGGTTGGCGACTGCAGGGCTTGATTTTTTAATAACATAAATAACAGGTTCAATTCGTATCGTCAGGTAAATACCGTGCGAGCGCGAAATCGTCATCGGATCCGTTGCCTGTATACCCGACCATGTACAGTGATCCGTCCGGGCCGAGTGCTGCCGGTACCGACAGCCAGTAATTCTGGCCAGCACCACCAAGCCATGGATATTTCTCTCCACTGACGGTCGACCATACGGTTGTCATCAGCACGGGAAAAATGACCGTTCCGTCCGTGCCGAAAGACGGGTCCTGGGAGCCGTCCTGATTCAATCGGATTGCGGCAAAATTCCATCTATCGAAATATTCTTCTTCTTCCTCAGATGAGCTGCGGTTTCTGTGTCCCCAATCAGCGAGATAGCAGCCGCCGACTATGATTTTTCCATCCGGCTGCGGAACAACGGAGGTGGCACGGCTTTTGTATTGACCTATTGAAATGAAACATCGCCCGTCAACCCCGAAGTCCTCGTCGATATTCCCCTGTGAATCAAAGCGGCCGACTTCGAATTCTCTCCAGCTGGGATAACGAGGGTCCCCGAAACCGGCAATGAGGATTTTTCCGTCCGGTTGAATCGCAAGGGACGTGCCCCAGTCTCCTGTACAATCAGGGTGAACGTCGGCCGATCCTTCGGAGCCGAAAGACGTATCCGGGGATCCGTCCGTGTTGTACCGTTGTACGCGCATAGTATGATTACTTGGACACGGCATATCATGGCCTCCAGCTCCGCTTATGAGTATTTTGCCGTCGGGCTGCAGAGCAAGAGCAGGGCTGCTGCATGAACTGCCTATTCTATCGACCGTGACCCTTCCACCGTCTCCGAAGGTCTCATCCAGCCCGCCGCTGCTATCAAAACGAAAGATTGATATAGAGGTCCAATAATAGAGAGGTTCAGCCGATCTCCATAGATATTCGTCACCTTCATTGACTCCTGCCACCAGTATTTTTCCGTCCGGCTGTACCAAAACGGAAAACGCCAGCTCTACAATGTGGCCGACGCCCATGCTGTATGATGAA
>CAYWUT010000039.1:0-26136 GCA_964460545.1 uncultured Spirochaetota bacterium
GAAAAAACGTATGCAGATAATGATTTCAGAAGAGCTTAAAAAGCAGATGGACGATGCGAAGGATTTCTACGGAGGCTACTCGGGACTCATTGAAAAAGCGCTTTCTGAATTCCTCTCACGGCCCGTGGAGCCGTATGATGATGATGTTCAGGATATTATGGAGGCCAGGAAAGCAAAAGAATGGATCGATCTTGATGTATTGAAGAAAAAGCTGAAGCTTCAATGAAATTCCTCTTCTCGAAAAAGGCGGAAAAGTATCTGTCATCACTCCCGCCGAGAATCGCTCTTCATATTATGGACCGTATTCAAAAGATCCCCGAAGGCGATATAAAACCTTTGTCAGGAAGAAAGGGGGAGTATCGCCTCCGGGCAGGCAAATACCGGGTCATTTTCTTTATAGAGAATGAGAACATTTATATCGTTAAGGTGGACACGAGGGGCGATATTTACAAACGGTGATGTCGTATATTCAACGGTGGGAAAGACCCTGTATATACCTTTTATGATGTAAGAATTCCGTTTTTTGATATAAATGGATCGATACAAGTGTGATAAAACCGTGTGCCTGGGCATGTAACTTCTCGCCGTCCGGCCGTTACTCATTCCCTGATGACGAGTACGGCAGAAATAGAAACGATTGCGGAAAGACATTGATACCGGCACTGCTGTTCCGCATACGGGCCGGTAACGAGAGGCGAAGAAAACGCAGCGGACCCGATTATTGGAATGCATTGAAGATCGCTGTCGGAAGCAGTGCGGCCTTGACGGTATCGTTATCTCCCTGTAACGTTTCATACAATGGGATAATGAACCGGGGTTTTATGGAGATAAATATGAAAAAGACCTTAACCTCGATGGTCCTGATCATACTGCTCGCACCGTCTGTGATTTTCGGACAGGAGGCCGTATCACCGGAGGTAAGTCTCCACATGGCCGTTCTCACGGGGGATACGGACGCGGTTGGGCGCCACATCGAGGCCGGGTCGGACCTGAATGAAAGGGACGCGTACGGGTCCACTCCCCTGATCGTGGCGATCACGTTCGGGAGGACCGGGATCGCGAGGGACCTTCTTCAGGCCGGGGCCGACCCCGGCATAAGGGACTCTTACGGTTCCACGCCCCTCCATCTGGCCGCCCTGTTCTGCCGCACGGAGATCGTCGCGGCCCTGCTGGCATACGGCGCGGACCGGTACGCGAGAAGCAACGACGGGTCAACCCCGTACGATATCGTGGCGGTTCCGTTCGACGTGGACAGGGACCTCTACGATGAACTGTCCCGGGGCCTGGGCCGGCTCGGATTGAAACTGGACTACGACCGGATAGCAAAAACCCGCCCCGTGATCGCCGGGATGCTGCGGACGCGCCCGGAGGAGCTGGACTCGGTCGGGTATATGCCGATGTCCGGGAACGGGTGGGAGGTGTCGACTCCCGGGGAGCAGGGACTGGACCCCGCGCTCGTGGCCGAGCTCTATTTCGAAGCGGAACGCGTGGAGAAACTGTTCGCGCTCCTGGTCGTGAAGAACGGTTGCCTGATCGCCGAAGAATACTTCAACGGCATGTCCGTGGAAAGGCGGTTCAGGATACAGTCCGTGACCAAGAGCGTCACCTCCGCCCTGGTGGGGATCGCGCTGGATCAGGGAAGCCTTTCGAGCCTAAACCAAAGGATGATGGATTTCTTTCCCGAAATCGCCGGAACCGTAACCGATCCCCGGAAGATGGAAATCACGGTCCGGCACCTGCTGCAGATGCGCGCCGGATATCCCTGGGAGGAGACCGATCCCGCGCTCTGGAAGGGGCTTCTTTCCGGCATCTACCCGCCGCTCATAGAGGACTTCCCCCTCATAGCCGATCCCGGGGCAGCGTTCAATTACAGCAACCTCTCCTCCAACTGGCTCGGCATCATTCTGTCGCGTGCGTGCTCCACGAATCTCAAGCCGTACGCTGAGGAGCATCTCTTCTCGAAGATCGGCGTCAGTGCCGGGGAGTGGGGCACGGACGCCGAAGGCCACAACAACGGGTGCGGGGACCTTCACCTCACGGCCCGCGATATGGCGAGGTTCGGCCTGCTGTACCTGAACGGGGGCGAATACGGGGGGAAAAGGGTCCTGCCTGAAGCGTGGGTGCGCGATTCCCTGAAGTCCTATTCGAACGACGCCTGGGTTACGAAGGAAAAGCCGGGCCGGGCGGGCCGGTATTTTTACGATCTCGGGTACGGCTACCAGTGGTGGTCAGCGCGGGTGGGCGGCCGCGGTTTCGACTTCGCGTGGGGCCACGGCGGTCAGCTCATCGTGCTGCTGGACGATATGGACATGATCGTTGTCGCAGTTTCCGAACCCTTCTATCTCCAGCACGACGAGGAGTCGTGGAGACATGAACAGGCGACCATCAACCTGGTGGGAAAGTTCATACGGTCCCTGCCGGGCGGGTGACGGTTCGGCCGTTTAATCAAGGGTCGTTTTCTTTACACGGGATATAAACATATATAATATATCGTTCAGGCGGACACGCGAGGCGACAGTCACAAACAGCGGGGCGGCGACAGGGGAATTTTGGTGGTTGAACCCTTGCCCGGAATGTGGTAGAGTCGAATGGAGAAAATCAAGGAGGAATCGTATGCCCGCATATATAATCGTGCAGGAGACGATAAAGGACCGGGATGAGCTCCAGAAATACCGGGACGGCGTTCATGATATTTTAGCCAGTTACGACGGCGAAGTCATAGTGAGCAGTGAGAATCCCGAGGTGCTGGAAGGAGAGTGGCCCTGTACAAAAACGGTCGTGGTTCGTTTTCCCTCGGTTATGGAAGCGAAACGCTGGTACAAATCACCGGAATATCAGGAACTCGTACAGTATCGTTTTCGCGCCGCCGATTGCAACCTCATACTGGTTGAAGGCAGGTCTTGAAATATCGGGTCCCGGGTTAGTTACCCGCAAGGTATTTTCCGGCGTTTGAAAATTTTATTTCAATGCTGCGATGGGGATACCGTTTGTTTTCATACTCGGAGCGAAAGGTATAGTCGTCCATTGCATATTGACTTCCACGGCTTGCTCCGTCCGTGACGTACTCAATTACCGTAAGGCGGTGCTTGCCGCCTCTTCCGCCGAGCTGGTCGAACAATTCCCTTTCATCGAGCTTGAAACGCATGTAGAGCCTGCCGTCCCTGTGCAGTTCATCTTCTCCTTCCTTGTAACCGTCCAGAGTGGAGACCGCATAGCGCGTATCATCATCATAATCCTTGTTAAGACGAGGCTCTTCAGTGACATAGCCGTGAGTGGTTTCAAGGGTTATGCCTTTATACCTCCCCCTCTCTCTTGTGAGAAGAGCCGACCGGGTACCTTCGCGGGGCAGGATGAGAAAAACCAGGCTGCCGGCCTCTTTTGTAATTATTACCTCATTGGAATCAAAATCCTGGGAAAAGAGAGAAATCGCCGGCAAGGTGAAAAGGGCCGCTATCAAGAAAAGCTTTATTGAAATCCGGGCAGCGGAAGAATTTCTCCTGTATACCTTTCTTGGGCTCATCGGTTTGCCTCCTCGAAATGAATAGTTCCGTTCAATTACCGTCATCCCTGCTGTACATACCCTATCATGCTGATAAATTATGTCAAGTAAGATCAAAATAGAATAATCTTATTCTTCATATCCTGTCTCCGCAACGGTCATCAATCAAATGTGCAAATTTGGAATGTATGATTCGGAGCATAATAAATTTGAAATACCCCGGAAAAGTATCTTAGAATTGAAGAAAGTTCCGTCCTGACGGATCGGACGGTTTCTAAAAGCCGAAGCGCGCCTCCCGGCTGACAGAAAGCGGGAGGGCGGAGGGAAAGGGTGTTATGCAGGGGTCTCATATACTTGTGGTGGAGGACAGCCCGACTCAGGCCCAGCTCCTCAGGTATTCGCTGGAAGAGCATGACTATGAGGTCTCCGTATCCACGAACGGTAAGGAGGCGCTCAAATACGTTTCACGGAACAGGCCCAATCTCATCATCAGCGACATAGTTATGCCGGGCATGAACGGATTCGAGCTGTGCAGGCGCATCAAGGAGGAGATCAATCTGCCCGTCATACTCGTTTCCACCCTCTCCGATTCCGGAGATATTGTCGAGGGCCTTCAATGCGGTGCGGATAACTTTCTCGTCAAGCCCTTCAACAAGGACCTGTTGTTTTCCTGTATAGAGAAAGCGCTCGGAAATAAAGATGCATCTATAGACGGCGAAGGATGCGAGGATGGATACCGGCCGCAGGCGAACTCGGAACGTATAGTCGATTTTCTGGTGTCCACGTACGAGAACGCGCTCTATCACAATAACAAACTCGTGGAGACGCAGCAGCACCTGCAGACAGCGAACGAGCAGCTCGAAAAGAAGATCATGGAGCTGAGCGCGTCGGAGGAAAGGTTCCTCACCGTTATGCAGACCGTTCCGGATATCGTTTACTGGGCAGACAGGGACGGCCGTTTCGTATTCGTGAACGACGCGGTACGGCTGCTCGGATACACCCCGAGCGAGCTTATGGGCAAGCATTTCAGTACCATCGTGCTTCCCGAGGACTGTGATGGTATCATGTGGGAAAGTATTCGGAAGGAGCGAAAGGGGAGCGGTACGGGCGACGGGGAGGCCCCGAAGCTCTTTAACGAGAGGAGGACCGGTAAGCGGAAAACGTCCGGTCTCGAGGTGCGGCTGGTGATCGATCACAAGGGAGCGGTGAAGCCGGGGCTCGATTTATCCCAAAAATCAAATACTATAATTGTAGAGATAAACTCGTCCGGACTCTATCATTCGAATTCCTCCGAGGGCGAAAAGGTATTCGCGGGTACGGTGGGAATCATCAGGGACATAAGCGATCGCAAGGCGATCGAGGACGAGCTGCGGCAGCATCGCTTCCATCTCGAAAAGCTCGTTCAGGAGCGTACCGCCGCTCTGGAGGAGGTCAACACCAGGCTGCGGAGCTCCCAGGCGCAGCTTATACAGGCTGAGAAGATGAGCGCACTCGGTCTTCTCACCGCGGGTGTGGCCCACGAACTGAACAACCCGCTCATGGGAATACTCAACTTCTCCCAGTACTGCCTCAAGCACACGGATGAAGAAGACCGGCGTTACGATATACTGCGGGACATGGAGCGCGAGACGAAGCGATGCGTGCAGATCGTCCGCAACCTGCTTACCTTCTCACGATTTAACAACGGGGTCGAGGAGCCGTTTATCCGGGAGCGACTCGGGGTGGTGCTTGAGCGGGTACTGAACCTCCTCAGTTACCGGATTGAGAAGAACAAAGCCACGATCAAATGGGACAGGGATGAACTTCCCGAGGTTGAGGTGAAGATAAACGGCATACAGCAGGTTTTTCTCAATCTGCTGGGGAACGCGATCGACGCGATCGCGGACACCGATTGCAGGGAGATATCAATAGACTGCAGCAGGAAAAACGGTTTCATCCGGATACGTATAAACGATACGGGCTGCGGTATTACCGAGCAGAATCTGGGTAAACTTTTCGATCCGTTCTTTACCACCAAACCGCCCGGAAAAGGAACGGGACTCGGGTTGTCGGTGTGCCAGGGAATCGTAGCGGACCACGGGGGGGATATCCGTTTTATAAGCAGTTTTGGAAAGGGAACGACTGTCATCATCAAGCTCCCGGTGAGCCAGAGTGATCAAGGAGAAGATAATGAGCAAGAAGATACTTGTTATTGACGACGAAACCTCTGTACGCAGGTCCTTTCAGCTCGCACTTGAGGATACGGAGTACGAGGTGGATACCGCGGGGACCGGTGAGGACGGTGTGGAAATGGCGAGGGAGGTCCGGTATGACCTGGTCTTTCTGGACCTCAAGATGCCGGGAATGAGCGGAGTGGAAACACTGCGTGCGCTCCGGTCTCTCGATATCTATTCGGACATTCCCATTTATATCGTTACCGCCTTCTACCAGGAGTACTTCGAGGACTTGAAGACGGCCAGCAACGAGGGCATGGCTTTTGAGGTGCTGCGCAAGCCCTGCGGATCAGAGGAAATACTCAAAACGGTACAGTCGAACCTAGAAGGCCCGATCAGCGTTTGACTCGGGAGGAGATGCAATGGTTGAGCTCAAATTATTGATTATGGGCGGTGACGATAAGAGTCACCGTAATCTCACGAACCTGCGGGAAGCATACAAACAAAGAGGTGTCTCGGAGTGCAGCTTCGATATCGTCGACCTTCTCGACAATCCTGAAGCAGCCGACAAGTATAAAATATTTGCGACACCGACCCTTCTCAAGATTAAGCCTTTACCGGTCGTGAGGGTGATTGGCGACCTCACTGACCATGACAGGGTTATCGATGCACTGGGGGAGGAATGATCACAACCCCCGGTTGCAGTAATCTATCTTACGGTCATCGCACGTAACTCGATTGGATTCGCATAGATGGAGAATACTCTTCAATGATACTTTCGTTTTCCGCCTCGAAAAAACCGGCGCCTTCATCCACCTTTATTATGGGCTGTCTCCGAGTTGATTCTTAATAATTAATCGAGCGAAGCGAATTTTATTCTTTTAAATTCAAATGCCGGACTATTCTGATGGATATTATAGGCTTACCCGGTATAAGATTACGGGTATCAAACTCTCACAGGGGGTGGCGATATGGCTGGTCCCGGTTCTTATCTTTTCGGGGAGGAAGAAAAAAAGGCGCTGATTGAGGTTATTGAATCAGGCCGGTTGTTCCGCTATGGAGAAACGTCCGATCCGGCTTTTCTTGCCCGGGTCTGGAAATTGGAACGGGAGGTGGGGAAATACGTCGGAGTGCCCTACTCGGTGGCCTGCAATTCAGGAACATCCGCGCTCTGGATAGCGCTCGGGGCCCTCGGCATAGGACCCGGAGACGAGGTTATCGTTCCCGGGTATACTTTCATTGCATCTATTACATCCATAATATACGCGCGCGCCATTCCGGTACTTGCCGAGATCGACGATTCCCTTACGCTCGATCCGGAGGACGTATCGCAAAAGATCACGGACAGAACAAAGGCGATCATGCTCGTGCACATGCTCGGCAATCCCGGGCACATCGATGAAATAACCGCCATTGCGGCCGAGCGTGATATCCCCGTTATAGAAGACTGCGCCCAGGCTTTCGGCGCCATGCACCGGGGAAGGTATGTGGGGAGTTACGGAAGCATCGGCACCTACAGTTTTAATTTCTATAAGACGATTACGGCGGGCGACGGGGGTATGGTCGTTATGAAGGACGATGAGCTCTATAAGCGCGCTTTCGCCCTACACGACCAGGGCCATCTCCCGCTGCGGCAGGGTGTAGAGCAGGGTTCCAGAACGGTTATCGGCCTGGATTTTCGTATGACCGAACTGGCGGCCGCGGTTCTTCTTGTACAGCTCGGCCGTACCGAGGGGATCAAGAAGCTCCTGCGCGAAAAGAAGAACAGATTAAAGGAAATGATCGGTGATATTCAGGGGATTTCATTTCGGGCCCTTCCCGATCCGGAGGGTGAGCTCGGCACTCTGCTCACGGTCATATTCCCCGATAAGAAGATCGCGAGGAACGTGGGCGATACACTCGGATGCGGCGTTGTGGCGGATTCGGGCTGGCATGTCTATACGAACATGGAACACGTTCTGGAAAAGAAAGTGGTTTCTGAAGAGGGGTGCCCCTTTACCTGTCCCTTCTATACCCAAAGGGGCGGTCATATGGAGTATTCAAAGGGAATGCTTCCGAAGACGGATTCACTGCTCGATCGGGCCGTCAATATCAGTATCGGCGTCGTGGATGCCGGGCTCGGCTCCGCTTTCGGGATCAACATAAACAGCACGGATGAGGAGATGGAGGAAAAGGCCCGCTTGTTCAGTGATGCGGTCCGGAAACACTCCTGAGCCGCCATGCCTGCGGGGAAACCGCTTGGCAGTTTGTCAGGGATACTGACGGGTTTGTTTTGTGTGCACTGTTCTTCGCTGCGTCGAACGCGTGCGAAGACAGGACCCGGACCGTGCCGTCCCCGTATTTGCTTGAATACAGCCTTCCGACTCCCTATATTTAAATTAGATACGGGGTGACGGGATTTTTCGATGATCCCATATGCGTCAACTCGAGGTTAGCCCTCTTTATTTACAAGGAGCAGTAATGGGCATTCCCATCTGGATTTGGATAATTCTCGGTATGTCGGTACTGAGCTGGATTATTCCGGACGGCATACCGGGTGAGGAGTTCATACTTCCCGCCATCGCGGTGATAAGCCTTTTCCTCCGCAGGCGGCTCATGAAGAATTACTACCAGCAGCAGTACCAGCAGTACAAGAGCGGGGCGGGCGCGTCCTCCGCTTCAGGGAGCGGTGCAAAGCCGGGTTCCGCGGGTTCGACCGGATACTCAGGTCAGAGCAGGAGCCAGTTCTACAGCAGGTTCGCTAACTGGGGAACCGGGGGATTTGCGCAGCAGCCGGGCGGTGCTCCCTCGGGCAAGGACCCCTACGACATTCTCGGGATTCAGCGGGGGTCCTCGATGGACGCTATCAAAAAGGCGTACCGTGATAAGCTGAAAAAATTTCATCCCGATAAGGTTGCAAACCTCAACCTCGGCGATGAGTACAAGGAAATGTTCGAGGAAAAAACACGGGAGATTCACAAGGCTTATCAGCAGCTGGGGGGCAAGTAGTTCCGTTATACGGGTCCTTCTTTTCCCTTGCATTCACTATAATTGATGGTTATACTTGTGCCATATGGCATAAGCAGGGTTCCCGGAAAGTGCACTATGCCGTTAAAACCGGGGCTTTTACAAGCGGCCGTCGTATAGTGGTAATACCTCAGCCTTCCAAGCTGATGTCGTGGGTTCGATTCCCATCGGCCGCTCATTTTTTAGTACCGGCAGTGCGGATCGGGGCCGTGGCATTATCCGCCGCGGCGTGAACGTTCGTACTTCACGCATCTGTCGGGATCGATGGTTTCGTAGAATGCACGGGCGAGGGTCAGCAGAGACTTTCGCTCGTTTTTTTCAGGATCGTCGAGAATCACCTCCAGCAGGTGCTCCAGTATCCGTCCTATGCAGGGACCGGGATTCAGGTCGAACGCGTTCATAATATCGTGGCCGTTCACCGCGAGGTCCTTCACCGTTATGGCGTTCTGCGCCGCTATCACTTTTTCGATGCGCACTTTCAGGTTTTCAACCGACCGCGACTCCCCCCGCTTGAGTCCGTTGCCGATCCTGTCCGCCTTGCGCAGCTCGAACAGTGAATTCAGGTTGTCGACCCCCACCTTGCGCATGAAACGCCGTACTGCGCCGTCCGTCCACTGCGACGTGTAATGAAACATGTGGTTCCTGATGAGGTGGGTCACGCGTTTCACCTCGTCGTTGCTGAACTTCATCCTGCGCATGATCTTGCGCGTCACCGCCGCACCGATAATTTCGTGATTGTAGAAAACCGATTTACTGCCCTCGGAGCCGCTTTCAATATCCCGCTTTGCGTAGTACTTTCCTATGTCATGAAAGAGGGCGGAAAGCCTCAGGGTGAGATCTCCGGCAGGCGCGGCGTCGCACGAGTAGAGGTTGTGGAAGTAAATGTCGTAGCGATGGAAACGGTTCTGGTTTATCCCGTACCCCTTGAGAAGCTCCGGAATGAACAGTTCCAGCAGACCGCTCGTACGGAGAAGCTCGATGCCGACCGACGGCTTCGGCGACTGGAGAATCTTTACGAACTCGTCCCGAATCCGCTCTTCGCTCACACCCGCGGATATTTCGAGGCACCGTCCGACGGCGTCCATTGTCTTCTTATCAACGGTAAAACCGAGCTGGGAAGCCAGCCGGCACGCCCGAAAGGGCCTGAGACCGTCCTCGGAGAAACGGGCCTCGGGATCTCCGATGGTTCGGATGACCTTCTTTTCGATATCGGCCCTGCCTCCGAAGGGATCGATGAGACGATCGTTCGCGGGGTCGTAGGCCATGCCGTTCATGGTGAAATCCCGTCGGGACAGGTCCTCGAGAATGGTGGAGGCGTAGGTGACCTCGTCGGGTCTTCGGCCGTCCGAGTACTTGCCGTCCTTCCTGAAGGTCGTTACCTCGACCGATTCCAGGGTGGAGAGTACGGTGACCGTACCGTGCTTTATGCCCGTGGGTACGGTCCGCCTGAAGACCTTCCGCACTTCCTCCGGCTTGGCGTTCGTTGCAACGTCGTGATCGTACGCGGGCCTTCCGATGAGCATGTCGCGAATGGACCCGCCCACGATCCACGCCTCATACCCGTTTTTGTTGAGTTTTTCCACGATCTTGAGAACGTAGCCGGGGATATTTTCTTTGATGTTTATATCAAGGGTCATCATCGCGAGTTGCAGCTTTCAATGCGGCATGTGTTGTCCGGTAAACACATGCTGAACGCGGAGTATTCGTATTTGAGATCAAAGCTAAGGTAAATATCCTCCTGTGTCAATCCAAATAGGCGGCGTCACGGTTCCCAGGATATCCATGTTTAAGGTAAAAAAAAAGCAGTCCCCATTCGGGGACCGCTTCACCAGGGAGTGGGGATAATTATCTGAGAAGCTGGAGTACTGACTGCGGCGTGGTATTCGCCTGAGCAAGCATCGCTGTTCCCGACTGGACGAGAATCTGGTTCTTGACGAAATCCACCATCTGCTCTGCCATGTCGGTGTCACGGATGCGCGATTCGGCCGCCTGCATGTTCTCATAACCGGCCATGAGTCCCTTCGCGGCATATTCGAGCCTGTTCTGATACGCACCGAGATCCGCACGCTGCTTCGTGACCTTCAGGAGCGCCTGGTCGATCGAACCGATAGCCCTGTTGGCCTTTGCCGGTGTGCTGATACTGATGAATGTAGCCGCGTGGGCCGGATCGGTCGGGTTCTTCAGACCAAGCCCCTGGGAAGACATGGTACCAATGTAAATTCTCTTTCGCTGGTCCATGTTTGCACCCAGGTGAATCCACATGCTTGCCGTTACCGTGTTCTCCCCCGTTTCCCTTGCGAATCGCCCTGTCAGGACATTCATCCCGTTGAACTGGGCGTGCGAAGCAATCCGGTCGATCTCGTCTATCAGCTGGGAGACCTCGACCTGGATCATGATCCTGTCTTCAGCCGAGTAGAGACCGTTTGAAGCCTGGATTGCGAGCTCGCGCAGTCTCTGCAGAATCGACTGGCTTTCCTCGAGATAACCCTCCGCAGTCTGGATGAAGGATATTCCATCCTCCACGTTGAACTCCGCGCGACGGAGTCCCCGGATCTGGGAGCGCATCTTTTCGGAAACTGCGAGCCCCGAGGCATTGTCACCGGCCCTGTTTATCTTCATTCCTGAAGACAGTTTTTCGATGTCCTTATTGACATCCCAGCCGGTGAACTTGAGCTGCCTGTTCGCAAAAATCGCGGGTAGGTTGTGGTTGATAACCATTTGTATCCTCCTTGATTATGGTTGTGGTAACCTCCCTGTCCTACTATTCCCATTCGGTACTTCCCCGTATTCCTTTAGCGTTTTTCCGTGGGAGAAGGAGGGCGTTTTCACCGGTGGACGATGGAATACATGGAATTTATACTATAAATAGAGGTCTGGGACTTTTACCATGGATGTATTTTTATTTCTCAACGGTTCGGATAAAAAATGCACCCGGTGCGCGGAGCATATTGCGGAACACCGGAAAAAGGGCGACCCTGTTCTTTGCGCGGACGGCGGATATTACCTTGCCGTGGAGGCGGGGGTCGTCCCCGACCTCGTAATCGGCGATTTTGACTCGCTCGAGGAAGGGGACGTTGAAGACGGGGTGGAGGTGGTCCGCTTTCCCGAGAGGAAGGACTATTCCGATTTCGAGCTCGCGCTTCAATTCTCGGAGCGTTATAATCCCGCCTGCGTTTACGTGTACGGCGCGCTCGGGGGAAGGGCCGATCACGCACTGATAAACATACTGCTTCTCTACCGGGCCCCGTTTCCCGTTGTCTTCATCGACAGCGATATGGAGGTGTACAACCTGCGGGAGCGGCTCGTGCTGGAGGGAAGATCGGGATGCATCTGCTCGCTCATTACGTTCTCCGGAGATTGTGTGGTCGATCGTATGGAGGGGTTCAGGTATACGCTCGAGAACGAAACGCTCGCCCCTTCGAGCAGGGGGCTGTCGAACGTTATTACCAGCGACCGTGCGGAGATATCCGTCGGAGGGGGTACGCTTGTCGTCATGGTCGGTACGTAAAGGACTGAAGAGTGAGCCGCCGGGCGGTTACCCGCCGTGTCAGGCCCCGGGTCCGCCCTTGAATGCGGCGCGCAGTTTCTCCATCGTTTGAACGGGGTCCTCTATTACGATTTTCGCGCCTCCCACGATATCCACGAAGCCGAGCTCGTTCCTGTACCTGGGAATGACATGCATGTGGAGATGCGTCAGGCTTGCTCCCGCGAATTCGCCGATGTTGTAGCCGATGTTGTAGCCGCTGGGCGAGTAGAGTTTATCCAGTATATCCAGGCTCCTCTTCAAGAGGACGCCGATCTCCTCCTCCTCTTCGGAGTTGAGATCACGTAAATCGGTAACATGGCGTTTCGGACCTATGAGCAGGTGGCCTGAGTTGTAGGGGTACTTGTTCACGCTTATGAAGGTGTGACTGCCTTCGTGAACGAGGAGTTTCAGGACCTCCTCGTTTTTATTCACAATGGCGCAGAAGATGCATTCCACTTTCGGACGGTTGCCCTTTATATAGTTTTTCTTGCCCGGTGCAAAGAGGTTGTTGTATCTGAGCGTCAACGATTCATCCGTTCTTTTCGTGATGCCAGAACTTGAGGTGCTCGTACCACTTCTTTTGCGGTGTCGCCTCCTCCTCCCATTCCTTCTCCCCGGTTACCGGCTCGGAGTCGACGGTCTCGTCCGCTGAAACCTCTTCTTCCGTACTGCCCTGTGTATTGTCCGGAAGAACGGGAGGCTCACTGCGGGGCGGTTTCTCCTGCGGCCGTGCTTCTCTATTATCCCGCTCCTCGAGCATCTTCGGATACCCGGTTTTTTCATCCTCGGGCAGGATGAGCACATCAGCCTGGTCGCTGAATTTTTCAATGTAGAAGAATTTCAGGAGATCCGGGTATTTCGTAATGAGCTCTCCGTATTTACTGAACCTGTCTATCTCGGCGTCGTTTTTATGCACCTGTGCCTGGAAATCATACTCCTGCGCAAGCTCCTCTTCCCGGTAGCGTTGTACCGTTTCCATGTATGTTATGTATTTATTGAGCGCTTCACTGTAGATTTCGAGCTGGGGTATTTCCGTGAAGACCAGGTTCCAGGCGGCGGCTTCGAGCCCGTAGCGCACCGTTATGTCTCTGATACCGCGGTCAAGCGCTGTCTGAAGGCTGCCGAGCGCGTCGTATCCGACCCTTCCGCCCCGCGTGTACTCTATCAGGTTGTCAACGAGGAATGAGGAAACCCTTCGGCTCATATCGGAGGAAACGGCATCTCTCAGGGTGTCCTCGAATCCGTCAAGCACCCCGTTTTCCAGGAGCGTCTTCGCGGTATCGAACGGGATTTCGAAGCTGATGACCACGCTCAACCCGATCCTGAAATCGCCGTATTCAGACAGCTGTTCACTCCCCGGAAGCGGGTGCGCGGTCTCCACCTTCACCGAATACGGCTCTTTTTTAAGAATCGTGAGCTTGAAAGTCTTTGGAACGAGCTTCTGCCACAGCCAGTAGACCCTTCCCGTTTCGAGCGGAAAGGGCAGCGTTCCCGTTATAGTCGAATGCGCGACTCCGTACGTGCCCGGCTCGATCCTGATGTGGCCGAAGTAGCCCGCGGTGCCCGCCGCGAGTATAAGGAGTATGAATATGACTATCGCTTTTTTCATGCTGTTCGCCTTTTTAACTGTTCTTCCACGGAAGAAAATATTCCGCAGAGTCCGTAAAACTTGTGTGAGAAATAATATCCGTTGCTTTCATTTTAAAAGAAATAACATGAAAGACAAGTCTTTTCCGGCAAGCCGTACACGTCCCTTTCCGAACCGGAGAGGTCATAAATTAAGTTTACTTTTAATAACACGGAGAGTACATATTGATGAGGCTGCACCGGGAGGATTAATGAACGGGAACGAGAAAACGGGAGACCTGTACAGGCTGGTCGAGGTCATGCGCGTGCTGAGAGGGAAAAACGGCTGCCCGTGGGACAGGGAGCAGAACCACGAGAGCCTCAAGCCCTACATGGTAGAAGAAACCTACGAGGTCATCGATGCGATAGACAACGGGAACGACAGCGAGCTCAGGGAGGAGCTCGGTGATCTTCTCCTCCAGATTGTTTTCCACGCACAGATAGCGAATGAGGAAGGCCGGTTTACCATAGACGACGTGGCCCGCGCGATCGTCGCCAAGCTGGAGCGCAGGCATCCCCATGTGTTCGGCGAGGTGAGCGTCAGGGATTCGAGCGAGGTCCTGCGAAACTGGGAGGCGATAAAGAAGAAGGAGGGCAAAAAGTCCGTACTGGACGGGGTTCCCAGGGGCCTGCCCGCGCTCCTGAAGGCCCGGAGGACACAGGAGAAGGTCAAAAGGGCGGGTTTCGACTGGAAAAACTGGCGGGGACCCGTCAGCAAGGTGAAGGAGGAGCTGAAAGAGCTGGTAGACGCGATCGAGGTGAAAAACCGGAAGAAGGTGGACGAGGAATTCGGCGACCTGCTCTTCTCGATGGTTAACCTTTCGCGGTTTCTCGATATTGATGCCGAAGAATCTCTGCGCAAGTCGGTGGAGAAGTTCAGCCGACGGTTCAGATATATAGAAAAGAAGATAACCGACGAGGGTCCAAAGCCCATGGAGGAGCACACACTCGACGAGCTCGACGAGCTCTGGGAGGAGTCGAAAAAAGTACTGAAATCATGAAGCCACTAGTAAACAAGAAGCTCAGGGAGACGGACGGGTTCGGCTATTACCTTGCAAAGAAGGTGGGGAAAACCATAAAGAAGTACGGGATGCTGGAGGAAAACGACCGCGTCCTCGTCGGCGTGTCGGGGGGAAAGGACAGCCTGACGCTCCTCAACATACTACATGACCGGATGGGCTTTTATCCGAACAAGTTCGACCTGCTCGCCCTGCACGTCGCATCGAATCTCCGGTGCGAGGGCCTCGCCGATCCGGAGCTCCTCGAAAATTATTTTAAAAAGGGGGGCTACCGCTACAGGATCGTGGAGATGCACATCGAGCCCGACCGGAAAGGTCCCGGCCCCTACTGGTGCTCCAGAAACAGGAGGAGGGTCCTTTTCGATACCGCGATCCGGCTCGGCTACAACAAGATCGCGCTCGGCCATCACAGGAACGACGTGCTCGAGACCTTCCTTCTCAATGTATTCTATCACGCCGAGATATCCACCATGCTTCCGGTGCAGGAGCTCTTTGAAGGGAAGGTTTCCATCATACGTCCGCTGTACGCGATACCGGAACGCGATACCTCCGAGTTCGCGCGCCGCCGCGGCCTCCCCGCCGTTCAATGCAGGTGCGCGGCGGATACGGAAACCAGGCGTGAGATGTTCAAGCGCATGCTCTCTCAGGTTGAAAGGGCGAATCCCAAAGCCGGTATAAACGGGCTCCGCGCCCTGGAGAACGTCAATACGAAGTATATGCCCGTACCGGCTGAAAACACCGGCCCGTCTTCAGGACATACAAAAAATAATGGGTGACCGTGCCTCACAGGGCCGCGAGGGCTTCAGCATAAGCTTTTTCGGTTCGCCCGTCGAATCCGCAGAAAATAACCTCACTGAACACACCCGGGTGGGAGCGCACGAATTTCACAACGGCGTCCACGGCCGTGGACGCGGCGAGCCCCACGGGATAACCGTACACACCGGTACTGATGGAGGGAAACCCGATCGTCCGAACGCCGTTCTCCGCGCCTTTGGCCAGGCTGTTTTTATAGGCGTTTGCCAGGGTCCCGGGCTCGCCCCCTTTTCCGCCGTGCCACACCGGCCCAACCGTATGGATGACGTATTTGGCGGGCATACTGCCCGCCGTGGTAATTACCGCTTCGCCTGCGGGAAGCCTGCCGTTTTTCGCAACAACGGCCTTGCACGCTTCGAGAATGGCGGGGCCTCCTGCCCTGTGTATGGCGCCGTCCACGCCTCCGCCTCCCATGAGGCTTGAATTGGCCGCGTTTACGACAGCGTCGACCCGCAGCGTGGTGATGTCGGCCACGATCGTCTTCAGGAGGGTATCTCCGACATTTATCTCCATGTTATACCTCCGGGATTGTTCTTTGCGAGGAGTCAGGAGTTGTCTATCATGTCGACGATTCTGACATTGTATTTCAGGAATTCGAGCCAGCCGTATTTATCGGCGTGCGCCCGAAGAATTACGAGGTAGGGCATGTACCTCGGTTCCACGGGCATCTTGATGAGCTTGAAACCGCATTCGCTGAGAAGCTTGTTTCCCTTGATGGTGTTGCAGCGCCTGCACGCGCAGACCTGGTTTTCCCACGAGTTTGGAGATTCCGGCCTCCACCGCTCGGGAATGGAATTCCACCGGCTGACCGGCACCACGTGATCCACGGTAAGCTCGTCCATTTTATACCGCTTGCCGCAGTACTGGCAGCGCATGTCGTCCCTGTAGATGATGTTGAGCCTGGAGTGGACGACCCGCTTGCGCGGTATCTTGTGGTAGTTGAAGAGCATGATGACCCTGGGCAGGGGATAGGAGAGGTACTGGGAGCGTATCAGCCTCGTACTGTCGACTTTGACCGCTTCCGCCTTTTTCAGGACCTGCAGGGTTATCGCGTCCCGAACATTGCAGATGTCTATAGGTATCATACCCGTATTGAGTGTGAGTACCGGTGAGTTCAGCATAACCTTATAATACTACGTGTTTTTATAAATGTCGAGTTACATAATTAGTGCTAATGCCTGGTTTGAGCTTCAATAAATATATATTATAGGGAGCTTTCACATACTTATGACACCCTATTGCCGGTGAAATTCAATAATTTGTGCAATATCATAGAAATGATTATCATGTTTAATAACGAATTCATGGTATAATTTTGAACTCGAAGGCCACCCTAATATTCACCGAATATGCCCTTGTACGACACGCTCGCATTCAGAGCTTTGCACCTTTTTCACGTATGAAAAATCAGTAGGGAAGCCCGCCTCCGTTAAGGCCGATACTCTGGCCGTTTATGTATCCCGCGGACTCGCTCGCGAGGAAGAGGGCGAGTTCCGTGATATCCCCGCGCGTGCACGCACGCTTCATCGGATTGGATGCAATCCTCTTTTGCTTGAGCTCTTCCAGTGAGGATACACCCGCTTTTTGGAGCGAAATACGAACGAGGTCCTCGTTCTTCCAGCTCGACGCCGTGAGTCCGTCGGGCGCATTTTGTTCAGGATAGACGTCCGAGGGGCAGATTGAATTCGCCGTGATGTTGTATTTTCCCGTCTCGAGCGCCACTGAAATGGCGAATCCCCGGTTGAAGTACTTGGAGGCCGAGTACAGGGGGAGTCCGGCCGATGCCTTGAGGCCCGATCCAGAGTTGATATAGATGAGCCGTCCGAACCCGCACCCACGCATGAGCCCCACGGCCTCCATGGTGGTGTATATATAACCTTTGATATTCACATCGATTATCTTCTGGAGCTCCTCTTCACGTATTTCCTGTACCCAGTCGGCCGTATTGACCGCGGCGGTGTTGACGAGTATGTGCAGCGCGCCGAATTTCTCGCTTACTTCGGCGAACAACCGCCGCACGCTGCCGAGGCTGGATACGTCGCATCCAATCGCGGCGGCACGGTCCCCGCAGCCGCGGACTGCTTTCTTCAGGCCGTCGGCGTTCAGGTCCGTAAAAACGGTCTTGCACCCCTCCCTGCAGAACCCGCGGGCGATCGCACTCCCGATACCTCCCCCCGCTCCGGTAACCACGGCTATCTTGTCCCGCAGCTTGTAATCCATACATCACCTCACAGATCCGGTCTGGCCCTTTTTCACTTACATCATTAAAGTACCAGTAAAACACGGGTTTGAACAATAAAAAAGCCAATAATTAATACGCAGGGCGGAAATTCTATACGCTCAGGTTGTACTTGCTCATAGGGTGTCCTTGCATTAGACTATAGGTGAAAAAAAAGGGACTTATAGCCTGTAAAATCATGCGTTGTGAGCATTAAATATTTTCGGCGCAGATGTCGAATATCATATAAGAGGGTATATGGGCGGAGCAGTGTACACGAGGTGCATACGCTGGAGCCGCCGCTCTACCCGTTCACCCGGAACTCCCGGTTAATGTGACAAATGGAGTAACTCGTGAAGTTCATCATTATCGCCGTCGTCGTCTTCATTGGGATCATCATCCTTGCCATCCGTTTCGGGGGGAAGAACAGAAGGTTCCCCTGGTTCGAGTTCTACAGCAGGGGGAGGAAAGAGGGCTTTTCCTTCAAGGAAATCGGGTTCCTGAGAAAGATCTCGGTTCAAAACAGGTTGAAGAAACCCCAGTCCATATTCTGGTCCACGCGCCAGCTCGACCGGTGTCTCAGGCCCGCCATTCAAAAGATAAACGCGGACGAGGACATGTCCGCGGCTTACAAGATCTCGATGACGAGTAAACTCCTCGAATTGAGGAAAAAGGCCGAGTTCAACCTTCCAAAATATCAGAAACGGATTCGCGACACCAACGCCCTGCTGCCGAGGCAGAAACTGGTCGTTCGGGACAAGACCTACGGGACCTTCGTTTCCTTTGTAATCGAGAACAACAGGCGGTATCTCGTCATATCCCAGCCCCAGGGGCAGAAGGCGGCGCAGAACCTCAACTGGACGGGGAGGAAGATAGACGTCTACTTCTGGAGACAGGACGACGCCGGGTATGAATTCGATACGAAGGTACAGGAGCAGATAGTCCACGAGGAGTATCCGCTCCTCTACCTGCACCATTCCACGAAGCTTGCGCGAAAACAGAAGCGGGACAGCGTTCGTATCGAAGCCGCGATCAGGGCGCGTTTCTATCCCGTGGTAAAGAGAAACGTCGAGGGCACGGTAAAGGCGGGTTTCGCGAGCAAGGGCCATGTCGCCCGGATCGTGGATCTTTCGGAAACGGGCTGTGCAATGATAGCGGGAAGGGGCATGAAGAAGAACGACAGGATCAAGCTCGATTTCTTCCTCACCGACGACAAGCGAATCGTGCTCCTCGGTATTATCGTGAACATGTCCAAGACCGGTGACGAACGCGTGGAACGGTACCACATCATGTTCGTCAAGATCGGACCGCAGTCGAAAAACAACATTCTCCTCTACGTGTACAACATCTTCGGTGAACGGAAGGAGGATGACTCCGAAAAGCGGAAAAAGATCAAAGCGGCACCTGCTAAAAAAGAGGCATAGGCGCAGTTTTTTCCGTATTCGGAAGGTCTTCCATGTTTCTCATCAAGCTCATAGTATCCGTCTTTGCGTTCATACCCTATCCTGTTGTCATGCTTATCGCCCGTCTTGTATGGCCTGTTTTCCGGCGTGCCGTGTTCAAGGGAAAATGGGGATTGAAGGTGAGGCGAATCATTCCGAAGGTCTTCAAGGAACAGAGTCCCGAGTGGCATCATTCAGTGCTGGACCGAAACGCCCTTCACCTCGCACGGTTCGCGGGGGAAACCCTGAAGGCGCGCTTCGCGTCGGACCGTCGTCTTGAAAAGCAATGCTACATCGCGGAGGGAGAGGAGTATATCGAGGAGCTCTGTAACGCGAAGACAGGCTTTACTATTCTGACGTGCCACCTGGGCAACTGGGAATGGGGGGGCGCCTATATCGCGTACAAGTACCGGCACATCTTCGCCCCGGTGTTTGTCGAGGATTCGGCGGGAAACAGGGGAATCAACTGGATAAGGGAGGGTCACAATGTCCATTTTCTCGACGCGAGCCGGGATCCCCGCGTATCCGCCAGGACGCTGAGTAAAATGATTCGCCTTATAAGGGACGGGGAGATCATCTATCTCGTCGCGGACCAGGCACCGAAGGAGAGTAGCTTCAAGGGGATGTTTTTTGGAAAACAGCTTCCCGTTTTCGGAGGGCCCTTTATTATCGGACGAAAGATGCGCACCCCCTTCCTCCCGTACTATACCCTTCGGGACGAAAAAAACAGGATTGGGCTCCATTTCGAAGAACCCTTTTATCTGAACGGCGATGCGGATGACGTGCGCAAGGTGACGGGCTTTTTCGAGCGTGTCATAGGCGCGCACCCCGAGCAATACCTCTGGTCGCAGGACCGCTGGAATTAATTCAACATCAAAGCAGGGCGGTTCGGATGGAGGCTGCCGATTTCTCGATCATCTCAACCGAGGTCTTGAAATTCTTTACCGCCAGTCCCGCGTAGATGATGTCTATGAGAATGATCTGGGCCACGCGCGACACCATCGATTCCTGGAAGAACTGTGAGTCCTGTGTGGAGGTGAAGAGTTTTATGTCCGCGTATTCGGTGAGGGGTGATCGGCTGTAATTCGTAATACATATGGTAACCGCTCCGCTCTCCTTCGCGTTCCTGAGCCCGCTCACCGTTGAAATGGTCCTGCCCGAGTTGGATATACCGAGTGCGACGTCCTTATCCGAGAGAAGTGAGGCGGAGACTGCCTGCTGATTCGGGTCGTTGTATATGATGCAGCGTTTGCCGATTCTGTAAAAACGTATCATGGCGTTCTGGGCGGTAATATACGAACCTCCCGCCCCGTAGATGTCGATCTTTTCCGCCCTGTCTATGGCGTCTATGGCCTTCTCGACCTCCGTGATATCGATGAGTTTTTTTGTGTCCTGCATGGCCTCACAGTTGCTGTACACTATTTTCTCGATAATACTTTCGATTGAGTCGTTCCGGGTGACGTCGTCATAAACGAATTCCTTCCGGGCCGCGCCGTTCGTTGTTATCTCCGCTATGTTGATCTTGAGCTCCTGAAAGCTCGACAGCCCTATGGTCTTGACGAACCTCGTTACGGTCGCTTCAGCCACATCGCATATCCCGGCAAGGTCCCGAATCTTGAGGGATTTGATCTGCTGGGGGTTTCGAAGCACGTAGGCCGCAACTTTTTTCAGGGCCGGATTCAGAGAAGGGAGCAGCCCGTTGATCCTGTGAAGAAGTGTTTCCCTGCCTTCCATTGAACTCTCCTCGTTACCTTTTCCCGTAAAGAGTAACCGCGAACGCTCTTCGAATCCATACCGGCGGAAAACGAAAATAAACGGTAAAGACCGTGACTGGAGCGGTTCCGGTATTCATGTTCATCCGGTTGGTCCATTATAAGGGATTTATTAAAAAAATAAAACAAAATTTCACAGAATAAATATTGACAAAAATAAATATTATTATATAATGCTGATGGCATCGTCCGCCGGGCCGGTAAATGGCGCCGGCCGGTGCATGAAAAAGAGGCCCACCCAGCTGAAAAGGAGTGAACCATGAAAGTGGGAATCGACAGTTACTGTTATCACCGTTTCTTCGGTGAGGTATATGACCAGCAGGTAAAACCGCCGAAGCCGATGACGCTGGAAGATTTCCTGAAACGCGCGCATGCGCTCGGGGTTGACGGTGTTTCGCTTGAATCCTGTTTCATACCGCATTTTGAGGGATCCTACCTGTCCGAGATCAGGGGCATGCTCGACGAGTACGGCATGGATCGCGTATTTGCGTGGGGGCATCCGGACGGGCTCGAAGGCGGAAAGAACGAGAAGATGTTCGACGATATGGTGCAGTCCATAGAATACGCGGACGCAGTCGGGGCAAAGGTCATGCGCGTCGTGGGAAGCAGCCTGATGTTCAGGTTCGAGGAGCACGGGCCGCAGATCGACCGTCTCTCAGAGATGTTTTCCAAGGCGGTGAAGGTCGCTGAAAAATACGGAATTAAGCTCGCGGATGAGAACCACCTTGATTTCAACTCCGACGAGATGCTGACGCTCATCCGTAACGTCGACTCTCCCTATTTCGGGATCAATTTCGATACGGGTAATTTTGTCCGTGTACTCGACGACCCGGTGGAAGCGATGCACAAGCTCGTGAAATACGTGTATGCCACGCATATCAAGGATTTGAAAATTCAGCGCGGTGTTCCGGTCAACGAGTGGTATTTCTTTTCCTGCACGCCCATAGGTGACGGCGGAATCGTCGACAACCTGAAACTGGCCCGGATCCTGGAAGACAGCGGGTACGAGGGATTCCTCGCCGTGGAGATAGATTTCCTTCATGCCGATTACAACAACGATGAAGACGCGGCGGTGGAAAAGAGCGTGGCGGAGCTGAAGAAAATCGCGCGCTCCGTAGACCGTTTGTAGAACAGGGACCTCCCGTCCATGATCATGCTGCCCTGGGCCGGGAGTTCCTTTCAAGCACATACCCTTTAACAAGGAGAGTCTGAATGGAAAGCCTGAATATCGGCATAGTCGGCTACAAGTTTATGGGCAAGGCCCACTCAAACGCGTGGATGAAGGCCCCGCTCTTCTTCGATCTTCCGGTGAAACCCGTTATGAAGGCCGCATGCGGCAGACATGAGGAGCCCCTGCGTGATTTCGCCGACCGGTGGGGTTGGGAGGATATCGAGACCGATTGGAAGAAGCTGGTGGCGAGGAAGGACATCGACATCATCGATATAGCCGCGCCCCAGAACATGCATCACGATATAGCGGTTGCCGCGGCCAGGGCGGGCAAGCACGTCTTCTGTGAAAAACCCCAGGCCATGAATTACGCGGAAGCGAAGGATATGTATGAAGAGGTGTCCAAAGCCGGTGTCAAGGCCTATGTGAACCACAACTACCGGAGGTGCCCGGCGGTTATGCTCGCCAAAAAGCTCATAGATGAGGGGTCCATAGGGAAGATCTATCACTTTCTGGGAGAGTACCTGCAGTCCTGGATCGTGGATCCGAATTTTCCGCTCACCTGGCATCTGCGTAAGGAGACCGCGGCTTACGGTCCGCACGGCGACCTCGGGTCTCACATGATCGATCTTGCCCGGTTTCTCGTGGGCGAGATCACGTCGATCTGCGGTATGACGCGACAGTTCATATCGGAACGGCCCATGCCCGACGAAGTCGCGTCCGGTACCTTCAAGGCGGCGGTGAAGAGCAATGAGATGGGGAAGGTGGGTGTGGAGGACGCGGCGCTCATGACCGTGGGGTTCGAGAATGACGCGGTCGGATGCATCAATACCACTCGATTCGCTCCGGGAAGGAAAAACTATAACCATTTCGAGATTTACGGTGACCGCGGAGCGATTGTGTTTAATTTCGAGCGGATGAACGAGCTCCAGTACTTCTCCATGGACGACCCGGAGTACGCGCAGGGATTCAGGACCATACTGGCAACGGAGCCCGTGCACGCCTATATCGAGAGCTGGTGGCCGCCCGGTCATATCATCGGGTATGAGCATGAGTTCGTACACGGTGTGGTCGATTTCCTCAAAGCGATCGACGGCAATACCGAAACCTGGCCCAACTTCTATGACGGGATGAAGTGTATGGAGGTTATCGAAGCCGGGCTGGAGGCGGCCGAAAAGGGGAAGCGAATCGACCTGTAGACTTGTTTTCAGGCTTCATTAATAATGGAAGTAAGGGCCTTGTCAAGGCTCTTTCTAATAACCTTCATTGAAGGAGGCGAAGGATGAAAAAAATACTGGTTTTAGTGCTCCTGTTACTGGTGCTCGTTCCGGCTGCGCTTTTTGCCGGAGGCGGCGAGGAGAAGGGGGAGGCCGAAAAAGTCGGGTTCAACATCGCCGTGTCGAACGGCCTGATCACCCACAGCTGGAGAACCCAGATGGTCAAGAACCTGCAGCAGGCCGTTGCATGGTATCAGGGCAGGGGATACATCGACAAGTTCTACCTCCAGCACGCCGGATTCGACGTGGATCTGCAGATTCAGCATGTCAGGAATTTCATGAACATGGGCGTTGACGCGATCATTATCGATCCGCTCTCGGCAACGGCGCTGAATCCCGTACTCGAGGAGGCGCAGGAGGAGGGTATACTCGTTATCTGCAGTGATGAGCCCTCCACCTCAACCAAGATACTTCAGTTCATGCCGACTCACGACATCTGGATGGAGAAGCTCTCCCGATACGTGTTCGAACGCATGGGGGGAAGCGGAAATGTCGTGTATCTCAGCGGTATTGACGGAGCCCCGGCGAGCGACGACAGGGACAGCGGTTTCGAACGGGCCCTCGCGGACTACCCGAACATCAATCTCCTGACCAAGGCGTACGGCTCCTGGGACCCCTCACTTGCTCAGCAGGCCATGGCCGACGTCATAGCCGCGTATCCCAACATCGACGGGGTCGTCGCGCATGACGGGGAGTGCCTGTCGGTCATAAGGGCCTTCGAGGCGGCCGGTCTCGATCCGCCCATAGTGAACGGTTCCGGTTTCAAACCCTTCTTCGAATACTGGACGGAGAACGTGGGTGCCGGCTTTACGAGCTACGCCATTGCAAACGGTCCCGGTTTTTCCATGACCGGAGCGCTCGGAGTCGCGGTCGGGCTGCTACAGGGGAAAGAGCTGAAGCCCGAGGTCCTGGACGGTAAAGTTATTCACGTAAATCACCGGTATGAGATTACGGACGACAACGTCGAGGAGGCGCTTGCCGAGCACATCAGGATGAGGGGCGTCGAGGATTATATCGACGAAGTATGGACGTACGACCAGGTAATGGAAACATTTTTCAAGTAACGGACACGCGGACCGCCCGGCCGCCGTGCCGGGCGGTCCCGGTTTATCCACTTCACACGGCGATTCGGGCCGTCGGAGCAGCCGGACATGGTATCATTTGAGGGAAAAAACATTCAGAAGCGGTTCGAGGGGGTGGTCGCCCTCCGCGACGCGGGCATGCGGTTCGAAGGCTCGAAAATCTGCGGCCTCGTGGGGGCGAACGGTTCGGGTAAGACGACGTTTGCCCGGGTATGCTGCGGTCTTGTGAAACGGGACAGCGGCACCATACTCATCAACGGCGAAGAGGTGAATATCTCGTCCCCCTTTGACGCGAACGAGTACGGCATCGTCCTGGCCCATCAGAACCTCAGCCTCGTTCAGGACCTGACGGTGTGGGAGAATATCAAGCTCGGCCATGAAAGATCGAAGAACCGCTTCTTTCTCGACAACGAGGCCGCCAGGAGTGATGCGGAATCCATCCTGAACGACCTGGTCCCGGGCGAAATCGAGCTGGATACGATCGTGGCGGAGCTCAGCCCCGCTCACAAGCAGATGGTGGAGATCGCGAAGGCGCTCTCCCAGAAACCGAAGCTGCTCATCCTCGACGAGCCTACCGCGGCACTGGAATACTACCACGTCGAGCAGCTCTTCAAGAGGGTCCTGCAATTGAAGAAGCAGGATGTCTCGATCATATTTATCTCGCACCGGCTCTGGGAAATTACGCGTCTCTGCGATATCGTATTCGTGTTCAGGAACGGCATCTCGGTGGGTGCCGTGGATTTCGAGAAGACGGCGCGTGACGAATCCCTCATCGTGCCCATGATTACGGGCGAGGAGGAGCACCGGTCTTTCGATTACGGAAGAAAACCGAAGAAGTCATTCAGGGGGGCGGATGTTTCGCTCGAGCTGAGCGATGTCTCCGAGGGTGTCAAGCTGCGTGCTATCAGCCTTCGGGCCGGGCGCGGGGAGGTGCTCGGTATCGGCGGGCTCAACGGGCAGGGACAGGAAGAACTCATCATGACGATCGCGGGCGCGGTGCACATCGGGTCGGGCGATATGCGTGTCAACGGCCGGGCGGAGCGGTTCAAGCACCCGAAGGACGCCATGAAGAAGGGGGTCTACCTCGTACCCGGAGACAGGATCGTCGACGGTCTCTTTCCAACCCATTCGGTGCTGAAAAACCTCATATTTCCGAGACTCCCGCTTCGACAGGAGCGGTTCCGTCTCAATTTCAAGCGCTGCAACAGCCTTTCCGACGATATTATCGGAAGGGTCGAGCTCGTTCCTCCGGACCGGACCATGCCGGTTAAAAACCTGAGCGGAGGAAACCAGCAGAAGGTCGTATTCGGGCGCTGGCTGCAGTTCAGCCCCACCATTCTGCTTTTAAACGACCCGGCAAAGGGGATCGATATTCAGGCGAAGAACGCGCTCTACGCGCTCACCCACGAGCTGGCGGGCCAGGGGACCACCGTAATACTCTACTCGAGCTCCAACGAGGAGCTCATTACGAACTGCGACAGGGTTCTGATCATGTTCGAGGGACGAATCGTGGACGAGTTCGGATATGACGATAT
>CAYWUT010000040.1:0-4945 GCA_964460545.1 uncultured Spirochaetota bacterium
GAGCTGTGCATCGCCCTGTCGCGGGGCGGGGCTTCGGGTCGCCGGACGTACGATCTGTCGCTGGTGCTCGAGGGGGTGCCGGCCGGCTACGGACGGAAGTACCGGGTCGATCGCCGCACGCTGCGGGCCGTCGTTCGCCAGGACGGACCACCCCGGCGGTACGCCTCCTATCACGGCATGATATCTCCCGGGGACTGCAACATGATGTTTCTCTTCCTCGTAATCGTCGCCTGTGTAGTCGGCGGTCTCGGTACGCTCATGGGTCCGATAATCGGTGCGGTGTTTGTGGTCGTCGTCCCCGAGCTCCTGCGGTTCGCCGAGGTTTATTATTATCTCATTTTTGGTGCTGTCCTGATCGGCATAACGCTCTTCGCACCCAAAGGCATTATGGGCCTGATTACGCTGCTCAGGGACCGGTTAAAAGAAAAATTTTCCGGACAATGAGCCCGGGAACGGGGCTTCGCGAATTGATAGGTGTTTCCATTCGCGCCCTCCGGACTATGTAAGAGTATTTAATCGTAACGGATGAGGTCACACTATGAAATTGATTGAAGTCAATGATCTGACCAAACATTTCGGCGGATTATACGCCGTTAACAAGGTGAGCTTTCATATTGACGAAGGTGAAATATTCGGCTTGATCGGTCCCAACGGATCGGGAAAAAGCGTCATGTTCAATACCATAACGGGAGTCTATAAAAGCGACGGAGGGAGCGTCGTCTATAACGGGGAAGACATTACCGACCTGCCTCCCCATGCAGTTAACGAGAAAGGAATAGGCAGGACTTTTCAGGGGAGCAAGGTTTTTACGGGGCTGACCCCGTTACAGAATGTAATGGTGGGAAGACATTGCCGAACCAAAAGTCACCTTGGGAGCGCCGTATTCAAGACTCCCTTCGCACGTCAGGAAGACAGGGAGACCGAGGAAAAGGCGATACAGGTTATCGAGCTCGTGGGGATGGGGTTGGTTGAGCGGATGAATACGCCGGTCAAGGACCTGACTTACGTTATGCGGAGCATGACCGGGGTTGCCATCGCCCTGGCTACCGAGCCCAGGATACTCTTCCTGGATGAACCCATAGCAGGTATGAATCCCACCGAAATTGTTCAGTCTATGGAGCTTATTCAGAGGATCCGGGCCACGGGAATCACCGTTTTTCTGGTTGAGCATAACATGCAAGCCGTGATGGGTATCTGTGAGCGCATAATGGTTATAAACATGGGATTGAAGATAGCCGAGGGGACACCTCAGGAGATCAGCCAAAATAAAGAAGTCATTCAAGCCTATTTGGGGAGAGCGTACGGTGCTGAAAATTAACAAGGTCAATACTTATTACGGGAGCCTTCATATTTTAAAGGACCTATCGCTGGAAGTCGGCAGCGGAGAGATGGTGACCGTAATCGGAGCCAACGGCGCCGGCAAGACAACGCTCCTGAGAACCATTTCAGGGATCGTCGTTCCCACCGGGGGATATATCGAGCTTGACGGGGAGAGAATAGACGGGTTGGAACCCGAGAAGATCGTCCGGCACGGTATATGTCAGATTCCGGAAGGAGGGCAGCTTTTTAATGTCATGACGGTAAGGGAAAATCTGGAAATGGGCGCCTACCTGCGCAGGGATAAAACAGGCATAGAGCGGGATCTGGAACGAATGTATGAGCATTTCCCCATTCTCAAGGAGCGGGCGAAGCAGCAGGCCGGGACACTGAGCGGCGGCCAGCAGCAGATGCTGGCTATCGCACGGGGCCTGATGTCAAACCCGAAGATACTGATACTTGACGAGCCGTCCTGGGGACTGGCTCCCGTACTGGTCGACGAGGTTGCCGATATTATCAGCGAGATACATGCACGGGGAATAACGATCCTGCTCAACGAACAGAATGCGAGCATGGCACTTCGGCTCGCGGACCGGGGCTATGTTATGGAACTGGGAAGGATTGTAATGGAAGGTACCGGGGACGAGCTTCTGCAGGATGACGGGGTACGCAAGGCGTATCTGGGTCTGTAGCATAAAAAACAGTAAACAAATGAGAAAGAGAAGGAGACGGCATATGCCCGCAGACAGTGAGGAAATGAAAAAGAAAGCGTATGATTTGGCGTACGAGTTCGAAGGGAAGTATGGCGCGTGCTCGCAGGCGACAATGAAAGCACTGCAGGAGGTGTATGGAGAAATCAATTCGGACGTATTTCAGGGAATGGCCGGATTCGCCGCGGGATGCGGAATAGTGGGGGACGGTATATGCGGCGCATATGCCGCGAGCGTTTATTTTATAAGCAGCAGATACGGGAGAAGACTGGAGGATCTGGACAAGGACCCGGATGATCCAAGTGCCGGAAAGAAACTGCATGTGACCTTTAATTTGGTGCGAAAAATACACGAGAAGTTCATCGAGAAGTACGGGACCGTGATATGCCAGCAGATACACAGAAAGCTCTACGGCCGTCCCTACTACATCGTGGACAAGGACGAGTATCGGAAGTTCGAGGAAAAAGGCGCCCATGACTGGGGGTGCACGTCCGTGTGCGGCGAAGCGGCCAGATGGACTGTTGAGCTGCTGGAAGAGGAATAGGTCCTCAAAGCATTAAATGACAAAACTGATTAATATGAGTTCAGGCTATTTTATGGACTATTAGTCTTTCCTTCATAATATATACCATTTACAAGTACAGATGAGGCGGCGTGCATATCGTCGGCTTCCTCCCTCCCGGTTTGAACCAATAATTGGAATTGACAGGATTTAGCGGTACGGATATGATGACTGCGGTTATCCGGTGGTCTTCTCTCGGATAATACGGCATATACCAAACGCTCTTAAATCAAAGGGAGGGTATACACTATGCGTATCGTACTGGTAGGCGACCGGATAATAGAGAGTGGGTGGTGTATCGAGGAGCTGAAACAGATAGCGGGGAAGTACGGGGCGGAGTATACGGCGATCGACTGGGAAACAAAAAACGTGGAGGACCTCCGTGTTAAAAATATGAAAATCGAGAAGGAGGGCCCTTCAGCGGTCGAGCCGCCTTCAGAGCTCCGCGAACTGGTCCGGGACGCGGACATGCTGATCGTTCACTTCTGTCCCGTCAGCGCGGAGCTGATCGATGCGGGAAAAAGGCTGAAGGTCATAGCCACCCTGCGAACGGGCCTTTCGAACATCGATAAGGCGCACGCGGAGGAAAAGGGAATCCCGGTCGTCAACCTTCCCGGAAGGCTCAACGAGGCGGTTTCCGATTTCACCATCGGCCTGATTATCGCCCTGGGAAGGGGCATCGTGGCAGCGAACAATTCCCTGCGGCGGGGGCAGTGGACGAAGAACTTCGAGTCCAATGAAAGCTTCATCGAGATTCCGGGAAAAACGGTGGGAGTAATCGGGCTGGGAGGAATAGGAAGAAGAGTCGCTCAGAAGCTCGCGGGTTTCGACGTCGAATTGCTTGGATACGACCCGTTCGTGGAGCAGGGGGACATTGAAAGCCTCGGCGTCAAAATGGTGGGGCTCGAGGAGCTGCTCTCATCATCGGACATCGTCACCATCCACACCAAGCTCACCGAATCCTCGAAGGGCCTGATCGGGGCCCCGGAGCTCTCATGCATGAAGCCGAAGAGTTTTTTGATCAACACGGCCCGCGCGGAAGTCATAGACAGGCAGGCGCTCTACGACGTTCTCAAGAGCGGGGCGATAGCCGGGGCCGCGTTGGACGTGCACTGGAAAGAGCCGATCGATATCGACGATCCCTTCATCAAGCTGGAAAACGTCGTGCTCACGCCCCACATCTCCGGCACCATGAAGGAATCCCTCCTGAAGTCCTTTTCGAGATTGAGCGGGAGGCTGGAGCCCTACTACGAGGAACTGACGAAGCAAAGGTAGACGGGCATACGTTCACTCGTTAACCGTGATCATCACCTTCATGACCTTTTCTTTTTTGTCCTCAATCCGCCTGTATGCTTTCGCGTAGTCCTCGAAATCGAAGTAGTCGGTAATGAGGGGTGACAGTTTGATCTTTCCCTCGTTCACAAGCCGGATCGCGGTATCGAAATCCTCGATGACGTAACGAGCCGTTCCGATGAGGGTCAGCTCGTTTTCGTTGACGAGCGCCATGTCCATCTCGACTTTCTCGCCGAACACCGCGACAACGACGATGGGGGTTCCCTTTCTGGCGAGCGTGAGCGATGCGGTCATGGTGGCCGGGGCACCCGCGCATTCGAAGAAAACATCGGCCATTTCATAACGGCCGAACGCTTTTTCGATTGCCGTCTTTAAATCCTCGCTCTCCGGATTGACGGTGTGGTCGATTCCGCACGCGCTCGCTTTCTTGAGCCGCAAATCGTTCAGGTCCACGGCCATGACGCCCGCCGCTCCGGACGCCTTCGCCGTCTGCGCGACGAGGTTTCCTATGGGTCCGGCCCCGAGCACGACCACCTTCTTGCCGTTGAGGTCGCCCGCCTTGCTCACGGCCCGGACCCCGACAGCCAGCGGCTCCATCATGGCCCCGTGCGCGAATTCCATCGTGTCCGGAAGCTTCACCAGTTTATCCGCTGAAACGGCGAAATAATCAGAGGCGGTCCCGGTCGTTTGAAAGCCGAGCACCATCAGCTCATCACAGATGTTGTACATTCCGTGGGTACAGGCATAACATTTACCGCATGACACCTGCGGTTCAATGGCGACCCTGTCTCCCTTGTTGAATCCCGTTACATTCTTTCCTGTTTCTTCAACCACGCAGGAGACTTCGTGACCCTGCACGACCGGGTAGGACGTATAGGGGTGCTCCCCCCTGTATACATGAATGTCGCTGCCGCATACTCCTATGCTCATCACCTTCACGAGCACCTGGTCGTCATCGATTCCCGGCACCGGGGCTTCTCTGAATTCGATGATCCCGGGTGAGGTCATAACCGCCTGTCGCATGGTGTTCATCGTATTCTTCTCCTGTTTGACTACTATTTGA
>CAYWUT010000040.1:5045-25387 GCA_964460545.1 uncultured Spirochaetota bacterium
AACCGCCTGTCGCATGGTGTTCATCGTATTCTTCTCCTGTTTGACTACTATTTGACTACGTCCATATAGCCGCCGTCCACGTAATATGTCGAGCCGACGCTGTAGCTTGATTTCTCAGAGGCGAGAAACACATAGGTTTCCGCCAGTTCCTCAGGCGTACCGAATCGCTCTATAGGTGTTTTCTCCTTGGCAATTCGATCCAGATATTCCTTTGCCGTGATTCCCTCTTTGTCTCCAAGTATCTTCGCAGTGTTCCACCAGTCCGGTGTCAGAATCGCTCCGGGACTTATGGTATTGACCCGGATGTTGTCCTTGACCACTTCGTTGGCCAGGCATTTCGTCATCATGGAAAGGGCCGCTTTGGTCGTGTTGTAGATCGGTTCATACCAGAGCGGTTCGGACGCGCATACGCTGGCTGTGTTGATAATCGCGCCGCCGCCTCTTTTCCGCATGTAGGGGATAAACGCTCGTGCGGTGCGTATGGCGGCCATTACGTGCAGGTCCCATACCTGGTACCACTTTTCGTCAGCCGCTTCCATAATTGTTTCTTCGGTACCGGTTCCCGCATTATTGATCAGGATATCCAGGCCGCCGAATTTTTTTTCAATAATTGTCCGGGCGTTTTCGATGTCCCCGGGTTTTGTAACATCCGCCGTTATACCAATGGCATCGACCTTGTATTCCTTCCGTATGTTTTCGGCTTCAGCCTCAACTTGGTCCCGTGTGCGGGCACAGATTGCCACATCAGAGCCTTCACGCGCAAACGTTTTTGCAACGGCCAGGCCGATTCCCTTGCTGCCCCCGGTAATGAAGACCTGTTTCTTCTGCAGACCTAAATCCATGGTATTTACCTCGATAGTTGTACGATATTTTGTTCACGGTTACTAATTGGCTTCACAATCAACCAGTATATGATCTACGTGATTTTTCCGCAACAGTTCGCTTGTTGTCCGTACCGTGGTATCAATTCCGTTCTATTGGTATTTACTACTCCTGCCATTTCAATGATCGCTTGACCGCGCGCTTCCAGTGATAATACAGTTCTTCCCTCTGTTCGCTGCTCATCTTCGGTTCGTATCTTTTTTGAAGCTTCCATTTATTATCGAGGTCCTCCGTGGAGTCCCACAATCCCACTCCAAGCCCTGCAAGAAAACAGGCGCCCAGTGCGGACATTTCGGTTATCACGGGTTTTTCCAACGGTATGCCCAGGATGTCGGATTGGAACTGCATGGTGAATTCGCTCTGGGTCACGTTTCCGTCGACTCGTAACGATTCCGGAACCGCACCCGAATCGGATGCCATTGCGTCAATTATATCCTTTGTCTGGTATGCTATTGACTCGAGCGCGCTTCTTACGATATGTTCGGCCGTGGTACCCCGCGTGATTCCGATAATCACGCCCCTTGCATAGGGGTCCCAGTAGGGGGCACCGAGACCCGTGAATCCGGGTACCAGATACACCCCTCCGGTATCGGCGACCTTGCGGGCCATCGGATCGCATTCGCTTTCGTTTTTTATGATACGAAGCCCGTCTTTCAGCCATTTAAGAACGGCACCGCCGATGAATATGCCTCCCTCCAGCGCATAGGTGACGTTACCGCCGACATTCCATGCAAGATCCGTTGTCAATCCATTTTCTGATTTCTTTGGTTCGGAACCGATGTTCATGACCATCGAAAGACAGGTGCCGTAGGTGCTTTTAATCATACCCTTATTGAAACACGCCTGCCCGAATGCGGCGGACTGCTGGTCCCCTGCAACACCGGTTATGGGAATTTCCCTGCCGTCGAACAACGGTCCGCATGCAGTTCCAATGGATCCGCTTGACGGTTTTACGTCGGGAAGAGCCGCCCGCGGTATACCCGTGATTTTCAGTATTTCATCATCCCACTGCAGCGTATTGATGTTGAAGAGCATTGTTCTTGAAGCGTTGGAGTAGTCGGTAACGTGATTCCGTCCCCCGCTCAGGTTCCAGATGAGCCAGGAATCGATGTTGCCTACGCGAATTGATCCGTTGTCAAATTTCTCTTTCATACCCTTAACATGACGCATGACCCACATGATTTTCGTTGCCGAGAAATAGGGGTCAATAAAAAGACCTGTTTTATCTCTAATGGTTTTTTCGTGTCCCCGTTTTTTCAGTTCATCACAGATTGAAGATGATCTGCGGCACTGCCAGTTGATCGAATTATAGAGCGGTTTCCCGGTGTCTTTATCCCACAGCACAATGCTCTCCCTCTGATTGGTTATTCCGATGGAGCGTATCTCGTCCAGAGGAATTTCCTTATTGGAAAGAACTTTCTCTATGCACTCCCTGGTTTTATTCCAGATCTCCGTGGGATCATGCTCAACCCAGCCCGGCTCCGGGAAATGTTGTTTTATTTCCAGGTATGCGGAGTCGATAAGATCTCCGTTATGATCGAAGATGATGGCTCTTGTTCCGGTAGTTCCCTGATCGAGCGCGAGAATATAACCTGTTTTCATTTTCTATCCTCTTTTCATTGTCCTACAGGATTTTTGGATTGTGTTTCAAACGTATATCGAATTGAGTGCACGTTCCATTCAACAGAGCTTCAGTATACAGGTAAGCGGTTTTTGAACAACTATAATTCTTTTAACCTGCTTGTTACGTGCAGTAAAGCGGTGTATGCATGTAACTGCTTCATTGGCCGCGTTCGTCCCGGAGAAAGACAGTAGTAATAATAACGGTCAGGATCGCAGCCTCATTTTATCTTGACAGATATATTATAACATGATAAGTTGATGCTGTAATTACAGCTATTTTTTTAATTAACAACGAATTTATTTATAAGTCAAGGAAATAATAGAAGTATATTAGAGGAGAAATCAGGACGCGATCGACTCGCAGGAGTCAGCAGATTGGAGTAAAATAATAATACCTTTGGCAGAAAGATAAAAGGATAAGTATATGGACGGACTTGAAAACAGGGTCGTTGTTATAACCGGTGCCGGAAACGGGATCGGACGGTCCTGCGCGGAAAGATTCGCGCGTGAAGGGGCGGCATGTCTGCTCTGTGATGTAAATGAAGAGGGTTTACAGATTACTGAGAAAAACATGGGTGTGAAAAGCGGAGCAGTCAGAAAGTATGTGTTTGATATTCGTGACAGCGAACAAATTTCCCAAAGTGTTCAGGCCATGCTCGGCGAGTTCGAACAGCTGCACGTACTCGTGAATTCCGCGGGTATCGGATATGAAAAATTCTTTCCGGATATAACGGAAGAGGAATGGAAAAGGTGCATAGACATTAATTTGAACGGAATCGTGTTCACAACGAAATATATACTGAAGAACATGATGGAAAAAGGTTATGGAAGAATAATCAATATTTCTTCCCAGGCCGGGAAGTTCGGGAGGCCGCTTCATTCGCATTACAGCGCGTCCAAGTTCGGATTGAACGGGTTCACGGAAGCCCTGTCGCATGATGTGGCGAAATACGGGATTACGGTCAATGCGGTGTGTCCCAGCAGAATAAAGACGGATATGATCGAGAACCTCCTCAGGGAAAGGATGAAAAAAACGGGGAAAACCTATGAAGAGGTCACCAGGGACTATGTAAAGGACATACCCGTCGGAAGGATCGGTCTCCCCGAAGATGTTGCGTCACTCGTGGCTTATCTGGCGTCCGATGAAGCAGGTTACATAACCGGGCAGTGCATATCCGTTTCAGGAGGAAGATAGCCGGCGGCAATTATGCTCCGGAAGGGGTTGATTTGATGGTAGAAAATGACAGTGTGAAATTAACGGATGAGGCTCAGAGGAACCTGATTAAGAAGGAAAGTCCCATACCATACTATCATCAGTTGAAGACCCTGATTATCTCCCAGATCAAGTCGAAAAACTGGGCCCCCAGTCAGAAGATACCGTCTGAGTCCGAGTTCTGCGATTTTTTTGACGTGAGTAGAACCGTTGTGCGGCAGGCATTAAAGGAGCTGCAGAACGAGGGATATTTGATTACTAAAAAGGGAAAGGGTGCATTCATCACGGAGCCGGTATTCATCGAAGGCCTGGTTCAGAATCTCACCGGTTTTACGGAGGATATGCAAAAACGGGGATTTACCGTATCCAATACAATACTCGAACAGGTACTGGTGGATTCCGATGAGAAGATAGCCCGGCTGCTGGAAATAAAAGAAGGGGCGCCTGTCGTCAAAATAAGAAGGGTAAGGGAACTGGACGGCAAGCCTGCGGCGTTATCCACCACTTATGTATCAAACGAGCTTTGCCCGGAGCTTATTCATGAGGATCTGACCCGGCAGTCGCTTTACTATCTCATCGAGAAAAAATACGGGCTCAGGATTCACAGGGGGCATCGGTTTATCGGCGCCTGTGTGGCCGACAAGGACATTGCGGCTACGCTCCAGGTAAGGAGGGGGTCGCCGATCATTACGCTCGAAAATGTTTCCTATCTCGATAATTCGCGGCCCATAGAATATTTTACCTCGTATCACAGGGGGGATGTATCCAAGTTTGAAATAACCATTCACAGGGTTGCGGATGGCGAGAAATAGCAGGGTTAAGATGTGGGGTGGGTCAATAAAATGGAATTTAACTTAAACGGCAAGACGGCACTAATCACCGGTGCAAGCAGGGGGATCGGGAAGGATATCGGTATCGCCCTGTCCCGATGCGGAGCGCATGTTGTGCTATCAGCGAGGGACAGGGAAAAACTTGCGGAAGTGAAAAACCTTATCACGGGTGAGGGGGGTGAGGTAACCGTTATCCCGGCGGACCTGTCCATGGAAGACGATGTTGTCCATCTCTTTTCCGAAATCGAGAAGAAGTTCAAGAAACTGGATATACTGGTAAACAACGCGGGGATCGGGTACTACGACGAGCTGGTAGGGTTCCCCCTCGAGAAGCTCGATGCAATATATAGAGTCAATGTAAGAGGGACCTATCAGTGCTGTCAGTGTGCCATGAAGCTCATGATCCCCGAAAGTCCGGGTACATTATCAATATCTCCAGCATGCAGGGAATCAAGGGGTATCCCAAGCAGTCGGCATACGCGGCAAGCAAGCACGCCATTGTCGGTATAACCAAATCGCTTGGGGCGGAAGCACAGAAACATGATATTCGTGTTTCCGTTATATGCCCCGGTGCCGTGGATACCGAGTTGATTAGAGACGCAAGGCCGGACCTGGACAGCAGTCAGCTCATACATCCGGAGGATATTGCCAGGGTCGTTCTCTTCCTGCTGTCACTTTCGGAAAGATCGATGGTCGACATGGTGGCTATACGCAGGAGAAACGCCTCCCCGTTCTAGGCGTCCCCGTTTTAAAGGGTCACCCGTCCCTGCCGATGATGTGCACGACATTCGTGGTCGCCGATCCGCCAATATTGAGTACCGCTATTCGGTTCGCTCCCTCGACCTGGTATGAACCGGCATTTCCTGATATTTGCAGGTACCCGTCAAGAAGCTGTCTCGCGCCCGTGGCGCCGACGGGGTGGCCGCATCCGATGAGGCCGCCGGACGGATTGACGGGGCAGCTTCCTCCCATCTCGATGGTCCCGTCCTCCAGCCTCTTATAAGCCTCGCCCGGAGCTGCAAGCCCGAAGTGTTCTATAGCGGCGTATTCCGTGATGGAAAAACAGTCGTGCGTCTCTATGCACGAGAGGTCGGACGGCCCGCTGATACCGGCACGGCCATAGGCGTCCGTTATCGCCGCTCTCGTGTGCGGCAGTGCGTACTCGTGCTTCTTTGCTTCCTCGGCCTTGTCGTCGAAGAGGATCGGAGCCGTCCTGTGACCCCAGCCCTGGATGTAGGGGATCTTTTCAATAGCGAGGTCCCTCTGTTTTGCATACCGGGACGCATACTCGCCGGATGCGAGGAAAAGGACCGCTGCGCCGTCGGTAACCTGTGAGCAGTCCGAGGCCCGGAGCCTCTTGCCTATCACGCGATTGAAATCTCCACTGCCGCATGCGTGCCGGTAGTTCATGTACCAGTCGCGGGTCTGTGCGTTCGGGTTCCGTTTGGCGTTGTCGTAGTTAATCGTGGACACGCGCGCCAGATGTTCGTACTTTACCCCGTACTTCTCGTCATATACGTCGTAGAGCCGGTCGAAGAGTTTCGGAAACGGGAAATCGATCCCGTCGCACTCCTTCTCGTACCAGCCCGCGGTTCCGAGATATGCGCCGCCCGTTTGAGAATCGACCGACTTCATGAGCTCGACCCCAACCACCAGGGAGAGGTCATAGATGCCGGCCTCGATTTCCGCGCGTGCCATGAGCGTGGCGATCGAGCTCGAGGCGCAGGCGGCTTCATGCCGCGAGGTCGGTATACCGCGCAGCGCGGGATGATAGTTGCACACGAACGAGCCGAGATGCGCCTGCATGGTGTAGAGCTCACCCGCGAAATTGCCGACGTGTACCGTGTCGACCTCCCTGAGGTCTATGCCGGTATTCGAGAAACCGCCGTCCAGGACTTCGCGTATCATCGCGGCGATACCCTTGCCCTCTTTCGTCCAGTTTCTCGCGAAATCGGTCTGAAAGCCTCCCAATATATAGGTTCTTCTTTCCATGGCATCTCTCCTTCCGGCGGGTACGTTACCGCGCGATGAGGTACTTCTGAATATCCCGTATAAGGCAGCGGGCCCCTCTATCCTGG
The DNA here is from genome assembly GCA_964460545.1 of uncultured Spirochaetota bacterium. Classification (GTDB taxonomy): domain Bacteria; phylum Spirochaetota; class B62-G9; order B62-G9; family DRHN01; genus CAYWUT01. The sequence goes on from CAYWUT010000040.1 coordinate 11,672, forward strand.
CACGCAAGCGTCTCAGGCACGTCTATCTGATCTTTTTTCATCATCCTGATTGTTTCTTCCGGGCCTCCGAAGAGGTCGACCCATCCAGAGGGAGGAAGCCAGGAGAATCCGTATGCCATGACCCTGTCTATTCCGTGTATACCCTGATCGAGGTCCGTTACCTCGCCGATACGGTGGTAGCTGTACGCGACGTACTGGAGTATGAAGCGCCTGACGATCCCTCCCTCTTCGGATGGTTCGTTCTTGACAAGGTCTGCGGCCCTCAGGTATTCGCCGTCGTGAATGAACCGTTTCGCTTCTTCGACGAAATCTACGGTCTCGCCATTCGCCGGCCCGTAGGAAAGGTCTTTCGGCGAGATCGCGAGCATGGTGCCGTCCCGGTCCTTTTTATAATAGCCGCTTTTCGCCTTACGCCCGAGGAGGCCTTTTTCCAGCATCCCGCGTGCGTATTCCGGGAAAACGTAACGGTCGTGACGCTCGTCGTCCGTATTGCCGTATACGTATTCAACGATCGCCCGGTAGACGTCCATGCCCACGAGGTCCAGGGTGGCGAGCGGGGGCAGCGTGCGTCCCGTGTACGGACCGAGGAGGTAATCGACCTTTCCCGTTCCCAGTGTTTCCGCGAGAATGGCGGCCTCGTTGAGCATGAGGAAACCGATCCTGTTTCCGGCGAACCCGGGGCGGTTGTGCGTGACTATGTTCACCCGGGCAAGCTTTGCCTTGCAGAAATCCGCAATATATTCCCGCAGATCGTCTGGATTCGACGGGTGATAGGTGAGCTCGTTTGCGGGAAGTTTGCCCGGCGGGTTGAAGAAATGGACCCCCATGAAACGGTTCTTGAATCCGTCGCTTCTCTCCCGCACCAGGTCTTCTATTGAAAGCGAGGAGGATATGGTGGAAATAACGGTGTCGCTGTTCCTGCACCCGTCTATCCGCTCGAAGTACCTTTTCTTCAGCTCCATATTCTCGCCGAGGGCCTCGAACACCCAGTCGCATCCGGGTATTTCTCCTTCGAGATCGTCGTATGTCTTGGGCGTGATATAATCCCGGAGAACGTCGCTGCGCGCCTGGTTCACGGCGTTTTCAATCCCCTGCAGGGCCTTCTCCTCGGTACGCGCGAAGAAGAGGCAGTGAATACCCGCCTGCGCGAAAATCCCGCCTGAGTGTGACCCCATCGCTCCGTTTGAACCCAGGACCGCAACTTTTTTTATCTCGCCCATCCCGTTCTCCCGTTTCATCATGATCGGTGACTGTCACCCTGGTGACTCGCTCAGGTGACAGTTCCTTTTGTGACAGTTCCTTTTATAGCAGTTTCTCATTCTGCGGTAAACCGCCCCTCCCCCCTCATTCGATAGGAAATCGCCTCATTCGAGGGCAAGCCCTCCGGACAAGTTTACCCTCGAATGAGGGGGCTGAAGGACAAGCGCAATCGAGGATAAGCTCGTTCGAAAATATGAACAATTATTTAAATGCCCTTCTTGTTTAGAAGAGGTATATGCTGTTATTACAGGATAATGTTATCATATGTCTTTAGCAATAGAAAGTTATATCCTTATAGTAGTATTTTCATTACTTGGAAAGATCTTGTTTTCACATCACATGGAGGTGTAAATATGAAAACACCAAGTGCGGGCATGATAATGATGATGTTTCAGACCGGCAGCTGGTCTTCAGCCTGAAATCTCCCGTACACGAGGTACTGTGAGAAGGCTTCCGCGTATTTGACTCCCGACTGGATACCCCGGTTTCTGCCCGTTGATTCCATCAGCTCGATGAGATCGGTATTCCACCGTTCCATCATCCACTTCAGCTGGCTCTCATGTTTTCCGAGCGCCTCACGCTTGAGCTCGATCACCTCCGTGATGTCTACGTAATGGGTCGGTTTGAAATCGATCGCGCCTATGGTATCCATGAAGAAGATGGGAGGTATCTTGTCATGAAAATCGTTGGACGTTTTTATATTCGGGCAGGAAGCGGCATAACTGGCTCCGATCGTGATCTGTCCGACCTTGATGTGTTCGGGCAGGTAATCCGTCGGGCCGTGGGTGATAATGACGTCCGGTTTTACACGCCGTATCACGTCGGTGAACGTGTGCAGCGTTTCCCAATCGTCGTACACGCCGAAGTCGTGAAAACCGAGACCGATCGAATCCGCCCCGATGGTCTCGGCGGCCCGCGAAGCCTCGGCTTCACGTATTTCGGCCAGCTCCGGGGCCGGGATGAAATAATGGCCTACATCTCCGTTGGTCGCGTGTACGATCGTCACGTGGTGTCCCATTTTAACCAGCTTGGCGAGCGTGCCGGAGCAGAGAATCTCGACATCGTCGGGGTGAGCACCTACTGCCATAATTCTTTTTGACTGCATCGAAGTTCCTCCTCAGTTGTTTTGCAGGTCGACTCAGATAATACCATTTGCCGGACAATCCGTCTTTGAACAGCAGCAATGAGGTTCTTCATGAGTCATATCCCCTGGTTTTTTGATTGTATGTCGAGAATAAAGGATATTCAAGAAAGTTTGGGGGAATAGTATGCCTCCAATTAATTATTAGATTAATAGAGCGATGAGAATTAATACTTTGTGCGCGATGACGGTTTGATTAACCGCAATGAAAGCTGTAAGTTAATTCGATGACGGATAAACGGATATTCAGTTTCGGAAAATGCACCAGTTGCGGGCATTGACTGTACTCCGAGGACCCTGGGCCCTGTCCGGCATGTTGCGAGTGCGGGTCCGTCGGAGAGTTCATACGGATACTGAATAAGCCTGAAGTGGTTCATGAGGGTGGTAACGGAGGGGATTGATGAAAATAAAGACTTTCGAGCTGGAGCGGTACTTCGATCTCCACGAGTTCAGTGCCCGGTACCTACTCTCCGCCTCGGACTGCGAACCGCTCGCCATGCATGCGCTGCTCGAGCTCGCGGACGGGGAGACACGGGCCCTCTGGGAGGGGCTGAAGCTTTCCTACACCGAGACGCGGGGCCACCCCCTCCTTCGTGAGGAGATCGCCCTGCTGTACGAAAATATCGAGGCCGATGACGTTATTGTCGGGGTGCCTCAGGAGTGCATCTTCCTGTTCATGCACGCGGTTCTCAAGGAGGGTGACCGCGTGGTGTGTACCGATCCCGCGTATCAGTCGCTGCAGGAGGTGGCACGCTCGATCGGGTGCGAGGTAGCCGCCTGGAGGCCCGACGAAGAGGCGGGATGGCGTTTCGACCCGGAAAAATTGAAAGACCTGACACGGGAAGACACGAAGCTCATCATCGTGAATTTCCCTCACAATCCCACGGGGTCTGTCCCTCCGGTTGACGATTATCGCGCGATCGTTGATATCGCACGGGAACGGGGAGCCTACCTCTTTTCCGACGAGATGTACCGGTACCTGGAGGTTAGGCCGGGCGTGACCCTGCCCGCGGGATGCGAGGTGTACGAGCGGGGTTTTTCGCTCTTCGGCATGTCAAAGACCTTCGGCCTTCCGGGGCTCAGGGTGGGATGGCTGGCCTCCCGGGATCGCGATGTGCTGAGCCGCATGAACGGGTTCAAGGACTACACCACTATATGCTCCAGCGCGCCTTCGGAGATTCTGGCGATAGCGGGACTCAGGAGCAGAGACGCGATAATTAGGCTCCAAAACGAGCGTATCGCCCGCAACATCGCGTCACTGGACGGTTTTTTCGAAGAATACGGGGAGCTCATATCCTGGAACAGACCGATTGGGGGCTCGATCTGCCTCCCGCGCATGCACTGCGTGGATGATACCCGTCCCTTCTGCGATGAGCTGCTGAATGAAACCGGGATCATGCTCGTTCCCTCGGAGATGTTCCAGTACGGTAAAAACCATGTGCGGTTCGGTTTCGGACGCGAAAACCTGCCCGAGGTGCTGGAACGGTTTTCCCGGTACCTGAAAAGCAGCTTTCTCTCATAGCCCGGTCCGTCCCTTAACGGTTGTATTACAATCTTCCTGATATAAAAACTCCTCCATTCTATCCATCTTTAAGGGAGTACTCGACCGGAAAGGGATGTATAATTACTATTGTACCGGTATATCGGAGGAGCGATCATGCACTACTCGGAAATCGGTTTTGTGAGTACTCGGGACATGTTCAGGAAGGCCTATGACGGGGGATACGCGGTTCCCGCCTATAATTTCGTGAACATGGAGCAGCTCCAGGCGATCGTGCGCGCATGTATTGAAACGCGGTCTCCCGTTATTATTCAGGCCTCGAAACGTGTGCGGGCCTATGTGGGACGCGAGTTCGTCCGGAGAATGGCGCAGGCCGCTGCCGAGACAATAGGGGCGTCGGGGGTTCCGATACCCTGCGCCCTGCACCTGGATCATGGCGACTCGCCGGACGAGTGCGCCAGGAGCATAGAGGACGGCTTTTCATCGGTCATGATAGACGGATCGGCCCTCCCTTTCGACGAGAATATAAAAATTACGCGTGAAGTGGCGGAGCACGCGCATGGGCACGACGTCACGGTCGAGGGCGAGCTCGGCACGCTCTCGGGTGTGGAGGACGACGTGGCGCACGAGGAATCCCGGTACACGGACCCGGCCGCGGCCCAGGAGTTCGTAAAGCGCTCAGGGGTGGATTCGCTCGCGGTATCGATCGGGACGGCGCACGGCCTTGCCAAGATAAAGGTGAAGCCGGGAGAGTCCCTGCCTCCGCTTCGGTTCGATATACTGGAGGATGTAAAAAAAAGAATTCCGGGATTCCCCATCGTGCTGCACGGGTCTTCCGCGCTTCCCGCGCGTTACGTGGACATGATCAACCGGTACGGCGGTGAAATCAAAGAGGCCGTGGGAATACCGGAGGAGCAGATACGACGCGCCGCCGGGATCTGCGTGTGCAAGGTGAACATCGCCTCGGACGCGCTGCTTGTGACCACGGCAGTGGTGCGCAAGACCCTTACGGAGAATCCTGCACTGTTCGACACGCGCAGGTACATGGGGCCCGCGCGCGAGGAGCTCGTGGCGCTCTATAAGAAAAAGAACGAGGTCGTGCTCATGAGCTCGGGCAGGGCCTGACACAGTAATTCCGTTACCGTTTCCGCCGTACCCGCAGTATGAAGAGCGCCGCAAGCACCACACCCGCGCCGATGAACATCAATAAGACTGAAAACGGCATGATCCGCGGGCCCCGGGATTCGAAAATCTGGCCGATAAACCAGGGGAAGAACATGGACCCCACCCCTGCCCCGACAATGAGAAAACTCGCCACCCGTCCCGTGATGCCGATTCCCTCTTCGGCGAAGTTGATCGAGGATGCGAATAGCGAGGCGATGGAGAACCCCAGGAGCGCTGACCCCGCCCAGAGGGCGGGCGCGGAGTTTTGGAAAAAGAGCACGGCCCCGGCGGCCAGAATTGAACCTGCTATATCCACCAGGAGCATGCGGCCGGGTTTCATACGGGTCGCGGCCAGAGCGCCGACGAGCCTTCCGAGGGTCAGAGCTCCCCAGTAAACGGAGGTGAGGTACGCCCCCTGGGTTTTGTCCGCCAATCCCCTGGTTACCGCGTAGGTGTACACCCACCCGCCGTAGCTCAGCTCTCCCCCAACATGGAAGGCCAGGAAGAGCGCTATGAGCACGACCTGCAGAACGTTTCCGGTCTTTCTACCCTCCTCTCCCGGCTTGTGAAGGGGAGCGGGGCTTTTCTGTTTGAAGAGAAAGAAGGATATGGGCAGTGTCACCCCGGCGAGTATGTAGTAAGCCAGGTCGATATGCCCGCTTGCGCCGATCGACCGTGCGACTACGATCGGCGCGAGGAACGCTCCGAGCCCGAAGAAAAAGTGGAGCCCGTTCATGTACGGTCCCACCTCATTGCCGTGCACCCACACGATCAGGGTGTTGCCGCCCACGTCGATCGCGGCCGTGCACACGCCCATAAGAAAAAAAATTCCGGTGAGGACCCACAGAAACGGGATCGACGGTATGACGGCCATGGCGAGCGCGGCGAATACGAGCGCGCCTCCGATGATGGGATGGCCCCTCACATGGTCGTAGAGCTGGCCGCCCAGGAGCGAGCCGAGGAAGTATCCGAATCCGTGCATGGAGAAGAGGTAGCTGATCCGGCTGAGCGTGGTTCCCGTGTTTTCCGCAAGCCCCGGAAGGGTGGGTCCTATGACGCCCATGACGAAACCGAGCGTTATGAAAGCCCCGTAGTAGGAGGCCGTTCTCCCGAGTTTTTCACGTTTCAGCGTGCCTGAGTTGTCTTTCATGAGGGATATTCCTTTTCTATTTCATCAAAGCTGTATTTCTACACTCCTTTTCCGGCGCATTCCTGTTGACGGTAGCACAGTTACAGGGTTATAAGATGTACTTTCAATGGTGTGATTACAACAGAAAACCGCATGGTACGTATTATACACGGGACCTGAAACCGCACCGTTATATATGGAAAATTCTTCCAAAAGCTTTTATTTGTTATTATTATGTTAATACTTGTGATATAATGAGTAATATGCTATAAAGAAACAAAATGGTGATAATCCTTTTTCACCATGGGTCGTAATCCCTTTCCAGCATCACACTTAACTGGAATCCGCTGTACTTGATATTATTAATTTTACATTCGATAACGATGGAGGATATTTCGTATGCACAACCGCAGAGTACGCACCGCAGGGAAAAGAACCGTTTTGTTTGCGGCAATTGCTTTTCTCTTAACCCTTCCTGTGATCCTTTTCTCCTGCACGGAGGGAGCGAATATTACAGAGGCCGACCGGGTACTCTCATCCTTCAGCATATCCTGGCCCGCGGGATTCGACTTCACCTGCCTCTCGGGCGAGCCGGTCGAAATCACGGTCGCGGCATATGATCAGAACGGCGCCGCCTTCGCCTGGTCAGGCACGGTGACGATCGAGGTCACGAACGCGAGCGTGTCCGTCAGTCCCTCTTCCGTAAACCTATCCGGCGGTACGGTTACGCGAAGCATATCCTTTGTCAACTCGTCGGAGGAGGATCAGGTCACGGGCATCACGCTGAGTTCGGGGAATGTGGTAACCGACCTGTCCGTGTCCCTGAACGTTTCCCCGGAAGAGGCGATAAAGCCCGCGGCGTTTTCCCTGGAGTGGCCTTCGGGATTCGACAACACCTGCCTTTCGCAGGAATCGCTCGAGGTGACGGTAAACGCACTGGACGACTCGGGCACTATACTGGACTGGGACGGCACGGTGGACATCGTGCTCACGAATCAGAACATCACGGTGAGCCCCGTATCTTTGAACCTGGAAAACGGGACGATCACGCGTGACATATCCTTCATCAATGCCACGAACGACGATCAGGTCACGGGCATGACCATGAGCTACCTCGACGTGGTCACCGTGCTTGACTCCACCATCGTGGTGTCACACATATCCGCCATACAGCCCGTGGGATTCGACCTGGCGTGGCCCGGCGGGTTCGACTACGGGTGCTCCTCGGGCGAGTCGGTCGAGGTGACCGTGACCGCGCTCGACAGCGCTGGGGACACCCTGGTCTGGTCGGGCAGCATATCGGTCGAGCTCTCCAACCCGAACGTGGAGGTGAGCCCCCCGACCATGAGCCTGACCTCAGGCACCCTGACGCGCGAGATCGTTTTCACCAACGACACGGAGGAGAATCAGGAAACGGATATAAGCCTCGTCATGTCCGACGTGGTCCAGGATTTCGACTATACGCTCACGGTCTACGAGACGGACGCGCCGGCCACTGCGGACGGATTGACCGCTGAACCCTGGAACGGGCTCGTGAAGCTGACCTGGGACAATCCCACGGACACGGACCTGGCGGGCGTATGCGTGGTGCGGAGCGGGGACGACTTCCCCTCCTCCGTCTCGGACGGGGTCACGGTGTACGACGGCCTGGACGGGGTGTACACGGACATGGAACTGACGAACGGGAAAACATACTACTACTCCTTCTTTGCCTACGACGAGGAGGGGAATTTATCGGGACCACGGTCCGTGGACGCGACACCCGACGGGCACGAGGTGGAGGCGACCTTCAGGCCGGAGGACGGAACCGTCACCGTGTACTGGCACGAGGACCCGGACGCGGAGTGCTACCACATCTACTACACGAGCGACGGGACCGAGCCGGGAGTCGATAACGGCATACACAGGGAAATAGCCGCGGGAACCACGGAGTACCCCTTTACCGGGCTCAGTAACTTCGCGGAGTACAAGTTCGCGGTCAAGGCCGTCAAATTCGACACGGAATCGGAGAACGCCGGCATTCTCAGGGTGGTTCCGCCCGGGAATATAGCGGGCGCGGGAGTTTACTTCACCGCCGCGGTGACGCGGTCGGGGAGCGCCTGGTGCTGGGGACATAACAACGACGGCATGCTCGGGGACGGCTCGTACGTGGACAGCGACGTTCCCGTGCAGGTCCTGGGCGAGGGGGGCAGCGGAACCCTGGGCGGGGTCATAGCCATAGACGGGGGCACGAATCACGCGGTGGCGCTCCTGGACACCGGCACGGTCAAAACCTGGGGAGACGGGTACGTGGGCCAGCTCGGTCACGGGAGCCTGGGCACGGGCGTTCGTGTCAATACGCCCGTTACCGTGGTCAGCGAGACCTGTACCGGGTCCCTCAGTAATATCGTGGGAGTCGCCGCCGGGGATTATCATTGCGTGGCACTGAAGGAGGACGGCACGGTGTGGGGCTGGGGCAGTAACGGAAGCGGCCAGCTCGGGGACGGCATGGGATCGAACAGCGCCTGTCCGGTGCAGGTGCGGGGAGAGGGAGGTGCCGGGTACCTTTCAGGGATCGTTCAGGTATCGGCAAACGGCAACTACTCGCTCGCCCTCGGCATGGACGGCACGGTGTGGGGCTGGGGCAGTAACGGAAGCGGGCAGATCGGGGACGGCACGGACTCGAACAAGTACACGCCCGCTCACGTGACCACGGACGGGTCCACGCCCCTTCAAAACGTGGTTTATGTATCGGCCGGGAGCCTGCACGGGGTCGCGGTTCTTGACGACGGAACGGTATGGACATGGGGAAACAACGGGAACGGCGAGCTCGGCGACGGGGGCGCGAGCGGAAGCCGCAGCCTCACGGCAGTGCAGGTGCTCGGTGTCGGGGGCTCGGGCGTTCTCTCGGGCATAAGAACGGTTTCAGGCGGAGGACGTCACACCCTCGCCGTGACAGACTCGGGCAGCCTCCTCGCGTGGGGCGGGAACGATTACGACGAGCTGGGTACCGGCGAAGAAGGCGGGTCGAACGTCCCGGTCTCCGTGCAGGGTCTGAACAGTACGGGCACCTTCTCGGGCGTAAGGGCGGTAACCGCGGGCGGAAAGTCCGGTGTAGGGGGCGGGCACTCCATTGGAGTGCGAAGCGACGGGGTGTGGGGCTGGGGCCGCAACACAGTGGGCCAGCTCGGCATAGGCAGCGAAACGCAGGTGGACTACCCGAACCCGGTTACGCGGTTCGCGCACATCACGGCGATCGATTCGGGGTCCCAGTTCACCCTGGCGCTCGATCAGGACGGGTACGTGTGGTCCTGGGGCTATAATTACTACGGCCAGCTCGGGGACGGAACGGAGACGAACCGGTCGACACCGGTACGGGTCAAGGGAGAGGGAGGGTCCGGCTATTTGAGCGGGATCACGGCCATAGCTGCCGGAGGCAGCCACGCGCTCGCTGCGAATGGCACGAATGCATGGGGATGGGGAAGAAACAGCGTCGGGCAGCTCGGACAGAACAATACCACGAACTCGAGTACGCCCGTACGCGTGACCACGGACGGAACGAACCCGCTGGCAAACGTGGCCGGGGTCGCGGCCGGATCGGACCACTCGCTTTTCCTTATAAGCGGCGGTACGGTCATGTCGTGCGGGGGAAATGCCTACGGCCAGCTCGGCAACAACACGGGAGGGCCCACGACCGACAGTATGCTCCCCGTTACCGTGGTCGGCACGAGCGGCACGGGAACGCTCACGGGAATCAGCTCCGTGGATGCCGGGGCCTCGCTTTCGATAGCCCTTGCAGACAGCGGCGCGGTGTACGCGTGGGGTTATAACGGCCAGGGCCAGCTCGGCATAGGCGGTGGTGGAGAAGATAGGCGGTACTACCCCGGGAACGTGAAAACGGGATCATCCACGAACCTCTCGGGTATCTCCTCAATCGCGTGCGGGTACTTCCACGGCCTGGCGCGCACCTCGGGCGGCTCGGTGTGGGCATGGGGACAGAACGAGCACGGGCAGATCGGGAACGGCTCCTCGGGAGACGGCCTGTACAGCTGGTACGCGGAGCAGGTTTTTAACGAGGACGGGTCCGCGCCGCTGAGCGGTATCGGGTCCGTCGGGGCGGGGTACGAACACTCGCTCGCGGTCTCGAGCGGCGGGTCCGCGGCCTGGGCCTGGGGAAAGAACTGGGACGGGGAGATCGGGAACGACCTGGGGGCCACCTATCAGAACGAGGAGCGGCCGGTTAAAGTGCACGGGGAGAACGGGAACGGGTACCTGACGGGCGTCTCGCGCCTTACCGGCGGAACGAACATGAACTATCCCCACTCCGCGGCCCTGAAATCGGACGGATCGGTCAGGTCGTGGGGGGCAAACCAGTACGGGACCATGGGAGACGGCAGCACGCTCGGAAGAGAGAATGTGCCCGTTATCACGGCGCCCTTCGATCCGGGGTGGTGAGGTTGCAAGTCCCCGGTTTCGTTGCATGGGGCCGTAACGGATCCCGTGCGCGGGGCGGTGTTATTTCCTTTGAACCGGCCTTTAACGTTCTTATATTCCCCTTTACCACGCCTTTAGGGGAACAACCATGAAAAAGCCCGACGGCCGTACCGTGTTCCTCCTGGTCCTGCCCCTGTTCGTTTTCGCGCACCTGGGCCATCATCTCGTTCAGGCCCTCCTGACGCCGCTCATGCCCTTTATCAGGGAGAGCTTCGGTTTCGACTACACCCGCGTCGGGTTTCTTATCTCCGCGCTCAACATAGCCTACGGTTTCGCCCAGCTTCCCGGAGGATGGCTCGGAGACCGGGTGGGGTACGCACGGCTCATCCTGATCGGCATATCGGGTGTTTCCCTGTTCGGCCTGCTCGTCGGTCTGGCCCCCGGTTTTTTTGTCATGGCCGTAGTGCTCGTGTTCATGGGCATAGCGGGAGGGGGGTATCATCCCTCGGCGTCCCCGCTCATATCCTCGGCCGTCGACCCCGCTCACCGGGGCAAGGCACTGGGAATACATCAGATTGGAGGCACGGGGAGCTTCTTTATCGCGCCGTTTATCGCGGTCGGCATCGCACGTGTCTTTGGATGGCGCGGGGCCTTTATCACACTCTCGGTTCCCATGCTCCTCTTCGGGATATTCTTCTTCTTCATGCTGAAGGGGTGGGGGTACGTGAGGGAGAAAGGAACGGCCGAAAAAAAGACGGCCACGGGATCCGGAGAGAGGGCGCACTCAGCGGGAAGGCTCGTGCCGGTCATCATCCTTTCGACGCTCATCCAGATTTTTATCTATACCACGATCTCCTTCGTTCCGCTCTTCGTGGTGGACGAGCTGGGCGGATCCAAAGAGGCCGCGGCCCTGCTGCTCTCGGTCGCGCACCTTGCCGGTCTGTGGGCGGGTCCGGCCGCCGGTTTCTTCTCGGACCGGATCGGCAAGATACCCATCATCCTCATCGCCGGCCTGCTTGCCGGCCCCTTTATCTATCTGCTCAATCACACGTCCGTGGGATGGAGCATCACGGCCGTGCTCCTCTGCCTGGGAATGGCCCAGTACATGAGCATGCCCGCATCGGAGTCCTATGTCATCGGACACGCGCCGGAAAAGGGGCGCTCCACCGTTCTCGGGATCTATTACTTCGCGAGCCGGGGAGGGCCGGGGCTGCTCGCGCCCGTGCTCGGTTACCTCATTGACCGCTACGGCTTTACCACGGCCCTTTCGGCCGGTGGCGGGGGCATGCTCGTGCTCGCGGTCGTCTGCACCGCCCTCATTCTTCTCAATCCCGAAAAGGGTGAAGGCTGAAAAGGAGCCTTTCATGAAAATACTCGTTGCGAACGCAGGGAGCACCTCGTTCAAGTACCGCCTTTTCGATACCGCGGAAAAGGATTTTAAAACCGGGGCTTCCCCCGCACGGGGAAAGATAACGAATATCGGATACGAGCGGTCCGTGTACGCCTGGGACCATGGAAAGGGCCCCAGGGAGAAGAACCTGGACCGCATCGATTACACGGACGCGGTCGGTACAGCGCTCGCAATGCTGAAAGAGGACGGTTTTCCCGACCCCGACGGCGTGGGATTCAAGACCGTGCACGGAGGACGGTACCGGGGGGCGGAGCGGCTGACGCGGGACGTGATCGACGAAATGCGGGAGTATCTCACCGTGGCGCCCGCGCACAACCGCCACTACATAACGGTCATATCAGTGTTTCTCGAGAAATACCCCGACCTTCCGCTCGTGGGGCTGTTCGAGCCCCATTTCCACACCGCTATTCCGCCCGAACGGAGGATATACCCCGCGCCCTACGAATGGTACGCGGAGCACGGTGTGGAGAAGCTCGGTTTCCACGGCGCGTCGCACAGCTGGATTTCGGAGCGGGTGGGGGCGCTCGTGCCTGATGCCCGCAGGGTCATAAGCTGCCACCTCGGTGGAAGCTCGAGCATATGCGCCATCCTCGACGGGAAATCGGTGGATACTTCGTTCGGTTTCTCTCTGCAGAGCGGGGTGGTACATTCGAACCGATGCGGCGACCTCGATGCATTCGTCATCCGGCACATGAAGAAAAAACTCGGCATTTCCTACGACGAGGTGTTCGAGCTGCTCTGCACGGAAGGGGGCCTGCGAGGCATTTCCGGGATGGAGGGCGATATGGCCGTGATCGAAAAAGAGGCCGAAGGCGGAAACGGGCGGGCGGAGCTCGCGCTGCGCAAGTTCGTGTACGACGTTCAGCGGTACGTGGGCGAGTACCTCGTGATGCTGCAGGGGATCGACGCGGTCGCGTTTACGGGCGGTATCGGGGAGAACAGCGTCCGTGTGAGGAGAGAGGTATGCTCGTGCCTGTCCTTCATGGGGATGCGGCTGGATAAAGAGGCGAACGAAAGCCCGGATGGAGAAGCCCGCATCACGGAGCCGGGCTCGTCCATTCAGGCGTGGGTCATACCTGCGAACGAGGAGCTCGTGGTCGCCCGCGAGACGGAGAGGGTCCTCTCCGGCACCGGCCGTTAAGCCGGGCGGCAAACCGGATTCGGACCCCATCCATGTCCACTCACGGTCAGAGCGGTTTGACCGGCAGGTAGATATCCACGATGTGCTTCCCCTCGGGGTGGTTTTTGGGATCGTTGCGGTAGAGCTCGAAGGGCGGCCGGTCGTCCGGCTGATACCCGCTGGAGGGGAGCCAGTTCCCGTAGAGCGCGTTCCATGCCTCCTCGTACTGGTCCGCGTTTATCTCGAAGTGTCCGATCGCGTACTTTCCGCCGGGTATAATCATGGAGCCGACCTCGCCCGACACCTCGGTGGACTCTGGGACCGTCATGCACACGCTCACCCTGAGGTTCTTATCGTCCGTCACGTCCGGGTTGTCGTGGTAGACCGCCAGCATCTTCAGGTCGGGGTCCGCGAGCAGGTCGCGGGGTCCGGCCCAGGTGCAGAGCCTGTTGAAGAGATCGGAAAACAGGTTCTCGTCGCCCTTGTAGGGCCCGGTGTGCCGCACGTACGCTACGTTCATCTCTTCAACGGTCTTTACTTCCACGGTGTAGCTTTTCTGATCGAGCATCTTGTTCCT
>CAYWUT010000041.1:0-1263 GCA_964460545.1 uncultured Spirochaetota bacterium
GGGAAAAGTGGATACCACCTCGGGAGGCGTGGTGTCCGGGGCCTGCCCCGAGGTGAAGCTCCAGGTGTAGGCCTGCGCAAGCGCGTTCCCCGAGGTGTCCGTTACGCCCGTGGTAATGGTCGCCGTGTACCCCGTCAAGGAGGTGAAATCCCCGGCCGGGGTCAGGGTCGCGGTTCTGCTCGACGCCGTGTAGGTGACCGTAGCATCCAGGGCACGTGTACCGCCTGCTGACAATCCCCCGTTCCCCTCCTCGAGCGTGAAGGTGGACGCCGTGATCGTTGCAGGGTCCATGTCCTCACTGAAGGTCGCGGTGATCGCGCTGTTGATCGCCACGCCCGTCGCATCGGCCGCGGGCACGGTGGACACCACGGTCGGGGGCGTGGTGTCGGCCCCGTCGCCGTCACCGTCGCCGTCAGCGCCGTCACCATCGCCGCCCCCTCCCCCGCAGCCCCCTGTAATAATAACAATTAATAGGATTGACGATAGTATAATAAATAATATGCTCTTCCTCATGGCTTATATCCTCCTTTATATGATCTTGGCACCAATTATAGCATATTGTTCATAGTAATATGCAATATAAATTTTATCACTAATAGCGATTATTTTATACAGAAGGCCCGGAGGGGATGATTTGTATTTTATTACTCGGGTGAAGGGTTAAAAAAGCGGGGCCGCCGGCCCCGCCCAATGGGGATACATGGATTGCCGTGCATATCCGGGATCCGATGAAGCCGGGCTCCCGGTTTCATTCGATAACTCAGACGATTATTTCACTGCCCATCCATGCTATCCGTGTTAAAATGGAGGAGGAGGATCCCCAGCCTCATGGTCCAGGGAGAACGTCATCCGTTCTTCCGCAGGGGAGACAGAAAGGTGCATGATTTATCCGAAGATACCAGACCCGTTGTCACGGTGTTAGAGGAACACGTATTTGCCTACAACCCGAAGCATAGCGGTGAAATTCACCTGCCTGTTTAACACGGAAGCGCGGTCAGGGGAAAAGGATTGAAAGGAGAATAAAATGAAGAGGCTTGTATGGTGGGCTCTCATTTTCATAACCATGATTCTCATGATTTCATGCACGGACTCGGGTTCTTCGAACGGTACCGTTACGAGAACGGTATACGAGCCGGAGTACCTCACCTTCGACGAGCTCCGCACGTCCGTACGGACCTCGTCTCCCCGTACGCTCCAAAACACGGGCAAGATTTATCTGAAGGACGACTTCGTCTTCGTGAACGAGCTCTACGAGGGCGTGCA
>CAYWUT010000041.1:1363-25348 GCA_964460545.1 uncultured Spirochaetota bacterium
ACATCGAGGAACCCGTTCTCGTAAAGAGCTGGGCCATGCAGGGACCCTACGGCCTGGGCATTGACGGCGACATCCTCTTCATCTGCGACGGCGCGGCGGGGCTCAAGGTCTATGACGTGAATGACCCTGCCAGTATCGAGCTGCTGGACCACATTTCCGACTACGAGACTTACGATGTCATTCTGACTGATGCCTCTGCGATCGTGGTGGGGCCCGGGGGCCTCTACCAGTACGATTACTCCGATACCTCGGACCTCATCCTGCTCAGCACGCTCGTCATCCAGACCACGGACGGTGAATAAACGGACCCGCTGATCATTGAGTCATTCATCGACCGCGTAATTTAATCGAAATCTTATAATTAACAATTGTATTTCCCTCAGTTAGGTGATACACTGTCAATAGATAAAATTAATCATAATATTATTCATTAATTTTTTGCGCATAACCACATTGTAAAAGGAGGGGAGTTATGAAAAAACTGAATATATTGATACTAGCAGGGATGGCTTTCATGGCCCTTGCCCTGGCCTCCTGCGGGGGAGGTGGAGATGGAGGCGATGGAGACGGCGACGGCGGAACCACTACGGACACGTTCCCGCCCACGGTGTCGAGCACGGTACCGGCTTCTGACGGGACGGGCGTCGCGATAAACAGCGGTATATCAGCGACCTTCAGCGAGGCAATGGATCCGGCGACCATAACGGGCTCTACCTTCACGCTCGATATCGCCACGGGACGGGGTGTTGACTCCCTCGCCGAGCGTTCCGTAACCGGAAGTGTCGCTTACTCGGCCTCGAGCCTGACCGCGACCTTCACGCCCTCGGCAAACCTGTCCTACGGGACATGGTACCGGGCAACGATCACAACGGGCGTGACGGACACGGCCGGAAACGCGCTCGCGCAGAACTACGGGTGGGACTTTCAAACCGGACAAGCCGTCGATTCCACGGCTCCCACGGTGATTTCCACCTATCCCGCGGACGGGGATACCATGGTGAAGATAGACACCGAAATCTCCGCGGAGTTCAGCGAGGACATGGCCACCGCGACCGTGAATGCGGACAGCTTTTCGCTCGAGGACGCCGGACTCATCGTTGAGGGTTCGGTGTCATACGCGGACCGCACCGCGACATTCGCGCCCGACGGCATGTTCGAAACGGGTACCGAGTACACGGCGTCAGTTTCTTCCGGAGCCACGGACCTGGCCGGCAACCCGGCTGTGTCAGAGTCCTGGAGCTTCACTACCAGCCACTGGAACCTGGAGGAGAAGATCGAGGGCACGAGCTCGCCTTCCGGGCTCTGCAGTGTCGCGGCTGACGGGTTTGGAGGCGCAATCGCGGCGTGGATAGAGCTTACCCACGAGTACTTCGTGGACGCGGACGATTATGAAGACTATGAAACCGATATGACCTACTACACGGGCAAGGTGTGCGCGAGCAGGTACACCTCAGGCGGCTGGGGAGACCCGGTCGTCGTTTCATTATCGGACGACGCGGCCGAGGTTCGGGTCGCCATGGATTCGGACGGGAACGCGGTTGTGATCTGGTCTCAGGTGCTGAAGCGCGAGGGCGATATAGAGGATTACTGGGGACATTTCGAGGAAATATGGGCGAAGCGGTACGTGACCGAGTACGCTTTCGTCGACCCTCCCGAGACACGGGGTTGGGGCGACGCGGTCATGCTCACGGGCGGGAGCAACCTGCGGGTCAAGGAGCCCGTGGTGGCCATGCACCCGGACGGGAACGTGATGATGGCCTGGCGCGAGGAAGCAGATGAAGTGGCCATGGAAATATACTGTGCGAGATTTGAGGCGGGAGAAACCTGGCCTGTGGGCATATTGGAATTAGAAGAAGCGATATCAAACGAACAGGGCACGGGATGGGGATACGCCTTCAGACCCGACCTCACATTCGATCCGGGCGGAAATGTTCTTGCCGTGTGGTACCAGGATAAATACCTCTCTCCACCGGATGGAGACCCGACCCAGGCCGTATGCGCATATTATTACAATTGGTCCGGAAATGGGGAAGAACCGCATGAGATCTCCGATACCGGCGTCGGCGCGAGCGTAAACCAACCGAGATGCGGGTCGGACAAGGACGGCAACTTCGCCGTTGTCTGGACACAGGACAATGTGGACGACGGGAACGAGCGGGAGAACGTCTACGTTGCCGGGTATGTGGAAGGCGAATGGAATGCTCCGAAAAAACTCTCGAACCTGACCGGCGACTGGGACGCCGAGCAGCCGAGGATCGCGGCGGTACCGGGCAGTAACGATGCGTTCGCGGTCTGGTATGAGTACCCGGCGGACCACAGCGAAATGCACTGCAAGGCGCGCAGGTATAGCGCGGCCGCGGACTGGCTGCCCCGGGTCGATCTCTTTCCCGACTGGGACATGAGCTCCGATCCCGAGATCGTGATAGACGAGGATGAGATTGTAACGGTCATAGCAGGGGGGTACACGGGCACATTGCAGGAGCCCATTCTCCACATCATAGCCACGCAGTACGTGCCCGGCGATGGATGGGGCGATACCGAGGTCCTCACCGTCGGGGAGTATGACTATTCACCCTTCTCCAGATGGAGCCTCGCGATCGACGGAAACGGAGATATGCACGCCGTCTGCTCTTTCGCGGTCGGGGACGATACAAGAATCTACGACCTCAGATATAAAAAGTAATATTTTTGGGGACACCCACTAAAACGGGTGTCCCCAATCATAATGGTGACAGTTCCTTTTGTGACAGTTCCTAAAGGAACTGTCACCAGGATACCGATGGAGGGGACATTTTTTCAGGCGAGTGTCCCCTCTTTTTTTTATTCCCCGGATGTATTATGTACCCGCAGATTTACTCCGCGCTGCACGGTTAACAGCGACAATATTAATGCTTTTTGGAAAGGGCCGGCTCACCCCTGTTTTGGATAGACAAAAACCTTGTTTAATCGTATTATTTTTATAACATTTCTTCGGCATTTCCAAGTGTGCCCGGTATTTCCGTGATAGATTATCTGTTAATAAAACAACATTTAAAATATGCATTAGTGAAATAGTATGCATAAAAACATTGATGAGGAGGGGAAATAATAATGAAGCGAAACATCCTGCTGCTTGCCGGAACTATCTTTATCGTATTGGCCCTGGCTTCCTGCGGAGGAGGCGGGGGTGGCGGAGACGGTGACACCACGGACACGACGCCGCCCACGGTTGTGAGCACGGTACCGGGCTTAAATGGAACGGGCGCTGCCGTCAACAGCGCGGTCACCGCGACCTTCAGCGAGGCCATGGATGCCTCGACCATTTCGGATACGACCTTCTTGCTCGAGATCGCCTCCGACCGGGGCGTTGACTCCCTTGCCGAGCGTTCCGTGATTGGGACCGTCGCCTACTCGGCATCGAGCCTGGCCGCGACCTTCACGCCCACGGAAAACCTGTCCTACGGGACATGGTACCGGGCTACGATCACTACGGGCGCTACGGACACCGCCGGGAACGCGCTCGCGCAGAACTACGTGTGGGATTTTCAATCCGGGCTTAATCCGGATTCCACGGCCCCCACGGTGATTTCCACCTCTCCCGAAGATGGTGAGACCAGGGTAAGGATAAACACCCCGATAACGGCGGAGTTCAGCGAGGACCTGGACCCCGCGACCGTTTCGCAGAGCACCTTCTACCTGGGCAACGTCAGCTACGTTGACGGGACCGTATCATACGCGGACCGCACCGTTACCTTCACGCCCGGCGTGAACCCGAACACAGGCACCATGAACCTCAACACGGGCACCGAGTACGAGGCCCAGGTCGGTTGGGAGGCCACGGACCTCGCGGGTAACGATGCCGAGCTGGAATCCTGGACCTTCACCACGAGCAACTGGAACCTGGAGTCGATAATAGAGGACACGGGCATGCCGTCCGAATTCTGCGACGTGGCTGCGAACGCCGACGGGTACGCGACTGCCGCGTGGATACGGATCGAAAACGAGTACACCGTGAGCGACCACACGCATTACACGGGCACAGTGTACGCCAGCATGTACGTTCCCTCGAACAACGCGTGGACGGACCCGGTGGCCATCTCCTCGTCGAACGACGCGGCAGAGGTGCGGGTGGCCATGGACTCGCAAGGGAACGCGATCGTAATTTGGGCACAGACCATGGTCCCAGAGGACTACTGGGGGCACTTCCAGCAGATATTCGCGAAGAAATATCAGATAGCCTACGGGTGGATCGGCGAGCAGGAGCTCACCACTGCCGGGCCCGCTGCGCTTCGGGTCAAGGAGCCCGTGGTGGTCATGCAGCCCACGAACGGGGACGCGATGATGGCATGGTGCCAGGAGACGGGCGAGGAAGACATGAAAATCTACTGTAAGCGGTACGACTATTCCGACGTGGATTTATGGCCGATTGGAATAGGCGACGCGGACATTGTTTCAGACCATGACGAGACATGGGGCTACGCGCACAAGCCGGACGTCGCCTGCGATCCCTTCGGGGATTTCATGGTCGTGTGGTACCAGGATAAAACCATCACGGATCCCGAAGACGCACAGTCGGTGAACGCCATATTCCACGACTGGTCGGAAAATACCTGGGGCGAAGCTCCGGTCGAGATCGCAGAGGTCGCGGTCGGAACGAGCATCAACCAGCCTGCATGCGCGTCAGACACGGACGGCGACTTCGCCGTTGTCTGGGCCCAAGACGACGTGGACGACGGAAACGAGCGTGAAGATGTCTGGTTCTCGGCGCACCTGGTGGGAGAGGAGCCTTTTGTATGGCAGGGGCCTGACAGGGTCTCCGGCGTGAGCGGAACCTGGGATGCGGAGCAGCCGAGGGTCGTGGCAGTGCCCACCGCGGACGACGTTTTCGTGGCGTGGTACGAGTATCCGGAGGACCACAGCGAACTGCGCTCCAAGGCGCGCAGGTACAGCGAGGTGGCGGACAACTGGCTTCCGGAGGTCGATCTCTTTCCCGACTGGGACATGAACACCAATCCCGAAATCGTCATGGACGAGGCTGGGATCGTAAGCGTGATAGCGGGCGGATACACGGGCTCGCTGGCAGCGCCCATACTCAGCATGCTTGCAACGCGGTACGTGCCGACCGAGGGATGGGGCGAAACCGAGGTCATCACGGGCGAATACGACTACTCGGAATTTGAGAGGTGGAGCCTCGCGGTCGACAGTGACGGGAATTTACACGCGGTCTGCTCCCTTGCCGCTGACGACGACCTAAGCGTCTACGCCCTGAAGTACTTCAAGTAGCACCAGGCGGGGACACTTGATTTGGGGACAGTTAATCAGGGGACACTTACCAAGGTAAGTGTCCCCTTTTTCTTGGTGACAGTTCCTAAAGGAACTGTCACCAAGTGTCGTCTATACCAGGCCGCGGAGCTTCATCTCCTGCTTAAATCTGCGGTAAATATCATCGTACCGCTCGACCGTCCCAGGGTCCGGATCGCAGGTCCGGTCTATGTTCACCATGTGGTCGATCGCCTCGGTTATGGTGGAGAAATACACGCCGCTTGCAGCGATGATCGCGGCCCCGAAAGCCGCCTCGACCTCCCGTGCTCTGCACACCGATTTGTTAAGCACGTCCGCCCTGATCTGCATCCAGGGCCCGCTGTTCGCTCCTCCCCCCATTGAAAAAACCCTGTCTCCCACGTCATACCCGATGGACCCGATCTTCTCGTAAATCATGCGCTCGATAAACGCGTTTCCCTCAAGGAACGCCTTGAACAGCTCGTGGGGAGTGGCAATCGTCGCGTTAATGAATCCCTGCGCCTCCATGTTGAGAAAGGGAAACTTCTCACTCTTCCGGGCGAGCGGATAGACGAGGGCCCCGGTGGGCGGGGTTCCATCGATAAGCCGGTCGTACTCCTCCAGTCTCTGTCCGAAGAATATCCTGACGCCCTCCCCTCCCGTATTACTGGCTGCTCCGGGGAGCCAGAAACCCTCGGGATGCCTGTGCGCGTACAGAAGACCTTCGGGGTCCGGAATAAACCGGTCCGCCACTCCGCGTATACCAATAACGGTACCAAGTGTGGTATTCCAGTCTCCGGCCTTTTCGGCGCCGCTCGAGTAGAAACTCGTGGTGTTATCCGTGGCGCCCGCGACCACGGCGGTTTTTCGATCAATGCCGTACTGCGCCGCCATCTCGCCGGAAACCTCTCCCACCACCTCACCGGTTTTGACTACACGCGGAAGTTTCTCCTCCGGTATCTGGAGCTTGTTTTCGATCGCTCCCGGCCATTTGTAATTTTCAAGATCGTAACCCGTCTTTACTGCATTCGAGAAATCGGAAACCCCGAAGTCGCCGGTAATCAGCCCCCTGATGTAATCGGCGGCATGGATGAACTTCCATGTTTTCTCGAACACCCCGGGCATATGGTTCCTGATCCAGAGTATCTTGGAGAGAGCGAAGGAAGGCTTTACGTTTATTCCCGTTGTTTCGACGATGAACTTCGCCTCTTCCTGTGCACGAGCATCGTTGTGGAGCATGGCGTTGTGGAGCGGCTTTCCCTCCCGGTCAATGGGTATGATCGTGCCCGAGGTCGAATCCACGGTAAGGGCTGAAATTTTCACATCAGGCGCCCGGGCGAAGGTCCTGTCGAGCAGGTCGAAGAGCGCCTCCTTCCAGTAGAGGGGGTCCTGTTCGCTCACCAGGTCGTTGGAAGATTCGATCGTACTGTCGAGTACCTCCGCGTTCTGCACGGAGAGAACGGACCCGTCAGCGTCGGCAATGAGAGTTCGTATTCCGGTGGTGCCGAGGTCTACACCTAAAAACGCCGTTTTCTTTGCCATCGCAGCCTTTATTCCTCTCTCGTGAAGTAATGACCGATACCGGTTCTTCCATGCACTTTTCGATCATGGTGTAACCGTATACCCGGCTCCGGTCTCCTCAAAACCTGCTCTCTCTTTATTGCTAGTAGACCCTGTAGCGGTTCTTCTTCGACCGTTTTTTCTTCTCGAAAACCTTAACAAAGAAGAGTCCGAAGAGGAACCCGCCGATATGCGCGAACCACGCCACGTTGCTGCTTGCCGTGCGCAGGCTGTTCAGGAGCTGAAAGACGAACCATATTCCGATAAACGTGATCGCCGGCACATTGATCACGGTTACGAAAATAATGATGAACAGTAAGGTCTTGACGCGCGCGCGCGGAAACCGCAGCATGTAGGCACCGAGGACCGCGGACACGGCGCCGCTCGCTCCGATGATGGGGACGGTCGAACCCGAGGTGAGGAAAATCTGGAGCAGTGACGCGGCTGTTCCCCCGAGTATATAGAAAACAACAAACTTGAAATGTCCGACTATGTCCTCGATATTATTTCCGAAAATCCAGAGAAACCACATGTTCCCGAGCAGGTGCAAAAGCGACCCGTGGAGGAAGAGCGAGGTGATAAGGTTGATATAGGGCCCGAGCAGGCCCTTGGGCGGCAGGTCAATCCCCCTCGTGATCTCGTAGGGAATGACTCCGTATTTAGCGACAAGCACCGCCCCCCCGTACCGCCCCAACATGAACTGAATAAAATAGATGAGACAGTTCAGGACTATGAACAGTATGGTCATGAACGGGAAGGTCTTTGTCGGGTTTTCATCTTTAAGGGGAAAAAACATAGCGCGGTCTCACACCTCGTCCACGTAACGCGCAGCGGCTTCACGTCCCCGCGCTTCACGCACGAAGATGAGGAGCACGATGCCGACGCAGAAAAAGAATATGGTCGACAGGATCGCGACCCTGTTTGACGCAAACAGGTAGGACATCGTCCCGAAAGAGAGAATACCGAGTATGGACGAGAACTTCCCTGCGAACCCCCAGAAACCGAAGAACTCGGCGCTCTTGGACGCGGGAGTGAAGAGCCCCACGAGCGCGCGTGTCGAAGACTGGCTCGCACCCATCGCTATACCCGCGAGGTTCGCGACTATCCAGAAAAGCCCCCTGCTCTCTATAAAATACGCCGTTACCACCGTTACAATCCATATAACGAGCGTTATCATGATCGTGTTCTTCGATCCGAGTGTGTCGTCGAGAAATCCGAAGAGAAAGGCCCCGATCGAAGCCGTGACGTTGACCACGATAACGAGCAGAACGGTCATGCCGGGCGAGAACCCGAGCTCCTTCTGCGCATAGATCGCGGCAAAGGATATAACGACCGCGATGCCCGAATTGAAAAAGAGATAGGACACGAGCAGCTTTACGAGCTCGCGAAACTCCCTTATGTTCCCGAATGTTTTCCCGAGCCGCCTGAAGGCGATGCCGATATAGCCCGCGCCGGGCGGGAGTTTCCTTCCGACACCCCGTTCACGAACCCATAAGAAGGTCGGGACAGAGGCCCCGGCAAAGAACACGGCGGTGACCAGGTTGCTCAACCGTACCGGAAGCGTCGGGTCTCCACCCGGTTTGTAAAAAGAAAGGATCGCGAGGCAGATGGCCAGCGAGAGGAGACCTCCGATGTACCCGAAGCTCCACGCGTACCCTGATATCCTTCCCATCTCGTCCTGACCGGCGATGTCCGGAAGGAAGCTGGACATGAAATTCTCGCTCGCCGCGTAACCGAGGTTCGAGAGAACGACAAATACAATAGCGGGCAGTACCTGCCCGGCCTTTACAAAGAAGAGCAGGCCGGTGAACAGTACACAGAGCACCGTGGTGAAGAAGAGAAACCTTTTTTTCAGCCCGGAGTAATCCGCCAGCGCGCCGAAAACGGGTCCGAGGAGCATAACGAGAAAATAGGATATGGAGAGGGCGACGGCCCAGAGGAGCTCGCCCCTGTTTGCCTGATTGACCACGACACGCACGAAGTAGGCGTTGAAAACCGCGGTGATGATAACGGTGGTGTAGGATGAATTGGCGAAATCAAACATCATGAAGCCGAATATTTCCCTGCGTCTCAGCGTGCTGTCATCCATAATGATCTCCGAAGCGTCGGTATTCCCCCGTTCCCGGCAGATCAGGGGAACCGTACTTATACATACCCCATTTACCCGGTTAAATCAAGAATTGAAGAGGGAGGAAAGGATATGTTTCGCAGTACCGTCCCCGTTTATAAAGGGTGGTGTGCGGAAGAAAATCAGGGATCGATGTGCATCTTTCGATTCTCGTAGAGCCTCTCGTTCATATACACCCTGTCGCACCCGAGCTCTTCCGCGAGGCCATTTAACTGCTGAAGTGCGAGGAGATTCTCCTCGCAGAAGAGGTAGAGCAGGGCCTTTTCCGCTATGCAGTCAACCTTCAGGGAGTTCATCAAAACGGATCCTGTCCCGGGCCCGTTCATCTCCTCCTGCTCGGAAGCCGTCTCCCTCACATGCGCGTACAGTTCCGATTTCTCGATCGATTCATTCATATACCGCAGCTCCCGCTTCAGGGGCTTCATATTTCCTCCGAATGCGATCTCCCCGAGCGGTTTGAGCACCAGAAAGGTATAGTCCTTTGCCGGGAGGTAGTGGTGGGTGTCACAGCGTGTCGCGTAATTGGGAAATTTCGGATTTGCCGTGTAGGTGTCTCCGCCGACGATTATGAGCGGATCAAAGTAGAGGGCCGGGCATTCGACACCGTCGACCAGGTAGTACCTGTATGTGTAGTACGAGTCCCTGATACAGTCCGGGTGCTCACAGTATGCGGTAAGGGGGAATACATCGGTCGAGCCTTCCATAAGAAGCCGGGCGGTACGGTTGAACAGGTCTTTCCTGAAATTGAGAATAAGCATGGGAAAAACGAAGTTCAGAGGACGTTTCTCCGCGCACCGTCTCACCACATAGGCGATGCGTTCGTCGAAGAACTCCGCTTCATCAACGATCCATGTCCCGACACACGGGTTTGCATCGACTATTTCCTCCAGCCCGAAGGAGTCGTCTATGCTCGCCGTATATTTTCCAAGCACCTCATACCCCCCCCTGTAGGCCAGGGCGTCCTCCGGATAATCCTTGAAACGTTTCTTATCTATGGTGGACCGCACATAAAAAACCACCCGCCTGTCAGCATCCGAGTCGGTCGTCATATCCCCTACGGTTTGGGATTTTTTTAACGCGACCTGCGAATCCCGGTATATACGTGCCGAAAACTCCGACTTGCCCGATCCCATGGGGCCGATGATTATGATTCTTCGATCCTTCTTCGTAAAATCGAAATGATTTATTGAGTGATGTATACGAATATCCGGAAAACCGAGACTCTTCATGAAACTCTTCGTCTGCTCGGAGTTCTCCACGAGTGCCATGCCACTCTCCCGTTCACCGCCATTATGGGCTCGCCTTTTCCGGCCTAAGATAATAATTTTTATTAACATAAAAAACCTACTTGTACCCGCGCAGTAATTTATCCGGGAGAAAGAGAGGTAACGAATGCACGAGGTAAGAACAGAATGGACCGGCGGGATGTCATTTGATTCCACCGTGGCCGGTCATCATGTAAAGCTTGACGCGGCGGAGGAATTCGGCGGCAGGAACGAAGGGCCCACTCCGAAGCCCCTGCTCCTGACAGCGCTCACCGGCTGTACGGGAATGGATGTGGTTTCCCTCCTGAAAAAGATGCGTATCGAGTACGAAAGATTCAGTATGACGGTACACGCAGAGGTGGCTGAGGAACATCCGAAGGTTTACACGAGTATACACCTCGTTTACGAATTCACGGGCCGGGACCTTCCCCTCGACAAGCTGAAAAAGGCGGTTGAGCTCTCGCAGGAACGGTACTGTTCCGTAAGCGCCATGCTGAGCAAGGCGTGTAAAATGACCTACGAGCTGAAAACGGCCTGAATACCGACGGCAGTGCGCCCGTCATATTTTTTACCGCGGCCGCCAGAGGAGAAATGCGTGGAAAAATTTCTGGTCGTCTACCTGGTTGGATTTACCGGGATATGGAAGGCGATTCCCATCGGATTTATCCTCAGAACCCCTCCCTTCTGGATAGGCGCTCTGACCGTACTCGGAGCATCAACCGCAGTTATGCTTCTCTACGGATTCGGAAAAAGAGTAAAAGTGTGGGTAACCAGAAGAATCAGATCAGGACATATGACAAAAAAAAGAAACAGGGCGAAGCGCCTTTCGGACCATTACGGCGCCATTGGCTTCGGGTTATTCGGCACATTGATCCTGGGACCTATATTCACCATCATTACCGGGCTCATCATTACGAACAATGAACGCAAACTGCTCGTCTGGACCCTCATAGGCATATTTGTCTGGACCCCGGCCCTGACGGCCGTTGCGACAGCGAGCCTGGACCTCTTTTTCAGGCTCACGCCCTTCCAATCACGGGGAGCGGTTATCACGGGCACCCTTTTCTAACAACCGGTGACAGTTCCTAAAGGAACTGTCACAAAAGGAACTGTCACCTTATTTGGAGGTGAGGGCGTGGGCCTCCTGTTCGAGGGCACGGCCCCGTTCAGCCGAGTCGATAAACTCGAAGCGGATGGTAATCGAATACCGCTGACGTCCCTCAATCATGCAGAGTCCCCCGGATTCCCGCAGGGCCCCGCGGCCGAGCGGGGTCACGGTCCCCGGCTCCAGGCCGGTGACGTAAAATCCCTTCCTCGGCATCTTCCACTGCGTCAGCATGGGAAGCTCATTCATATTGAACCGGATCGCGCACCCCAGGGGAGCCGAATCGCCCGCTTCGGGGTTGAAGAGAGCCGCGAAGGTGTTCCCGTCCTTATCCGCAGCAAGGGTGTGGAAGAAGACCTTCTCCTGATAACCCGGCACGGGTTCCGGGTAGGTCATACACTCCTCGACTCCCCTGTCCTTTCGTGCCTCTTCGTCCCTCGGTTCGGTCTTGACCACGGGTGCGATAACCCGCGCCCGCGGCCCGAGCAGGGGAAATCCGAAGTTTATATGGTAGAGCATGAGCAGGGGTTCGGGCTCGAAACCCCTGTTTTCAACGACGTCGTGCAGGATGAAGCCGCTGGACCCGAGCGTCGTCTCGATGGAGCGCGTCAGGGCGAGGTTCTCGAAAAGGGCCTGCGATTCCCGCATCGTTCCCTTCAGCCGCATGACGTAATCGCCGTTTTTCCACTCCTGCTCGAGGCACACGTTTTCCGCGCCCGCGTTCGACACCCTGCCGTGCAGGCCGAAGGGCACTCCCCCGTCAACCGTGGGAGCGCCGGAGTTCACGATCCCGCATGTTGTCAGGAGGCCGGCGAAAAAGCTCCTGAGCCACCTGAGCCCCGGCTCCTCGTAGTACCCGGGCGCCGTGATACCCGTTCCCGAAACAAAGCTGACCGGTTTCCCTTTGTAAACGGCTTCAGGGATGTCCATGCCCCTCCCCGGAAGCACGGTAAACTGCAGACCTCCCCCGGTATCGAATCGAACGCCCCTGACTCCGTCGGCTTTTCCGTCCGTATAAACGTACGGGTATGCACCGGCGATTTGACGCATGTCCCCCACCAGCGCGGAAAGCTTCTCCCTGTCCCAGTCTCTTCCCAGATAAGTTGCCATGGCTGTCCTCCGGTTTTTCAATTGTTCAGACTATGGAGATTCTGTATTACCGTGTAAGCGCCTCGCCCGCTCCATGTATCATGGAGGGACGGACGATGATTTCTCTGCTGAAGCCGCTCTCCTGGCCGGCGTGGTCGACCGCGGTCAGGCTTATGAAATAAACCAGCTCGTTCTCCAGGCCGCCGAGCACCATCTCCTCGATACCGCCATTCTCCGCGGACCGCTCCGCATCGCGTTCGGTTCCGGCGGGAAGGAATACCGGTGAGGGTCCGAGTGAAGACCCGATTCCGAAGTAGTGGCAGGCTTCGGTTCCGTAGTAGAGGTTGTAACCGGAAATATCATGTTCGCGATTCATAATCCATCTGACAAGAACACCCCTGTCCAGGGGTTTCCAATCCCTGAGAAGCGGGGGAGAGGGAGGCGGGTCGGGAAGCACGGAAACGGTCAGGCTCTTGAGAACCGGAGTATAATCACCGCCCGTGCCGAGCAGCTCTATCTTCCACTGCAGGAACCTCCCGTTCAGCCCGAGGTCCCGTAAATCCTCACCGTTTCGCACCTGCACCCACCCGGGGACCGAACCGTGCATGTTCCGGACAAACGAGGATTCGCCATCAACAGGACCCGCCTCGACCGGGGACGCATCCGGTTCGAAGTACACCGGTGATACCCGGCAGTACACCCTGACCGCGGTCCCCTTCTCCTCGAGCGCGCTCCACGATACCGATACGAGCTCCGTACCCCTGTTGGTGAGGTCCACGACATCGCCCGTTACGGTCCCTGAGAGCCGGTAGTCGCCCGGGCTGTACGTGGAGCGGCCCCGGGTGATCCGGAACTCATCCATGTACCCGAGGAACCTGCTCCCGAGCACGAGCGGCACGGCGAGGTATGAGGAAAATCTCCCTCGGAGGAGATTCCCCTCCTCCCTTCCCGTATCGGTCGCCCATCCGATATCACTCTCGGCCCCGTCATGACGGAGCAAGAGCATGCCCGTTTCATCGTCATAGAAAAATCCGTGGTGATGCCACGCATTCGAAGGGGTCCGCTCCCGCTCCTCGAGGAGGATACGCACCGGGCTGCCGCTTGAATCGAAGAACACATCGTCGAAGAGCCATCGAAGCTTTCCGTTTTCGAAATAGGCCTTGACACCCGAAAACTTTCCTCCCGTTTCCACAGTCGGAGCATACCAGGAGAGCACGACGGTCCCGTCATAGACCGTGGCCGGGTAGAGATAGAAATCCATGGAGAAGCTCCGGAGCGGGCCCCTGCCGCGAAGCACGCTCCCCTCGAGCGGCTCGATCATTATGGAATCGTCAAAGCTGACAAATGCTGCTGCCAGCCCGTATTTGCCCGTCTCGGCGGAATGCGACACTGTCGACTGCACAACGTCATAATCGGGAAATTCCGGAACCGCGGGCACCGTGCCCGGTATGTCGAAAGAGAGGTAGAGGTCGGTCGAGGGACCGGGGCGGACGGTGTTTTCACCGAGCATCACGTTCAGCTCGCCCATGCTCGAGCCCACGACCCGGACCCCGTCCATACCATGAATATCGTTCCAGCCGTGCTCCCGTCCTCCCCACTCGAGCTTCAGGAGCTCCGTTGACGAGAGGACCTGAGCGCATGACGCGGCCCCGGAAAAAAGGAGCAGAAAAATGGAAAGAAACAATCTCATCATTACGGACAAGGAAAAACACCTGCTTTAACGGTTTATTACCCTCTTTTGTATATAATCGAAAAGGATCAGCGTCTCCATTAACGTTACTTCAGTGCTGATAATCGGAACGACCGTAACCTTTACCTTGTACGTGGTTTCTCCGGTCTTTATCTTCAGGTCCTCGAGCACCTGGTTTTTCGGTTTCGTTTTAATTTCCTCGAGCGTTTCGAGAACGGTGTCGTTCTCGATCACCTTCCCGACCGGAAGCCCGACAACGGTTCTGTCACCGATGTTGAACGCCTTGACAAAGGCGGAGTTTACATAATTTATCTTGTACTCTTCCGACAAAATGACAATCCCCTTTTCCATCGCCTCGGAGAGAAACATGAGCTTCTGCTGCGAAGCCCTGAGCCGCTCGACCTTTATCTTGTCGAAATCCCTGAGCTGTGCCATGAACTTGTTCAGCCATTTTCCGAGATTGCCGAATTCGTCCTGTTCGGGAAAAGAGATGTTCAGATTAAAACGGGTGCTCCGGTCGCTGGAAAGTCTGTCGATCATCCTCTTGTACGCAACAAACCCCCTCCTCCGCGTGACCGCGAGTATGAACGAGCTAATAACGAACCCGGCTCCGAAGAAAAAGATGACGATTATTCGAAATATCCCGACCGCCGACTGCATTGCCGGGTCCTGCCACTCATAGCTCACCCAGAGCGAGGGACCGCCGATAACGATGGTAAGTGCACCGAAGATGAAAAAAAGGATGGAAAAGAAGGTATAGGCACGCATGAAAACGGTATAGGACAGCTTCATTGGACATACCCCGTGTTTGATTAAAAACCGGATCGGGGCTTACTTGCCCCTCTCCAGGGACCGCTCGAGCTCCGAAATCGCCCGTTCGGTTCCCACCATGACAAGCACATCCCCTTCGGCTATGACATCGTCCGGAGAGGGAAAATCCACGTACTTCTCCACAAAGACATTCTCACCCGTATCGGTTACCTGCGGTGTCTTCTTTTTCAACCCCACTATATTGACTCCGTACCGGGACCTGAGATTGAGATCACGTATCGTCTTCCCGGCGTATATCTCACCCGCCATGACCTCCGCGATAGTGTGCTCTTCCGAAATATCGAGGTGATGCAGGATGTTCGTCGAGCTCAGCCTTCGCGCGAGCCGCATCCCCATTTCCTCCTCGGGCGATACGATCTCATCGACACCTATGAGTGACAGTATCTGACGATGGCCCTGGCTGTTTGCACGGGCGATTATCTTGGGTATTTCCAGCTTTTTCAGGAGAAGGGAGGTGAGAATACTCGCCTCCATGTCGTCGCCTATGCAGACAATGCCGCAGTCGACCCTGCCTATGTCAATGGCAAGGAGTGATTCCTCCTTTGTACTGTCGAGTACGGCTGCTTCCGTCACGTCGTTCTTGATGGCCTCGATGTGCGTCTCAATAGCGTCTATCGCGACCACCTCCATGCCTTCCTGCATGAGGTTCTTCGCTACCGAGATACCGAAAACGCCGAGCCCGAATACGGCAAACTGCCTCATACCCATCCTCCTCCCTATCCGACCATGACCCGCTCCTGCGGATAGGTCACGAGCTTCGTTCCCTGCTGATTGCGCACGGCCAGGACCATAGTGAGCGGTCCCAGCCTTCCCACGAACATACATATCATAATAACGATCTTTCCGAAATCACTCAAGTCCGGTGTTATTCCCGCGGACAGCCCCACGGTGCCGAAAGCTGATACGGCCTCGAAATAGATGTGCATGAAAGAAAAATTTTCGGAGTATCCCAGAAGAAGCGACGCGAATATGACGACAACGAGGGCAAGAACGAAAATGGCGAACGCCCTGTTGACGACCTGAAAGGGTATGCGCCTCCTGAATATTGTATTGAATCGCTGGTCCCGCAGAATGGTTACGATTGAGAGAATGAGGATGAAGAACGTCGTTGTTTTGATTCCTCCGCCGGTGGAACCCGGAGATGCCCCGATGAACATCAGTATGCTCAGCATGAAGAGAGTCACGGGCCTGAGGGAAGCGATGTCCACCGTGTTGAAACCCGCTGTTCGTGTCGTGACGGACTGGAAGAGGGAACCGAGCAACCGCTCATGGGGTCTCAAACCCGCGAGGACGTAATCATGCTCCAGGAAGAAAAAGCCCAGGGCACCGGTCACGACGAAGAAAAACGTGGCAATGAGAACTATTCTCGTTTGAACGTGTATACGTTCGCCCTCGCCTTTTCCAATCCTTTTCCCGAGATTGAGCAGAACGGTGAATCCAAGCCCTCCCGACACGATAAGCCAGATAAGGACGAGGTTCGGCAGTACATTACCGACCGCTCCCATGAAGCTGTCCGCGTAGAGTGAGAACCCGGCGTTGCAGAAAGCCGATATCGAATGAAAGATCGAGTAGAAGAGCGCCTCCATGACCCCGAAACCTCTTCTGAAATGAGGGAAGAAGAGGCCGACGCCCGCGATTTCGAATACGAAGGTGATAAAAACGATCGAGCGAATGATAGTGAAGAGATTTTTCAGATCGCCCTGGTCGAGAAGGTTCGCGGTTGAAAACCGGCCGTAGAGGCTCATCTGGCTGCCGAGTGAGACCTGGATGAACGCCGCTATGGTCATGATGCCGAGCCCGCCCACCTGTATGAGGAGGAGCAGGATACTCTGTCCTATCCGTGAGAAAAGCGCCCCCGTGTCCACGACGATGAGTCCTGTAACGCAAACCGCCGATGTGGACGTGAACAGGGCATCGATGTACCGCAAGCCGGAACCCTCGACATGCGCGTAGGGAAGATAGAGGAGAAATGAGCCGAAGATAATGATAACGGCGAAACTCGCGATGATCAGCTGGGCCGGATTGACCCTGAAAGACCGGAAAATTTCACCGAGACGCTCGGACTGAACGATGAATTTTATGAAGAGAATTATCTCGATAAAAGCAAGGAATAGACGCGAAAGGATGAAGGCGAGCTCATGCTCATAGGGAACGCGGTTGAAATAGTAGAAACCGAACCCGAGTACACCGGTTATAACGATACGCCGCCAGAAGTGCTTTAAATAGAGGCCCAGGCGGGGACGAAGAAGAAAATGGAAGAGGAGCTCGAACCCGAGTATCCCAACCACCACCCTGCCTATATCGTATACGAGCGGCCTGAAGGGGAAGCTCAGCTCGAAGAGCACGTAAATAAATATATCGACCTCGATGAATACGATGAAGAGATCGAAATAATTTGATATTCTTTCACTTGCGCTAGATTTCATAAGCCCGCGGCTCTTTTTCTGCGAAGGTAAGAAGCCTGCACGATTCCCCTTCAACCACGATATCGTCTTCAATCCTCACACCGCAGAAACCCGGCAGGTAAATCCCGGGTTCAACGGTCAGAACCATGCCTGTTTTAAACACACCCCCGAAATCCTCACCGGGATAGCCGTTATCGTGCGTATCGAGTCCGAGGCTGTGCCCGAGACTGTGTATGAAACGTCCGTCGTACCGGTCGAAGCCATTGATGTAATCCTTCACCTGCCTCTCGACGGACTCGGTGCATACGCCCTCCCGGATCGAATCCAGAGCGATACGCTGCGCCTCAAGCACGGTTTTGTAAAGGTGCGTCACCTCAGACCCGGGGGAACCGGTCAGATACGTCCTGGTCACGTCGGCATTGTACCCGAGGAAGCGTGCGCCGAAATCCACGAGCACCACGTCGCCGCTCTGCAATAAAGCGCATCCCCCGCTGTAGTGCGGCTTGCTCGTGTTCGGGCCGAACTGGACCAGCGTTTCGAACGCAGGGCCATCCGCACCGGACCTTCGCATCCGGTAATCTATCTCGAGCGCAAGGTCGGCCTCACTCATCCCTTCCTTCAGATACCGGGGAATGTTATCAGCCGTATCTGATGTAATTCTGCACGCCTCTTCCAAATGATTCAGCTCATCAGTATCCTTGATCATACGGGCCTTTCTGAAAGCGGGTCCCGCATCAACGAGCTCGCCCGTGAGTATGCCGCCGATATCGAGAAAGAGTGCGTGGGATATGGTGTCGAAACAAATCCCCACCTTTCGATAGGGGGACAGTACCTTCTCGAGCGCTTCATTCCGTTCGCGTTTGCTGCCGTATACGAGGATATCCGTGTATGCTCCGCTCTCCCGCAGAATCTCCTCCTCGAGCGTGGAAGTCAGGATGTACGTGTCTCCCTTCCTGTCGCACAGCACGCCGCAGTTCTCGAATACACCCCGACCCGCATTTATAAGATAGAGGAAGTTCTTATCCGCGCCGCTCCGGTTGTAGACGAAGAGCGCCTCCATTTCCTCACCGTCTATCGAACCGTCGGCCTGTTCGAAAACGCGGGCGATTCTCCGTTTTACGATCTCTTCCCTCTCTTCCTTCAGATGAGCCTGCATGCCGTTTCCAGTTGAACAGATGTTATTCGATTTCTCGAGGCGCTCGAAGCGGTCGCTATCAAGCGGTCGCTATCGTGACAGCAGCCCCGCTATCCTTATCATATCCGAGTCGATTCCCTTCTTCCTGGTCCATGTCTCCTCGAGTTTCGTGGTGACGACACGTCCCGATACGATCCCGACCATGATATCGGTCTGCCCGGCAGTGAGCATGTCCACGGCCGAGACACCGAGACGCGACCCGTTGATCCTATCGATGCTCGTGGGCTTGCCTCCCCGCTGTATGTGACCCAGTATGGTGACGCGTATATCCCTGCCCGTCTTCTCCTGCAGATAATCCGATATCTTGAACGCTCCCCCCGCGTCGTCGCCCTCGGCAACGACAATAATGGCCGAGCGTCTTCCCTGGTTCATACACTCGGCCAGATTCGAGGCCACGCGCTCCACATCGGTGGTAACCTCCGGTATGAGGATGTCCTCCGCACCGGCGGCTATCCCGGTATCGAGCGCTATGTAACCGGCATGTTTTCCCATGACCTCAACGAGAAATATCCTTCCGTGCGACTCGGCGGTATCCTTGATATTATCGAGCGCATCCAGGGCTATGTTGCACGCCGTGTCATATCCGATGGTATAGTCCGTTCCCCCGATATCGTTGTCAATGGTCCCCGGGATACCGACGACGGGGAGCGAGTACTCGGAGTAGAGGGCATGGGCGCCCTGGAAACTTCCGTCACCCCCTATAACGATAAGCCCCTCTATACCCTCAGACCGTATAGTATCCATGGCCCGTTTTCTTCCCTCGGACTTGTAAAAATCCCTCGACCGGGCCGAATAGAGTATGGTACCTCCCCTGGAGAGTATACCAGACACGGACGCATAATCCATCCGGACCATGTCGCCCTCGATCAGCCCCTCATAACCCCTCTTGATACCGAACACGGTCAGGCCGAGGCTCAGGGCCGTCTTAACGACCGCCCTGATTGCCGCATTCATACCCGCGCTGTCTCCACCGCTCGTCAGCAGGCCGATTTTTTCCATACGAGAAATCTCCCCCTTTTTCACCTCTCTCATAGATACACCAATTGCAGTATAAATACAACCTTTTCATTCGAAACCGGGGGAGAGATGGATGGAATGAAGCAGTAAGGAACCGACGGATCACACAACCACGAATCCAGCGGTACTTTGTATAAATGAGAAGGCTTGTATTTCTTGAATAAAAGGCAGGAATCAGGAACGGCCGCCCGCAGCGGGTTTTTGGCACTCTCCGGGGGGGCCCTCTCCATCCTTCACTGAAGAGGCGTTTTTATCCGGGGAAGGAGGGTTTTTCTCGTCAGCGGGAAAGACGCTCTCCTCCAGGTACTCATTCACAAACCGTTCGATATCCACTTTATTTACCTTATAATAGACACACATCCATTCGGAAGATCAGAACTGGGTGAAATACCCGATCGTCAGGTTCCTGATCATCCTCTTGGTCAGGGGCGTGTATTTAAAATCGAGCGAAATCGAGATCAAGTCCACGATATTGAAATTCGCACCGAAGTTGTAGTAGTTTTCCGGCCACCGCTCCCGCGCGAAATGTATGTTCTCTATCTCACCCTTGAGGGAAAACTCGGGACTCACCTGTACGTCCGTACCCAGGAATACCGTGAGGTTCTCCGGGTCTGAATATTCCAGAGGTATGACCGGGTATCTGAAACCGTATGAGAAGCCCTGCTCCATCCCCAGCAGGTAGAACCCCTGTGAGGCCACCACATAAAATCCGTTGACTATGGAGCCGTCCACCTTGCCCATGTTGCCCGTCATGAAGTAGGAGTATCCGATCGCTATGGGCGGCAGGGATGTTGAGCCGTCCGATACGAGAAAACGGGCGATAACCCCCGGCTGGTTCAGACGCGGCGTCTCGCTTCCGATTACATGGTCAGCATCGAAATATACACCGAGAAATGCGTAATCCGAGATCGCGAGAATTGCGCTTGTCAGGATTCCTCCCCCGTCGTATATGGAAAAACCGAATTTCATATCCCCCTTGTAGGCGGCGGCCGCTTTCGGAGTATCGATGACGTTGAGGTCATACTCACCCGCAAAGAGACCGAGGGGAATGAACACGAACAGAAGGAAAACGAGAATCTTCTTGTGCACGGTACTCTTCCTCTGCATCATTTTTTTCTAGTTATCGGTCTAATACGCGGGGTGATTAGTGCTATTTTACGGTCCCACAGCGGGAAAAAAGAAAAGCCATCCTCACGGGATGGCTTTTCAGTGGAGCTATACCTCGTCCTTATCTATACAGCAACAGCGCTCTGCTTTTTTTTCTTTCCCCTTCTCCCGTTTAGCATCAGCTCGTCCATGAACGTGAGGTGGGGCTTGTATACCTTATCTTCATACTCCCTTTCCCACGATCGATCGGCGATTTCGCCGTATCGCTCCGCGTAATCATCGAGCGCGGGAGCCAGTGTGGTGATGATCGATTCAGAGCCGGGATGCGTGGGATGCGCTCCGCCCTCCTCCACCACTTCCCGCAGAATATGGGGATTGTCAATGATCGTGCACGGACGAAGCAGGTTCCCGTTGTAAGGCCTTCTCTTCCTGAAAGCCCTGAAGAAATCGGACGCGAGAACCTCCCTGAGGCTCTTCTCTTTTATATTATCGGCCGCAAAATGGCAGAAAACACAGGGTTCAACGTCGCCGTTCGAAATGATGTGCAGGTATTCGTAACCGCCTGCCAGGCACCCGTTCGTCAGTATACCGTCGTTCCAGAAGTCGGCGAGCACGGCCTTTTTCGTGTCCCGCAGTTCGATCACGCGTTTTCGCCTGTAGTCCCTCTGCTCGGGTGTGGGCATGAGCTCGAGGTTGGGTTTCTTCCCAATGGGTATGTAATTGAAATACCAGCCGATGAATATGCCCTTGTCTATGTAGAAATCAACGAACTCGTCGCTGACGATGAACTCGTTGTTCTCACGGGTTGCGGTCGCCGAGAACCCGAAGATCACGCCGCGTTCCCTGAGTCTGTCCATGGCGTCCGAAATTTTCCGGAAAGTCCCCCTGCCCCTCCGTTCATCCGTTTCCTTTTCGAAACCCTCCACGCTGATGCAGGGAAGCCCGTTCCCAAGCTCGGCGAATTCATCAGCACGTCGGTCGTCGATGAGCGTACCGTTCGTGTATATCTGGAATATCACGTCGTTGTGGGTGGCCAAAAGCTCGGTCAGGTGCGGCCACATATTCGGCTCACCTCCCGAGATGACGAAGAAGAAGATCCCCATATCCTTCGCTTCGTTGATGATCCTGTTGACGATGCGGATATCGAGATCTTCGGCTTTCTTATAATCGCCCGCGTAGCATCCGTAGCAGTTCAGATTACACTTCATGGAGGGGCTTATGACGAGCAGGGAAGGAGCGTACTCGCCCGTCTCGTCGAAGTATGCCTTCCTTCTCGGACCGTAAACCGTGTACGGCTTGACGATGAAGTTCTGTACGAACTTTTCCTTTACCGGCTTGGACAGCGTCGGGAACCCGCGGTGAAGCCTGCGAAGCATGAGATCGAGCATAATACCGGCTTCGGGCATAGACTGCCTGGTAATAATGGGAGAAACGAGCCGCATCCATTTCTTTTCAGACATCGAGGACATGAGCTTGAGTGCGGTTTTCGCTCCGATGGAAACGGCTTTCGACTTCACGATTGTCTGTACGTCCATGAGGTGGACCTCCGAAAACGAAGTGGTACGTGCATTGCGGTGAGCGGTTTCTTCAAACCGCCTTCAAGCCGGCATACTCCGCCGGCGTAGGGATTACCGGGTTCGGTTATACCTCCTTGAGATACTCCTGTGAGAGTATCTCCAGAAATCGATCCCCGCCCTTTATCTTGGCAAGGATCTTCTTTAAATAATCCATTGCAGCGGATTCTTTTTCATAATTCTCGATAAGCTCTTCCGTCTCTCTTCGGTTGTTAAGGAGATAGTTGATATAGGTGGAGAGCGGAACCATCCCTCTCTGCTCGTTCAGCCAGTTGGCCGTATCCTCATCTATGGTGATATTGATCTTCACCTTGTTCATATACTACTCCTCGCATTAGTATGATTAATACTACCCTGTAATCGAATACTTGTCAACAGATTTTCAACAACGAGCGTCAGCACCCCCGGACTGTTTATCCCGTGTTCAAAATGAAACGGGCTTTAAGAATACAAAGACATGAAAGCCCATCCCGTTTGATTTTATGGGTATACGGGAGTATCATATCACATCAATCCGGTTTCATCCAGATGCTTTCATCGATTTACGAGGCGGGAGATCATGGCGCTTGACAGTAAATACAAATCCGGCCTCATGTTCATCATCCCGCTCATACTCATCGCGCTTCTCTCCCTGACCGTTCATCGGAATTTCGAAAAATTCTTTGTTCGAAAAACGATGTCGATCTCACTCGGAACACCCGTGAACGGGGAATCCGTTAAAGTCAGGTTCGACGCGAAACCGAATTTTTTCAATGAAGGAGCCCGAATCGTTAAACCGTCCGGGCAAAAGCGCGGATTAAAAATCGACACACTAGACTACAGCTTTCCCTTCTTCAGGGAGATCACCGGAATAGATATTGTCATAAACAAGCCCGGGGAAACGCGTATAAGGGAGATAGTGCTCGGCGGCACGCGTTTCGGTCCGCAGGAGATCGCGGAATATTTCATACCTTCCGTGGGATACACGCTCGAACCCGGAGACGGATTCATGCATCTTGAGGGCTCCCGGAATAACGCCGTGCTCCGGTATGACCGTTTCGAAAAAGACGGGATTTATTATACTGTGAAAAAGCCCGTGGAACGGCCGATCTTCTGGGCGATTCCGGGGGTACTTCTCTTTATATACATCCTGATTGTCTTTCCCGCGTTTCGAATACGTAAGCGCTCGAACTGTCTCAAGTGGATTCAAGCGTTGTTGGACAAACAAATAAATATACGGCCCTTCCTGCTCTCCCTGCTCGTCAACGTTGTGCTCTTCGCGCTCTACTTCATTTTTACTGCCCCCGCCTACGGCACCAATGACGATGTCAGTATAATGATGATCGCATCCGGTTACAGAACGGGGAGCCCCTCCGAATACCTCATCGCCCTGAACATCATCATCGGAAAGCTGCTGCGGTTCCTTTATGCATCGGCCCCTGGTGTAAACTGGTACACCGCGTTTCTCCTCTCCATTCATTATATTTCAATGGTTCTCATTCTTTTCAGCTTCCTGAATCGGCGAAGAACCGTCAGAAACCTGCTTTTATTCCTGCTGATCTTCATGCTCTTCGAGCTGCACTTTTTGATGCGACTCCACTGGACCACAACCGCATTCGTTACCGCACAGGGTGCGCTTGCATTCCTTTTATTTACTCACGGAAAAAATAAATGCGAAACCTGGCTGTATGGCATTGCCGGTACAGCACTATTCGTCCTTTCAGGACTGATACGGGAGGAGGTCTTCATTTCATGTTTCGTATTCGGGCTCCCGTTTTATA
>CAYWUT010000042.1:0-24989 GCA_964460545.1 uncultured Spirochaetota bacterium
GGCCCGGGCCTTTTTTACCAAATCCATATATTCATGAAACCCTTTAATCCGCTCTTCTTACTTGTCCTTACGCTACTCCTCGCATCCGGGTGCGCGGGCAGGGAAGAGGATTCACATACCTGGAAATCCGCGGACATAGACTTCTACCTGAACAGCCAGGCCAATCTCCTCACCGAGACCGTGGTGCGCGAGACCTTCCGGAACTGGGGGGAGCACACGCACTTCGACTTTCACTACAGGGGAAGGAACCGGGCAGGGATCAGGAAGGACGGGAAGAACACCGTCTCCTTCCTCGTGCGCTGGCCCGAGGACATACCCATCAGCAAGGTCGGGTACTGCAGAACGTGGTACGGCCGAAGGGGAAGGATCGTGGAGGCGGATATCATATTCAACATGCAGGTCGCGCGGTTCACCACGCTCAGGAACAACACGCCCGACTCGTACTACATAGAGGGCGTTCTCACCCACGAGATAGGCCACATGATCGGCCTGGACCACATAGACGACCCGTCGTCGTGCATGAAGCCGAAGTCGAGCGCTGAGGAGTCCTACCTCAGGGGCGAGATAGACCCCCTGACCCTGCAGGCCTACCGCATGCTCTATTCAATCGGAGAATGAAGTTACCGCACCGTATTCCACCCAGGGTGCCTAGAGCTCTATGATCCCGCTCCGTGCGCCTGAGAAGGGCTCGCACCCGTCCGCTGTCACGACAAAGCCGTCTTCCCACCTGAACCCGTAGTCCTCGCAGGTGAAGAAGGTGTCGGCCATGAAGGTCATGTTCGTTTGTAGTGCATAGTCCGACGTGGTCTCCATCCACGGCCTCTCCACCTCGATGATGCCCGTACCGTGGCACGGCCCGTACAGGTAGTTGGGCCCGTAACCCGCCTGCTCGAAGTAATCGATGTACTTTTTCGCCACGTCCTTCGCGACCACGCCCTCGCGTATCCACTCGTAGGTCCTGAGGTGCGCGTCGAGGCCGAACTGCACGCGCTTCTTCATTTCGTCGTCCATTTTTCCGAAAACCACGGGCCGCCCGACAGAGGAGGAGTACCCGCCGTATCGGGCCCCGATGCAGAGCTGTATCAGCTCTCCCTTCTTGATGGTGTCGTAGGTGGACCGGGCTATGGCGTTCCTCGTCTTCCTGCCCCCGAAAACGTAGTTGGGAAATCCCTCGCACTCGGCCCCGTGCGCGTACAGGGCCCGGTACACCACGCCCAGCGCCTCCTTCTCCGTCATGCCGGGCTTCATCTCCCGGAGCACGTCCTCGAGCGCGAGCTCGCTGATTCGGTGCGCCTCCTTCAGCATCCCGATCTCGGCCTCGGATTTTACGATACGCATTTCGGCGATGATGGTTTCCGCGCGCACGATCTTCCCGCGCTTTCCGATCGCGGCCGTGATGCCGTCGTACACGGGCATGGGAAGTATGGTGTAATCGCCCAGGCCGAGCCGCTTTATTCCCCTGCCGTCAGAGACCTCGTCGAACACGTCGGCGAAGCTCACGACCGGGATGTCGGGGTAATCGGGCTCCGCGGATTCGCGGTACTCGATCATCTTCCTGATTTTTTTTATCTTCGACCTGTCCTCGGCGAAGGGCTCTGCTTCAGGCCCTATAAGCAGTATGGGCTCGCCCTCCCGCGGGACGATGACTCCCGCAGTCTCGAAGATGGGCCAGTGATCGGAGAGATAGCGGACGTTCGCCTGGTCGGCCTCGTTGGCGTGCACGAGATAGGCGTCGAGGTTCCCGGAAACGAGCTTCTCCTGTATCCTTTGGATTCTTTCCCTGAATTCCGAATCCGGCAGTTCGGTTTGCATGGCACTTCCTCCTCTCCATGAGCTATCATCGATAACGCTGATTCACGCGTTTTTTCACCAGCAGTCAAACGATTTTGTTCCACGTCTCGAAAACCCGGTACACGTTTTCGGGCCGTGCCCCGACACCGAATTCGCACTGGGCTATGCACCCCCCGTCCGTCCAGAGCGTATCCTTAAGTGACCGGACCGCCCCGTCGATGTCCTCCTGGCTTCCGTAGGGGAGGGTGTGCTGCCTGTCGATCTCGCCCCAGAAGGTGAGCTTTCCCCTGAAGGGCTGAAGATTTTCCATCCCCATGCAGAACACCTGCGCGTTCACGGCGTCGAGGCCCAGCTCTATGAGATGGGGTATGATATCGAGAATGTACCCGTCCGAGTGCATGAATATCTTCTTTCCGTGGCTGTGCGCGATATCGATGTAGTCCCGATAGAGGGGCTTGAAGAGCTCGACCCAGGTATCGGGACTGATGAGGAGGGCGCTCTGCGCGCCCCAGTCGTCCATGAACCAGAGCCCGTCAACCCCGGTATTGGCCCACGTTTCGAGCATCCTGCAGTAGTAGTCGTGCACCTTTTCGAGGACTTCGAACATGCCCCCGGGCCGTGTGATCAGGTCGATGTAGAGCTGCTCCGTTCCGCGTATAAACTGCATACGCTCGAAAGGCCGCGCCCAGTCCGGAGCGAGCACGAAACGGTCGGTTTTTTCGCAGAAGCTGTTTATGGCGTCAACGTCGATCCGCAGGCATGCCTCGGGAGTCCGCAACAGGTCGCGGTCTTCCCAGTTCTCTTCCCTGATGAGGGGATGCTTGACCTCGCCGATGTAGCCCGAGTCTGAATTGCTGAATTTACAATTCCACACATCGAGGTAGGTGCCCACTATGTAGGGGTCACCCTCCGGATCGCCTTCGCGCGTCTGGAAACCCTCGGTACTGGTAAACCAGTCTCCCTCCACGAGCACGATATCGTCGGGGAAATCGTCCT
Organism: uncultured Spirochaetota bacterium; assembly: GCA_964460545.1. Lineage (GTDB taxonomy): Bacteria > Spirochaetota > B62-G9 > B62-G9 > DRHN01 > CAYWUT01. Next base: position 2,788 of record CAYWUT010000042.1, read on the forward strand.
TGATTTTTCGCAGCTCGTCCGGGTAGTGGTTGTCGGCCCAGGGGAGCACCCAGAGCTGGCGCGGCACGCGTCCCGTGTTTTTAAATTCCAGCGTCCTGTGTACCAGGTCTCTCGGTGTCGTCATTTTTCAGGGATGCTCCTCTAAAATATTTATCTGTTATTATTTGTGTATCACCAGGATAAATTTACCCTCCATTGAGGATAAATCCCCAAATCAACTGTCCCGGATTTTGTGTCCCTCTATTAAGTGTCCCTCAAGTAGCTGTCCCTAAATCTTGTGTCCCCTTTATGAGTATTCCGTGAAATCCGGGAAGAGTTCGCGGAGCCGTTCGTAGCTCTTTTTAAAAAGGCTGTAATGTTTTTCGCAGATCTTCATACCCGCCGGATCAGGCTCGATTTCCTCCTCGATTTTTATAAACCTGTCCGCTTCCTCCAGGGACGAAAACATCCCGACCCCGACTCCTCCGGCAATGGCCGCGCCGATGGAGGTCGCCTCCTCTATATAGTTCAGCCGCGCGATCTTCTTTCCGGTGACGTCGGCGAAGATCTGCCGCCAGAGCCCGCTCTTGGCTCCGCCGCCTATGAAGCGTATTACCGGACCACCGGCCCCCTGCTCGGCGAAGGCCTCGTCTATTATCCGCATATTGAACGCCACGCCCTCAAGCACGGCCCTGAGCATGTGGTACTTTGAGCATACCATGGATAGACCGATGAAGCACCCGCGCGCGTCGGGGTCCCAGAGCGGGCTCCTCTCTCCCATGAGGTAGGGGAGGAAGACGACGGGGCCGGAACCGGGCGGAAGGTCCGCGGCCCGATCGAGCAGGAGGTCGTACACGTCCACGCCCTTTTTTTCGGCTTCCAGCGTTTCCTCGCCGCACAGGGTGTCCTTGAACCACTTGAGCGAGCCGCCGCCGGCCTGCATCGAGCCCGCGGGCATGTAGAGGTCTTTGAGGAAATGGTTGAAGGTGTTGGTACGTTTTTCCGGGTCGATGACGGGCGTGCGGCTGGCAAGCCCCATCCATGTGGAGGTCCCGAGGTATATATAGGAATCGCCTTCCCGGACAACCCCGGCCCCGCATGTGGCGCACGGTCCGTCCCCGGCCCCGATCACCACGGGTGTTCCCTCGACGAGACCGCTTGCCGCGGCTGCTTCGCTGCGCACCGTGCCGGTTATATCGATAGACTCTATCATCTCCGGGAGCTTGTCCCGGTCGATGCCCGCGGCGTCTATCAGCTCGTCGGACCACGTATGCGCCTTAAGGTCCATGAGATTCATGCCGGACGCGTCGGAATAATCGGTGTGGATAACGCCCGTGAGCCTGGATGCGAGATAATCCTTGGCGTGTATGAACTTGAACGCCCGCTTGTAGATATCGGGCTCGTTGTCCCTGATCCACATTATCTTCGTTGCAGAGTACGAGCCGCTCAAGCGGTGTCCGGTCACTTCGTAAACGCGTTCCGGGTCTATTCTCGATCCGAAATCATCAGCCTGTTTCGTGGAGCGCAGGTCCGCCCATATAATCGAATTCCTGAGGGCCTGCCCTTCCCGGTCGACGGGAAGCGCGGCCATCATCTGTCCTGAAAAGGAAACGACCGCGATATCGGTGGGTTTTATATTCGCCTCTTCCAGAATTTTCTTTGTGGAACGGCAGAACCCTTCCCAGTAACAGGCGGGGTCCTGCTCTGCCCAGTTCGCCCGCGGGTAGATCGTTTCATAGGGGGTGAATGCGCTCCGCACGAGCTCGCCTTCCGAGCTGAAGAGCGTTGCCTTGTCCCCCGAGGTGCCGAGGTCGTGTGCGAGTATATAACGGACCATGTGCGACTCCATGCATGTGTATGAACGGCGCGGTGACCGGAGGTGCGGCCACTCGATGCCGGAAATACTATTAGGGTCTCATGAGCTTCGAGTTTTTATTTTATACCCTATGGCAGTAATTAAACATTATATTTATTTTTATTTCAATAATTACTGAAGTTCACCGGGAATAGTGTGTCATAATTATGTGTAAACTTCTCATCGTATATATTTTCTGAAACTTGAAATTCCGTTCTATTATGCTTTCAGAGGGATATTTTCGCAAGGATTTCATGCGAAGGTACGTTTCTAATCCCGTTCTTCAATCACGGAAAGGGGGCGGGTGATCAAGCCACGGGTTCCCGGAACGCGTCTTGACTATTGTTCTCGGGCTGAAAAACCATCTGAATCCGTTATGAACGGCTGGATATCCAGGTCCCTCAGTATGTCGGGTATCTGGTCGGGCCGTTGGGCCACCGGAACGCCCGCCTGTTCGAAGGCCCTTATCTTCGCGGCCGCCGTTCCCGACGAGCCCGAGATGATCGCTCCGGCATGCCCCATCCGCTTGCCCGGGGGCGCGGATTTCCCGGATACGAACGCCGCCACGGGGGTGCTCATGGATGCGGATATGAATTCCGCGGCCCGTTCCTCGGCCTCGCCGCCGATCTCACCGATCAGTACCACCGCGTCGGTGTCCGGGTCGTCCTCGAACATTCCGAGAAGGTCGTTGAAGCCGGTACCCACAACGGGGTCGCCGCCGATCCCTATGCAGGTGGACTGTCCGTAGCCGCCGAGCGTGAGGCTGTAAACGATCTCGTAGGTGAGGGTGCCGCTTCTCGATATGACACCCACGTTGCCGCGCCTGTGTATGCGCGCGGGCATGATCCCCACCTTGCACTTTTCCGGAGAGATGAGGCCCGGGCAGTTGGGGCCGATGAGCCTGAGACCGCGCTCGCGTATGTAGTGGTAGTTCCGAACCATCTCCAGCACCGGTATGCCCTCCGTGATGCAGACAATGAGGGGAATGCCCGCGTCCGCCGCTTCCCTGATCGCGTCCGTGGCGAAACGAGCGGGAACGAATATGATGGAGCAGTCCGCCCCGGTCTGGCGGAGGCATTCCTCCACTCCGTCGTATACCGGGATGCCGTTCATTACCTGGCCGCCCCGTTTCGGGGTGACCCCGCCCACCACCTTCGTACCGTAAGCGAGCATGGATGCTCCGTGGAAGGAGCCGTCATGGCCCGTGATTCCCTGCACGATCACCCTCGTATCGGTATCCACCAGAATACTCACGACGCGGCTCCTCTCTCTGTCACTGTGATCTCCCAGGGGTCAGGGGGAAATGAAAAGTCCGGGTATTACGGCCCCGCTTTCTCTCTCATTTAAAAAGGACGACCGCCTGAACTGCACTGGTCAGGCTCTCGAAAACCTCGATACCCGCGTCCCGCAGGAGGGACCTTCCCTCCTCCTCGTTCGTTCCGATGAGGCGTATCACGAGCGGGATCTCGAGCTGTATCTCCTCACGCGCCTGCAGTATGCCCCGTGCAACGTCGTCGCATCTTGTTATTCCCCCGAATATGTTGATGAGTATGCTGGTGACACGGGGATTTTTCGTGATGATGTGGAACGCGTCGAGCACCTTCTGCGGGCTCGAGCTTCCGCCCACGTCGAGAAAGTTCGCGGGCGATCCGCCAAAGAGGCCGATGATGTCCATCGTGGCCATGGCCAGTCCGGCCCCGTTCACGATGCATCCGATCGTCCCGTCCATGCTGATGAACGCGAGATCCTTTTCACGGGCCTCGAGCTCATCGGGACCGTACTCCTCCCTGTTTCGCAGTTCCTCCATATCCGGATGCCTGAATACGCCGTTTTCATCCAGAACGATCTTCGCGTCCAGGCCGATGAGCGTGCCGTCCTCTTTTTCGGCGAGGGGATTGATCTCCACGACCATGCAGTCCTTTTCAATAAACAGCGCGTACATCCTCCGGATGATTTCTTCCGCACCCTCGGAATCGCCGAATATGTCTTTGACGGCATCGCGCCACCGGGAATCCTCCAGGCCGTGCAGCGGATTGACGGAGACCGTGCGTATCTCGCCGGGTCTTGAATCCGCGAGTGTTTCGATGTCCACGCCCCCGGAACCGCTCAGTATGAGGGCGAGCATATTTTTATCCCTGTCCAGGGTAATTCCGGCGTAGTACTCCCGGCTGATTCCAACCGCTTCCGAAACGAGGATACTGCGCACTTCGATCCCCTTTATTTTCATCCCGAGGATCCGGCCCGCGTATTCTTCGGCTTCCGCGCGGGATTCAGCGACCTTGACTCCCCCGGCCTTGCCCCTGCCTCCTGTAAGCACCTGGGCCTTGATAACGCCTCTTCCTCCGAGACGGTCGAACGCGGAAAGGGCTTCCCGGACCGTGCGGACGTTTTCTTCCTCAGGTACGGGAATTCCGAAATTTTTAAAGAGTGCTTTTCCCTGGTACTCGTAAAGCTTCACCCTTCCTCCCTTTACACAGTGATACCACTATATTAAATCGGGGTTTATGCCCGGTCAAGGGCGGCCGTGGATGCTTAAAATGACGGCGTGGGATCATGGAGGTTGAAAATTGACATGGTCGCTGTTACATTAAGAGCAATTCCCGGGCGGGGAGAAAAATACATGGAATATGATGTCGATCGTCTTCTCTCAAAAGCAAAGAAACCGCTCGAGATAGCGTCCAGGCTCCACCGGCTGTACAGGGGGAAGATCGAGACCGTGCCCCGCTGCAGGGTCCGGGACCTTCACGATTTCGATATCTGGTATACACCGGGCGTGGCGGCTCCCTGCAGGGATATTCAGGAAAATCCGATGCTCGCCTATGAGTATACGAGCAAATGGAATACCGTCGCGGTCGTATCGGACGGTACGCGTGTTCTCGGTCTCGGAAATATCGGGCCCGAAGCCGCTCTTCCCGTTATGGAGGGAAAATCACTGCTCTTCAAGTACCTGGGAGGCGTAGACGGGTTTCCGCTCTGCCTCGATACCCGTGACCCGGACCTGTTCGTTCAAACGGTTAAGCTCCTCCATCCCGCGCTCGGCGGAATCAATCTCGAGGATATAGAGCAGCCGAAGTGCTTCGGCATACTCGAGCGTCTCAGGGCCGAATGTCCGATTCCGGTCTGGCACGACGACCAGCAGGGTACGGCCGCCGTGACACTTGCAGGGCTCGTCAATGCGCTCAAGGTGGTGAACAAGCCCCTGGATTCCGTGAAAATCGTTTTTCTCGGCGCCGGAGCCGCGAACATAAGAATCGCGGACATCATATTCAAGGCGGGGGCCGATCCCGGCGGATGCGTCATGTACGATTCGAAGGGGCCGCTCGGCATTCACAGGGAGGACCTCGAACAAAATCCCCGTTGCAGTGAAAAGTGGAATATATGCAAGCGTACGAATACGGCCCGGGTAAAGGGGGCGATGCACGAAGCTCTCAGGGGGGCGGACGTTCTCATAGCCCTGTCCAAACCCGGACCGGGCACTGTCAAGGCCGAATGGCTGAGGGGTATGGCCCGGGATTCCGTGGTCTTCGCGTGCGCGAACCCGGTGCCCGAGATCTGGCCCTGGGAGGCGACGGAGGCCGGTGTCCGCATCGTGGCAACGGGCAGGGGAGACTTCCCGAACCAGGTGAACAATTCACTGGGATTTCCCGGCATATTCAGGGGGACGCTCGACGTCCGGGCTGAGACGATAACGGACGAGATGTGCATCGCGGCCGCATACGCGATTGCGGGTGCCGCCGAGGCGAAGGGACTGCGCGACGATTACATCATTCCCACCATGGACGAATGGGAGGTGTTTCCCCTGGAAGCGACGGCGGTCGGCATGAAGGCGATGGAGCAGGGTGTTGCCCGGCTGGCCATGAGCCGTGAGGAACTGTATAAACTTTCCGAGTCCATTATCCGTGACGCGCGAAAAAAAACGGCGTTGCTCATGGAAAAGGGATTCATCAAGCATATAGACGATCCCGTTTGACCGGTTGTCGCGCGCGGATTTCGAATATCCGCTAATAGAACGACGGCGGCTGACGGAATGTTTTTGGCCTGATCTTTCTAAACCCGCTGAAAATTATTAAATAAAATCCATTTCGGATTTCCAGAAGGGAGTAGCGACGGCATCCGCCATGATGAATCCAGAAAACCTACCGGTTTACCGGCATAAAGACGTAATCATAGACGCGCTGAGAGAGAACCAGGTTATCGTGGTGGAGAGCCCGACGGGCTCGGGAAAGACCACGCAGATACCGAAGATTTTATTCGATGCGGGATTCGCCGTTAACGGGATGATCGGGGTTACGCAGCCGCGAAGAATAGCGGCGGTGTCGGTTTCCTCCTTTATTGCGGCGCAGTACGGCTCGCCCGTTCCCGGAATCGTGGGCTACAAGATGCGCTTCGTCGATGAGACGGTGGGCGAAACGAAGATCGTCATCATGACGGACGGCATTCTCCTCCAGGAGATCAAGACCGATCCCTACCTCCACCTCTACGATGTAATAGTGATAGACGAGGCCCATGAACGCAGCCTCAACATAGACTTCATACTCGGTCTCGTAAAGTCCATCCTCCGCGAGCGGAAGGACCTGAAAATCGTCATCTCCTCGGCCACGATTAACGCATCGGTTTTTTCCGAGTACTTCGACGAGTGTCCCATCGTCACCATAGACGCCCGGGTGTACCCGGTCACCGTGAAGTATATGCCTCCGGAGTTCCTCCACGATTTCGAGTCTCTGAAGGAAAGAATCGAGGGTATAGTGCTCTCCATCGATAAATCGAAAGAGCCGGGTGATGTGCTCATCTTTCTATCGGGAGAGGGGCAGATCAAAGCATGCATCTCTTCTCTGGAACGGCTGGGGTCCGAATCGCTCGTTCTTCTTCCCCTCTACGGGAGGCTCTCCAGGGAGGAGCAGGAGCGCGTTTTCCTCGATTTCCCGGAAAGCCGCAAGGTGATCGTTGCCACGAACATAGCCGAAACGAGCGTCACCATTGACGGTGTCATGCATATCGTCGATCCCGGATTTGCCAAGCTCAATTTTTACAATCCGAAAAACTTCACCTCCGCGCTCGTGGAGGTTCCCATTGCAAAGGCGTCGTGCAATCAGCGGAAGGGAAGGGCCGGAAGAACCGCGCCGGGTGTGTGCTACAGGCTCTATACGGAGGAGGATTACGAGGACCGGGAGCTTTTTACCAAGGAGGAGATATACAGGACGGACCTCTCGGAGGTCGTCCTTCGAATGGCGGAGCTCGGCATCAGGGACTTCGAGCGTTTCGACTTCATATCCAATCCCGGTGCCGACAAGATTCGCGGCGCGGTGGAAGCCCTGCGGCTGCTCGAAGCCATAGACGGGAAACGGGAGCTCACCGAGATCGGCAAGCTCATGGTCCGGTTTCCCATTATACCGAGACTCGCCCGCATGATCGTCGCGTCCATAAACGATTACCCGGAGGTTATGGAGGAGGTGCTCATAGCCGCGGCTTTTCTCAACGGCAGGGCCCCCTACCTCCTTCCGCAGGGGTTCGAGATGGAGGCTCGAAAGGCGCATCACGCGTTCAGGCACAAGCAGGGGGATTTCGTTTCCTACCTGAAAATCTTTCGGGCTTTCGACAGTTCGAACGACAAGGAGGGGTTCTGCGAACGCAATTACCTGGACTACAAGGGTATGCAGGAAATAAGCAATGTAAAGCGGCAGCTCGGCGAGATACTCTATGACATGGGTATCCCGGTTCAGAGCGGCGGCGGGTTCGACCGCTATCTCTGTGCGGTCTCAAAGGGGCTCGTTCAATTCGTGTGCAAGCGGAAGGGAAAGGCGACCTATTCGAGCCTGACGGCCTACGGTATAAAGATACATCCGGGCTCGGTAATGTACAGGCAGAGGCCCGAGTATATCGTGGCCGGTGAAGTCATGAGGACTTCGCAGATGTATGCCATGTCCGTCTCCCCTCTCCAGCGGGACTGGCTGAAACGGATATCTCCGGAGATCCACAGGATTTTCGTGGGAAAGGGAGCGCCCGCCAGGAAGCGGGATGAAAGGGAGGATGCGGACCGCATTAGAGTCGGAAGGGAGCGTTTCGATGTGCAGATCAGGAAAAAGCGAAGGGTTGCGGTACTCCCCTATGAGAAGCTGAAAAGGGCCCTCCAGTCCGTGGATCTTTCATCACTTCCGGATTACCGGGGTATACGGGGAAGGATACTCCTCGGTAAATACGAGCTCATGAGCGATATGAACCTCAACCGTATACTGGAAGCGGCGGGCAAGCTGAACCTGGACGGGAAAATCGTGGAACGCTGGCCCGGGGGACTGCGTTTCGATTACGAAACGCAGTCGGGTGAGATAGTCAGACACCTGCCACGGCTCATGCGGCCCTGCAGGAAAACCGGATCGAAGAACAGGCTCGGGTTCCTGACCCTGCTGACGGACGGGGAGGGTGTTTACTGGTACGGCGGATACAAGGATTTTACACAGGCCCTGGAGGAATCGGTCTCGAGCCTCGAATCCCTCATAGACGAGGATATGAAAGTGCTGGGCAAGAAGGGGGAGGCCGTTCTGAACAGGGTATACAGGAGGCTGACGGCACTGCTCGAGGACTAGCCCCGCGGGGGATTTTTTCGGAGGAGATATCGTCATGAAAGAAGCGTATCTGTTTGCTGCGGATCTCGGTGCTTCGGGAGGAAAATGTTTTACGGGACGATTCGGAAAGGGGACGTTCTCCATGCGGGAGGTCCACCGGTTTTTGCATGAACCCGTGTCCTTCTATCTGCCCGATGCGGAGGGAGGTCTGACCGAAAGGACCTACTGGGACGATGTGCTTCTCTATGACAATATTATCAGGGGCCTGCGTATTTTCAGACGGGAAATCGGCCCTTCACTGGAATCGATCGGCATAGATGCGTGGGGTTCGGACGGTCAATTCGTGACACCCGACGGAGACGTGGCCGGAAAGGTCTACTGCTACCGCGATCACAGGCTCGATACCATGGTTGAAGCGATTAAGCGGGAGCTCGATCCCGGGACCATATACTCCCAATCGGGAGTACAGTTCGAGAACTACAATATCTCGAACCAGCTCTACTGGTTCATGAAGAATCGAGGACACACGCTTATACCGGGTTCGGTATTTCTCCCGACGCCTTCACTTTTTTACTTTTATCTCGGAAATGTAAAAATGGTCGACTGGTCTTGGGCTGGTGTCACACAGCTCATGGATGCGAGGACCCGTATGTGGAGCACCCCGCTCCTCGAGGGACTTGGAATACCGGAAGCCGTCATGCCCGAGATCGTCAGGCCGGGTACCGTGGTCGGTGAGCTGACGCCGCCCCTTGCAGATTCACTTAAGCTAGGCCGGGCTTCGCTTACGGCGGTCGCTTCCCATGATACCGCATGCGCTTATGCGGCGGCCCCGGTCAGTGACCCGGCCGAGGCGCTTATTATCAGCTCGGGTACCTGGTCCCTGGTCGGGAGACTCATTCCGGAGCCCATTACCACGACTGAGGCGCTGCAGGCGGGACTGAGCAACGAGGGCGGTATCGACAATATCCGTTTTCTGAAGAACTGCATGGGCACCTGGATCGTTCAGGAGTTGCGCCGGTTGTGGCGGGAGCAGGACGGGAGGGCGATGGAGTGGGAGGAGATCACGGCTCTCACCCGGAAGGCCGAGCCGTTTACCGCATTTATCGATCCCGACGACAATGCGTTCTACAACCCTGAGAACATGCAAGAGGCGATAATGTGTTATTGCGCGCGAACCGGACAGAAACCGCCCGGAGACCGGAGTGCATTCTTGAGGGTCGTGTACGAGAGCCTCGCCCTGAAGTACAGGATGGTCAACGAGGAGATTTCCGCCCTATGCGGGAGGAAGAGCAGGGCCGTTCACATCGTGGGAGGCGGGTGCAAGAATGCCATTCTGAATCAGTGCACGGCGGACGCGACCGGTCTGCCCGTGATTGCGGGTCCGCAGGAAGCCTCTGCAGCGGGGAATTTACTGATACAGGCCGAGGCGATCGGCGTGATCGAGGATGAGGAGGACAGGGCCGCGGTTATCGAAGGATTCGGCCTTACCCGGTATGTGCCGGGAAATACGCGTGAGTGGGACAGGGCCTTCGGGGTTTTCAGGAAAATAGCTGAAAACGGATAACGGAAGAAATAATACGAGGAGGGAACGCATGGAAGAAGGACGAATTGGACTGCTGAGATCGATGTTCCAGGAAAAAGAGAAGACGGTGGTCAGCCTGGGAGGCCTTACCGCTTCCATAATCAGGTGGGACACCGGTGTTTACGGCGTGAGGCTCTCCGGAAAAGAAGGGTATGTCTCGGTTCTTCCCTTCATGGGACAGCAGATCTGGGACGCCGAAATGGGAGGACGAAGGCTCACCATGAAGTCGATGTTCGACCGGCCGAAGCCGACCGATTATTTTCTCCATACATACGGCTGTTTCATGATGCACTGCGGCGCGCTGCGAATGGGCTGCCCCGGCCCCGAGGACGATCATCAGCTTCACGGGGAACTGCCGTGCGCACCGTATCAAAACGCCGAGATCATCTTCGGGAGGGATGACGCGGGAGCGTATATAGGAGTAACCGGTTCATACGACCACGACGTCGCTTTTTCATCCCACTACACCGCGCGGCCGGAGGTCATTCTGCACGAAGACTCTGCGATCCTGGACATTAATATGGCGATCGAGAACCGGGCGTCCTATCCCATGGACCTCATGTACATGTGCCATATCAACTATCTCCCCGTTGTGGGAGGCAGGATAGTACAGAGCATTCCGTGGGACAGGGAGCATATGGTCGTTCGCTCGAGCCTTCCGGAGCATACGCCCTTTACCGACGCGTTCGCCGATTTTTTAAAGCGCATCGTGGAGAATCCGAAACTGACCGAGACCATAAGGGCGGAGGACGAGTACAAACCCGAGGTCGCGATATTTATCAGGAAACCATGGGCCGATGAGGAGGGCTGGAGCCATTTCGTCCAGGTCCATCCGGACGGCACCGGTGATTACGTCGGTTACAAGCCGGATGAGCTCGACCACAGCTCGCGCTGGATAATGCGGACGGACGATCAGCAGGCCTTGGGTATCGCCCTGCCTGCGACATGCGACCCGGAGGGGTACACGGCGGAGAAGAAGAAGGGTGCGCTGAAATCGATACAGGGGAAGGATTCAATGCGTTTTCACGTCCGTACCGGGTATCTTTCGAAACCAGCATGCGCCCGCATGAATGAGACAATAGGGAAGATGGGGAGGAGGTGACGCCGCTCTCTCCCTCTTTTGCTTTGCGCTGCGATCGGTTACAATAGAGAAACAGCAGCAGGTGCCTGATACATGTATCATCCGAGATGGATTTTTCAGCGGGAAACTATTTCATACACTAAGGAGATCCTGTGATGAGTAAGGGAGAAGGAAAGAACAGACTGCAGGGGGGTGTGCCCAAAATCGGCATACGTCCGGTTATCGACGGCAGAAGAAAGGGGGTTAGGGAATCGCTCGAGAAGCAGACGATGAACATGGCCCGTTCACTGGCGTCTCTCATCGAGAAAAAGGTGGTCCATCCGAACGGCCTCAAGGCGGAGTGTGTGATCGCGGACGCCCCCATAGGCGGTTTTGCGGAAGCGGCCCGGTGCAGGGAGAAGTTCGACCGTGCGGGGGTCGGTGTATCCATAACGACCACGCCGTGCTGGTGCTACGGAGCCGAAACCATGGATATGGATCCGCTTATTCCGAAGGCCGTCTGGGGATTCAACGGTACCGAGCGTCCGGGCGCGGTCTACCTCGCGGCGACCCTCGCCGCGCACGCCCAGAAGGGATTTCCCGCTTTCGGAGTATACGGAAAGGACGTTCAGGATGCGGACGACACATCCATCCCCGAAGACGTGGAGGGGATGCTGCTTCAGTTTACCCGGTCCGCGCTCGCCGTTTCCACCATGCGGGAAAAGTCATACCTCGCTTTCGGTGGTGTTTCCATGGGTATCGCCGGTTCCATAGTCGATCCCGGGTTCCTCGAAAAATATCTCGGCATCCGTTACGAGATGGTGGATATGACCGAGTTCATCAGGAGGATCGACGAAGGGATTTACGATCCCGATGAGTTTAAAAAGGCCCTGGCCTGGGTTTCGAAAAACTGCAAGGAGGGTCCGGACCGCAACCGGGAGGACCTCAAGTTCTCGGATGAGAAGAAAAAGGCGGACTGGGAGTACGTCGTCAAGATGACGATCATCGCCCGCGACCTCATGGTGGGAAATCCAAGGCTGGAGCAGCTCGGTTTCGGCGAGGAAGCACTGGGACATAATGCTGTTGCGTCGGGATTCCAGGGACAGCGGCAGTGGACCGACCACCTTCCGAACGGCGATTTTCTCGAAACCATGCTCAACTCGTCGTTCGACTGGAACGGAACCCGTGAGCCTTTCATGGTAGCCACGGAGAACGACTACCTGAACGGGATTTCAATGCTCTTCGGTCACCTGCTCACCGGAACGTCCCAGATCTTTTCCGATGTGCGGACCTACTGGAGCCCGGAGGCGATTGCCCGCGTCACGGGGTACAAACCGGAAGGCATGGCGTCCAGCGGCGTCATTCACCTCATCAATTCCGGTTCCACGACCATGGACGGCACCGGAAGGCAGACGAGGGACGGGAAGCCGGTTATGAAGCCTTACTGGGAGATTACCGGGGAAGAAGTCAGAGCGTGCCTCGAAGCCACCCGTTTCTGCCCCGCGAACCGTGAGTACTTCAGGGGCGGCGGGTTTTCGACGAACTTCCTCACGGTCGGCCACATGCCCGTGACCATGTGCCGGCTCAATATCGTGGACGGGCTGGGCCCGGTGCTCCAGATCGCCGAGGGATATACGGTGGACCTGCCTGAAAAACCGGCTCAGATCCTCATGGACAGGACCGATCCGGCATGGCCCACCACCTGGTTCGCACCGAACCTCACGGGGAAGGGCCCGTTCAGGGACGTCTACTCCGTGATGAACAACTGGGGCGCGAACCACGGCGCCATCAGCTACGGGCACATAGGAGGTGATCTTATCACGCTCGCCTCCATGCTCAGGATCCCGGTGTCCATGCACAATGTTCCTGAAGAGCGCGTATTCAGGCCGAAGGTATGGGGAAGCTTCGGTGATTCGGCATCGGAGGGGGCCGACTACAGGGCGTGCGCGCACTTCGGTCCGCTCTACGGATAGGCGGGCCTTATAAACCGAGGCAGGATCCTCTCAAACGCGAAAAGAGAGTGGATGTCGGACGCGGATTGAAGGGTCCTGCCGCCTCCGCGCCCGCGGTTGGTTAAAGGGAGAACGGTGAAGAGAACGGCAAACTGTTTACGCAAGCTCGAGCGCATGAAGAAGTGCCTGCGCCACGAGGAGGGGGACCGTGTTCCCGTAAGCGATTTCTTCTGGGGCAGCTTTCTCGATCGGTGGCGTGAAGAGCTCGGGCTCCCGCCGGACACCGACATCTACGCGTATTACGACCTCGACTGGTTCTGTACCATTCCGAACATGGACCCCCATGTCAAACCTTTTGACGTTATCGAAAAGAACGAAGAAGAGGTCGTGGTACGCACGGGGTTCGAGGCCGTTATAGAGAAGAAGTTTGCCGACCCCATGCCGCGCTTCCTCGATTTCGCGACGAATACGGTGGAGAAGATGGAGGCGTTCACGTTTGACGATCCGGCGGACGAGAGGCGGTACACGGGCGCGGGGGGAAACCAGCTCGCGGGAGTGGGCGATTCGTTTATTCCGGATATGGAACCCTGGATGGACACCGTTCGCACCCGTTATCCGGAGTTTCCCGTTTTCGGCAGCGTATGCGAGGGACACGAGACGCTGTGGCGCATTATCGGTTCCGAAAACGTGCTTCTCTGGATCGGGCTCTACCCCGACGAGGTGGGAAGGTTCGTACAGCGCATTAACGAGTTCATGCTCGGTGTGGCGGAGGCGCAGATAGAGGCGGCGGATTCCATGCTCGACGGTATGGTAATCTGGGGAGACGTCGCTTACAGGAACGATATGCTCTTCTCACCGGATTACTGGAGAAAATACTTCAAGCCCGGTGTCAGGTCGATTGTCGACCTCTGCCACGCGCGCGGGCTGCCCGTGATTTACCACGGGTGCGGAAACGTGAAAAAGATATTCGAGGATTACATCGAGATAGGCGTCGACGCGTACAACCCGCTCGAGGCAAAAGCCGGTCTCGACGTCGTCGAACTTCGGCGGCGCTTCGGACACCGTATCGGGTTCTGCGGCAATATGGACGTCATGGCCTGGGCCGGGGAAACGAAGCGGGAGCTCGAAAGCACCGTTCTCTACAAGCTCAATGCGGCAAAGGGCGGAGGCTATATATTCCAGTCGGATCACTCCGTACCGGATTCGATTTCGGGGGAGAACTACGACTACGTGGTCGGCCTCCTTAGAAAGCACGGTACCTACCCGCTCGACCTCGGGGTGCACGATATCCCGGATATATGCTAGCGAGCCGGGCCGTAAAAGATCAAGTTCCCCGGGATCGAAGAATTCCTCTCAGCCTGAAGAGCAGCAGGAGACAGAGTAGGAGTACCGCAAGGGAAAGAAGGAACGGTATCCGAAAGGTGCCGGTCAGGTCATAGAGGTATCCGCCCAGGAAGGCCGCGAAAACCTGTCCGCCGCCGTGTATGAGCGTCGCCGCGCCGAAAAACATTCCCAAGTTCCCCGTACGAACCATTCCGCTCATGAGCGATGCGATGAGGGTGATGTATCCCATGAATGAAAGCCCGAATAAGAAAGTCGACACGTAGAATAACGGTTTTACGGGAACAAGGACGATGCCGACGGATAGAGCGAGAAGAGCGCCGGGTATGAGCACAATGGTTGTCTTCTCACTCCTGTCCGCGAACGCTCCCCAGAGCAGCCCGGAATAAATCATGTTCACTCCGAAGAGCGACCACATAAAACCCGTCGATTTTTCCGAATAGCCCGCTTCCACTATTGCATAGGTGCCGAAATAGGTGACGTAGATGATGTAGGCGAATCCCAGGAGGAAGTAGATGACCGTAACGAGAATGAGGGGAGCGTTTCCCCGGTAAGAATCGAGAATTTTCTCCTTCTTGTCCTCGGCTGATCTTCCGCGGCCCTCCTCACCGGTTTTCAGAAAAACAAGGGAGGCGATCATCACGATCAGGTTGACCGCACCGAGGACGTACCAGCTCAGTCGATAGCCGAGCATGTCCGAAAGGCTCAGAAGGGGGGGGACCAGGTAGCCGCACAGCACGATTCCGGCGCCGGCGCCACCCATAACGATTCCGAAGGCTTTGCCTTTACTCGAGAACCGGCAGTTCAGCATGTGAATGAGCGGTATGTAGCTGCCCGCAGCGCCCGCGCCCAGTCCTATGGAGGCCAGGAGAAGGGCGGTGTAACGGGAGAAGCTCCCGAGACAGAGGAGGGAGACCTGTACGAGGGCCACGGAGAGCTTGACCGTTCGTCCCGGGCCGATCAAGTTTGAGCATTTGCCGCTGCCGTAGGAAAACAGGAGGTATCCCGCAACAATCCCGGTACCGAGCAGACCCATACGTGTGGGACTGAATCCAAGCGTCTCCATCATGGAGGGCATGATGAGGGTGTATACGAACCTTCCGAAGGACATGGTTGTCAGTTGAATGAAAAAACCTGTAAAGAGAAGGCTTCTTTCCTTCATCGGTTATCTGTAGCGGGACATAGACTCATCTACATCACGCGTATTCCCTTCTTCCTGAAGATGACGAGGAATATGGCATGTACACATACCACGATTCCCACGACGATCGTGGACATGGCGCAGGCACTCTCCATGAACCCGTCGTCTATGAGGTTGATAATCGTGATCGAAGCGAGCTGGATCTTGGGTGACACGAGGAAGATGACGGCGCTGATCGTGACCATGCTTCGCTCGAAGAAGAAGAGGATGTTGTTCCAGAAGCTGATCCTGCTCAGCGGGAATATGATTCTTATAAAGGACTTCGACAGGTCCGATCCCAGGGACGTGGACGCCTCGTCTATGGATTTGTCGATATTCTTCATGTTCGTCATGGTCGAGAGCATGCCGAGGGTGAAGTTCGCCACGATGATGTTGAGGATTATGATCGAAGCCTTGTAATAGAGCCAGTTGACGCGGACGAATGCGAGTATATATCCCAGACCGAGCACGAGCCCCGGTATGGCCGCGGGAAGAACGGTGATGAGGTAGAGGAGTTGGCTCCCGGCGGGTTTGCGCTTTTCCACGATATATCCCGCGAGCAGGGTAAGCCACGCGCCGAAGAAGGCGACGATCATCGAGATCCAGAAGCTTGTCCACACCACGGAGATGGATCGTCCGCGATGGGAGAAATTGTAGTGCCGCATGCTGAATGAGGTGAGCCATTTGAGTATCTGTTTCGACTCGCCCGAGCGCCCTCCCCAGACATCGACGATCGATGTCCACAGTATGGCCCAGAAGATGATGATAATGGAGCTGATTATTATGATCGTTATCGTTGAGAAGATTGCCCGCTGGGTTTTGGTTGAAGGCCTCAGGAAAGGCCGGGCGGCACCGCTGATGAGAGCGTAATTTCGTTTGGTGAAGTAGTTGTTGAGCACGAATGCCATGACCGCCGGGATGAGGAGTATGATGCTGATGGTGGCTCCCAGGTCGAACCTCTGCATTCCCTCGACCTGTGTGTATATTTCGGTGGCCAGTACGTTGTAGTCGCCGCCTATCACGATGGGATTCCCGAAATCGGTTATGGTGAGATTGAAGCACAGGGCCGCGGCCGAGAATATACCGAATCTGGCCGACGGTATCGTTACCCTGGTGAAAACCCTGGCGGGTCCGGCGCCGAGAGACTCGGCGGCCTCGTTCAGGCGCGTGTCAACGGCCGAGAGGGTGGTGATCAGGATGAGGAGCGCGTAGGGGAAACAGTAGAAGATCTCGGAAATGATGATGCCGGTGGGCCCGTAAATATCCCACGAGCCCCCGAGCCAGTTGGTGATGAGGCCGTTTCTCCCGAAGAGTGCTATCAGAGCAAGGGCCTGCACCACGGACGGGGCCATGAGCGGCAGGGAAGAGACGGCTTTATAAAAGGACTTTCCCCTGATGGTGGTCCTGGTCATTGCATAGGCAACGAAGAAGGCCATGGTAGTGGTAATGACGGTTGTCACCCCCGCCACGTAGAAGCTGTTGTAGAGGGACCTTCGAATACGGGCCTTGCCGAAGTATTCGATGTAGTTCCGGAATGTCGCTGTGCCCTCTGCCATAAAGCTCGTCTTCAGTATCTGGGCGAGGGGCAGGAGGAGGAAGGCGATGAAATAAAGTGAAATGACTCCGACTATTATGTATGCGGTAATCTGGTCCGGGAGCAGAGTTCGTACAGGCCCTACAGTGATTTTCTCGTTTTCTTTCATGGGTCACTCCTCCGCCGCATGGAAAACGAGAAAGTCTTCGGGTGGGAAGTAGAGTTTTATTCGGTCTCCCATTCGTACCATGTGCTGCTCGAAATCGGACTCAGTAATGTCCACGATAACGCGTTTTCCCGATATTACGACGAGCAGCCTTACGATGACACCCAGGAATGTGACGACTTCAATGGTGCCGTCCTTGAGATTTTTATTTTCCTTCGGGGGAGGATTATCATCACGGTCGCTGTACAGAATGATCTTCTCAGGCCTGATGGATGCGAATACCATACCCTGTGAAATCCCCGACGAGTCCAGGGAATCCTTTGACAACACGAACTCGAGGTTCGTTGACCGGTCGGTGACACTGTTTTCCCGGAGCCGGCCCTCGAAGAAGTTCGAAGTTCCCACGAAGTCCGCTACGAACTTCGTAACGGGGTTTTTGTATATCTCGATGGGCAGGTCGACCTGTTCGATAAAGCCGTGGTTCATGACGATGACGCGATCCGAGATGGAGAGCGCCTCTTCCTGGTCGTGTGTCACGTATATCATGGTTATACCGAGCTCGGTCTGTACCTTCTTGATCTCGGCGCGCAGGTTAACCCTGATTTTTGCATCCAGTGCGGAGAGGGGCTCGTCGAGGAGGAGTATCTGTGGATAGGTTGCCAGCGATCGGACCAGCGCAACTCTCTGCTGCTGCCCGCCCGAGAGCGCGGGCGGATACTTGTGCTTCTGGTCCGCCAGTCCCACGAGGGCAAGGAGCTCGTCAACCCGCCTGCTGATCTGCTGCTTCGGTACCTTGCGCATCTGCAGGCCGAAACCCACATTCTCCGCGACGGACATGTGGGGAAACAGTGCATAGGATTGAAACACGATGCCGAAGTTGCGCTTCTGCGGGATTACGTTATTAATGATTTCGCCGTCGTAGTATATGGTTCCGCTCGTGGGTGTTTCGAAACCGGCTATCATACGCAGGGTGGTCGTTTTTCCGCATCCGGAGGGACCGAGAAAGCAGACGAATTCACCCTCTTTGACCTCGAGGCTCATGTCCCTGACTGCGGTGATCTTATCGAACTTCTTTGTCAAATTCTGTAGGATCAGGTCCTTGGCCATCTATTCGCTCCGGAGCGTGAATTAGGATAAAAGACGGGATACGGGGCGGCTTAATGCCCCGTATCCTTATTTAACGATTATCTTAAATACTTATCCTGCCAGTTGATGAGAATATCTCCCCTGTTCGCCGCCTGCCAGGTAAAATCCATGGGTATCAGCGTGATGTTTTCAAGCTTCGGCAGGTCCGGGCGTGCCGGCGGTATACCCGGTTTGGTTACACCCACCTTCCACTTGGCGTACAGGTTCATCGCCTCGTCCGAGATGGCCCAATCGAGGAATTTTTTTCCGTTGTTTGGATGTTTTGCACCTTTCATGAGCGCATTCGCCTCGAGCTCATAGGCGCTTCCCTCGGCGGGGAGCACCATTTCGACGGGCTTCCCCTCCTTCTTGAGGTTGGCGATGACAAAGGCGAATGACGCCCCGATGACATACTCCCCGGCTGCCGCATATTTTGCAGGACGGGACCCGCTCTTGATGTACTGGCCCATGTTCTTGTCAAGCTCATCGAGAAAAGCCCATCCTTCGTTATCGGCAACGGTCTTGTTCTTGTAATCCTTGTCCCAGGATTCCAGGATACCCGCCACCTGAAGGAATCCCGTTCCGGAGCTGGCAGGGTTGGGCATGATCAGATGGCCCTCATACACGGGATTGGTGAGGTCCTGCCAGGAAGTGGGCATGGGGAGGTTGTACTCCTTCAGCTTCTCGGTGTTTACGCAGAAAGCCGCCAGGTACAGGTCGATGGCGTACCAGTAATCGTTGGGGTCCTTGAAATGCGCCGGGATCATTTCGCCGTCGGCAGGTACATAGGGTACAAAAAAGCCTCGATCCGTGAAATCCATGAGGTAGGTGACCGCCCAACCGTACACCACGTCGGCCTGCGGATTCTGCCTCTCAGCCAGAAGCTTGGCCCCGACCACACCGGTCGAGAAGCGCGTCCAGCTTATATCAAGACCGGTGGCCGCTTCCGCCGCGCTGATATACTCCTCCGTTTCATCGGTCTCGAGAGAAGTATAGACGATGAGCTCGTTGCCCTCATCGACCGCGGGCTCCTCCTTCTCCCCCTCCGCGAACAGGGCACAGGGGAGCAGAAACAGTGCGAGCACTGTTAAAACAAAAGCTTTCTTCATTGCGATCCTCCTTCATTTATGGATACGATTTAATTTTAAAAATATTTATTTATTTTACCACCTCCTCCCGGATAATTCTTATTAATATATAGTTAATTAAGCGTTAATATTATGTTAATAATACGGTGTTTGCAAGTAAAATATTGAAGAACTATTTTATGGGCCTGTTTACCGATGTAAATTCAGAGGTACCAGGAAAACCCACTATCTCTGAAGGAGGATAACCGTGGCATTCATCATCCATAAGAAAGAGAAGCATATCGTTCAGATGATAAGAAAGCACGTGCATACCGTGGTCGAGACCGTTTACCTGGTCTGCCGGGCCCTCGACCTGCTCATGGAAGGAAAACAGGCGGAATGCGTGGAGGTTACGAAGAAGATACACAAAAAGGAGCATGAGGCGGACATCATACAGCGGGACATCGACAAGGAGATGTTCGGCGGCGCATTTATGCCCTCTATCCGCGAGACCCTCTTTATTGCCGTAGATACGGTGGACAAGGTCGCCAACCGCGCGGAAAAGCTGGGCGATTTTCTCACGCTCATAGGACCCGATATACCGGAAGAGATTCGGGAAGATGTCGGGAAGATATGCGAGCTCACCCGCAAATGCGCGGACAGCATGGAGGATGCTGTTGTCAGCCTTTTCGAGGATATCAAGAATGTGGACAAGGACACCGTACAGATCGAGGAGTACGAGGCAAAGGTCGACAAGCTCGCGTGGAGAGTGCTCGAGACCGTATTCAAGAAGCTTGAGATCGAAAAATTTTCACACCGGATGATGCTGCGGGAGATGATCATACATCTGAGCTCGATCAGCAACAAGATGGAGGACGCATCTGACCGCATCGACATCATCGGGCTTCGTTTGAAGATATAGCCGTACCTATCTTATAGTGTGCCTGGTAGTTTTTTATGTTTCGACTTCTTTCCGGTGTTTACCTGGGCTGGGGGCTCGGGGCCAATGACGCGGCCAATATCTTCGGTACCGCGGTGGCCACCCGGGTCGTGCCGTACAGGAGGGCGGTTATCCTGACGAGCCTTTTCGTGCTCGCCGGTGCCCTTGTACAGGGTTCGCGGGGTATGCACACCATCGGCGCGCTCGCCGATATGGACGTAAACACGGCCTTCATCTCCGCGCTCGCCGCTGCCATTACCATAAACGTTCTTACCCTTTTTTCAATACCCGTATCAACGTCCCAGGCGATCGTGGGCGCCATACTTGCCGTGGGTCTTATCGGGACCGGGATACAGATAGACATTCTTATCAAGGTGCTCATCTCATGGATAACGAGCCCCTTTGCCGCGGTTTTTATTTCCTACATGCTCTACCGTGTGCTTGGCTCTTTCATCGAGGACAGGATCAGTGGCGTACGTGTGTGGTCGTTGGTCATGAAGAGCGGATATTACCTCGCCGGCATATACGGCGCCTACGCGCTCGGCGCGAACAACGTGGCGAACACCACCGCGGTTTTCATGGATGCGGGCATGGTCGGTCCCTTTCAGGCCGCACTCATCGGAGGAATGGCCATCGGCATCGGGGCGCTCACCTACAGCAGACGGGTGATGCGCACCGTGGGCAGGGATATAACCCGTCTGAGCGAGTTCGGAGGGCTCATCGCCGTTCTCGGCCAGGACATCACGATACATTTCTTTTCCTGGGTGGGAGTTCCCGTCTCCACCTCCCAGGCCATCGTCGGAGCGGTCATGGGCGTGGGACTCGTCAAGTCGGGCAGGGCCGTCAACTACAGGGTCGTCACCCGCATACTGCTCGGATGGCTGTGCACGCCCACGGCCGCCTTTATTCTCGCCTTCTCGCTGCTCAAGCTCTACGGCCTGCTCTTTTAGAGCAGTATTTATTTTCAGCAATGACTTATTCGTTTCTATGATTTTTCCCTTCCGTCTAATATGCTCGGATAGCGAACCTTTTCGCGGTGGTATTCGCAGAGGGATGACCAATGGTGTCGGGCGTATAGAATACAAAAAAACGTAAACCGTGAAAAATTAATATAAGTAAATTAATTGTTTTTACTTTAATAGAGGGTATAATAATCATAGCGTTTCTTTTCGGTTTATACCAAATCATGGTCGGTTTCCCCTTTATGACAGGAGTTCCCTCATGTTGAAGAACAAAAATAATAAATGGAATGGTGTCCTCCATGCAGTCGCGGTATCGATTTTGTCCGTTTCGCTGTTCTGTCTTGTCGGTTGCTCGGGCGGCGTGAACATAGAGGAGGCCGACCGGGTACTGACGTCCCTGGACCTTTCATGGCCCGCGGGATTTGACAATACCTGCCTTTCCAGCGAACCGGTGATCGTAACAATCAGGGCCCTGGACCAGAACGGAGAGCTTTTCGACTGGACCGGAACGGTGACGATCGAGCCGACCAACGCTAATGTGGACGTGAGTCCTTCATCCTTGAACCTTGCGAACGGCATAATCGAGCGGAGCATATCCTTTATAAATAATACTTCGGAAGATCAGGAAACGGGGATCAGGCTGAGCGCGGCGGGTGTGGTTTCCGATGCCGTCATCACACTGCTCGTGTATACGGCACAGGCCGTACAGCCATCGGGGTTCAGCCTGGAATGGCCTGCGGGGTTCGACTGCGACTGCAGGTCGAACGAGCCTCTCATAGTGGAAATAAATGCTCTCGATACCGACGGAAGCATGCTCGACTGGAGCGGCTCGGTGGACATCCTTTTAACAAATCCGAATGTCACGGTGAGCCCGTCGACCGTGAACCTCCTGAACGGGA
>CAYWUT010000043.1:0-24054 GCA_964460545.1 uncultured Spirochaetota bacterium
GCCCCCAAGCCTTTCAAAGGAAAAATGTAGTATGACGGTTCCTTTCTCAGTATCTTAGACATATCATTCATATCGAGCTCCGGAGAGAAGAGGCGTGGTCTTTTCCTACCGTGTCGGCGGTGATTTACTTCTTGAGAAGGTCCGAATTCCCGTTGAAGAGGGAGGTTTTATCCTTCTCACCGGGAAAGAGAATACCGCATTCGGGTTCCTCGGGGGAGTGGTGGCGGGTGTTTTTCCGGTGGAGAGGGAGAGCGTACCACGGCTCGATGAGCTCGTGAAGTATTTCATGGGCACACTCGATCTGCATGAAGGGAAAATCCCGGATTCCGCCGTCTACCTCGGCCCCGATCCCGAGAAGCATCTTCTCTTCTCACGCGTTGACGAGGAGATCGGCGCGCAGCTCGGGCGCGATGTGGAACCCGTTTCCGTACTGGAGCGTTTCGGGCTGAGCCCGGCCTTCAGGGAGAGGCGCATAGCCACGCTCTCGGGCGGTGAGAAAATGAAGCTGGCGCTTTCCCTGGCGTTCGCGAAGTCGGCTCGGTGTACCGTTCTTCACGGCATAGTGCCCTGGCTGGATGGTACGGGGCGGGAACTCCTTTTAAGGGAGATCAAAAAAGCCCGTGAGAGGGGAGGATGCGTCGTCGTGCTCGAGCAGGAAACCGCCCAGCTGGAAGAATTGTCTGATGTACGGCTTCTTTTCAACGGTAAGAACCTCATTCCTCACGGCCCTGACGGTGCGAAAAACAGCGCTTTGGAGAATCCATCCTCTTTTTCAATGAAAGAAATGTTCAAGGGGAACGGGAACAGCGGAGGCGGGAGTATCGTCTCTTTCAGCAATGTGGATTTTGGGTACCCCGGGGAGGAGGGAGAGTTCAGGCTGAATGGAATATCCCTTGAGCTGCTTCCTTCGAGGATATACGGACTAACCGGAGACAACGGCACGGGAAAGTCCACAATCGCCAGGCTCATGCTCAGGCTTGAAACGCCGGAAAGCGGTTCCGTCAGGTTACTCGGAGACGATCTTGCCCGGCTCGGCCGGGAACGGATCATAGATGGAATCAGCTACGTGAGCCAGTTTCCCGAGCAGCAGATCACGCTCAGCACCGCGTTACAGTATATTGAAAGGGCTTCGAAAAAGGGAAACACGCTCTCCCATGAAACGCTGAGCCGGTATTTTAAGGAGGGAGAGTATCCGGTTTCACAGCTCACGCCGCTTGATTTGAAGATACTCACGCTCGGATCTTCGGTGAATCCACGAACAAAACTGATCATCCTTGATGAGCCGACCTGGGGTATGGACGGGGAGGGCCTGTCCGTGTTGCTCCATACGATCACGTATATCGCGGACCGTCTCGAAGGGGCTTCACTCTTCGTTATCAGCCACGACGAGGTCTTCATGCGGAATCTCGGTGCCGATCTCATGAGACTTCAATCCGGAAAGATCATGCGGGTATCCGTAAACGGGGATGTTTCGGATCGGTCCCGGCTTCGCAATGTGCTCGCCGAAGGCGAGCATCCCGAAGGCGAGCATCCCGAAGGCGAGCATCCCGAAGGCGAGCATCCCGAAGGGGACGGCTGAGATGATTCGTGTACAACCGGTCCTTCATACGCTGCGGAAGCTGTGCCTCTGGGTCAAACTGCTGTTTCTTTTGTCCGGGGCGGTTCTCTTCTTCTTTCTGTTTCCCTTCCTTCTGAGGCAGGGTGTTCAGAGAATATGGATTCTCCTTCCGGTTCTCATCGGTCTCGGAATTCTCTTCAGAATAACGGCCGGTAAAAGGACCTTCAGAATTACGCTCTGGCTCTGGGCGGGCGGTTCCATTATTTATCTTGCGATCGCGGTGGTATTAGTGCTGAAACGGGTCCAGCCGCTCCCCTACATGGACCTTCAGGGAGCGTCGCTTGCCGTTTATTATCTCAGCTATCCCCTCAGACTGCTGGGTATATTTTTTACCGGTCTCATATTCGCGTCCATAACATCACCCGCGGAATTCATCAAGTGGGGAGAAGCGGGCATGCGTATCGCGCTCGCGTACAGGGCATTCGAATACTCGGTGAATTCCCTGAACCAGATACGCGAAGCGCTTATCATTCAGGGAGAGTGGGCCGAAAGCGGAAGGGGAAGGGGCACGGGGGGGTACAAAATGCTATTCAGGCTCATTAAAAGCGCGCCCCTGCTTGTTGCGGTTACATTCAGAAACATCATACTTTGGTTTCCATGGGCATGGATTTGTTATAGAAATCTTCGAATGCAAATGTCGAAAAGGAGGACATCATGAAGAGCACTATGAAAACCTTTCTCATCATCATTCTTGCGGGTGCGACAGCGGCACTTACCTATGTTGTCAGGATTCCAATTCCGGGAACGGGCGGTTATCTCAATTTCGGGGATATCGCGGTTGTTTTCTGCGGCCTGTTTCTCGGTAAGAAATACGGGGCTGTTGCGGGCGGTGTGGGCAGTGCGCTCGCGGATGTCATAGGTGGATTTTTCGTGTTTGCTCCGATTACGCTCGTTGCCAAAGGCCTGGAAGGATTTCTCGCGGGCACCATCGGGGGCATGGGGAAGTCGACCGGGGATTTCAAGTCATCAATATTAAAAATGGTCATTATTTTTCTTACTGCCGGGATCGCAATGGTAGCCGTTTACTTCATATCCGAGCTCTTTCTTCCCGGGGTCGGGTTCGGTGCGGCGCTCAATGAGATACCGTTCAATCTCACACAGGCCTTTGTAGGCGCGTTCGGGGGTTACTTCGTCTATTATATGGTGACAAAGGCGATTCCTTCGAAAGCATCATAAACGGGATAGTGCTGTTTCAAGGGAGAAACAATACGGCACGTCTTTGTTTTGAAATTTTACGATTGCAGTAAGACTTGCCTGTATTTTTTACCCGCTGTGGTATAGGATGTAATCGCCAGATGGAGGGAAATTCGTGAGCAGGGATCCTTATATATTTAAAAGAAATATAAGGATTATGAAAAATAATACATACACGTCCCTTCGGACCCTTTCAGAAGAGGATAAGTGGTGCATACCCATTATAAAGAGGGGAAAGGGACCCTATCTCTATGATGTGGATGATAATCGTTTTGTTGATTATTTCATGGGAAACTGCTCACTCCTGCTGGGGCACTCGGAACCGGTCATAACGAGCTGTATCAAGGGGTGGCTCGCAAGGGGATATGCACAGGGTTATCCCGGTCCTGCGCAGACTCTACTTTCACATCGTATCTCAGACACACTAGGCGGTGCGGACGACGGGGAGACGGTATGGACCTTTTTCAACTCGGGCTGGGAAGCAGGAGCGGCCGTTGCCGCATGCCTGAAACCCCTGACAGAGGGCATTTATGCCTGCGAAGATGAGAGAAGAACCATTTTTGAACAGTTCGGATTTAACCGGGTAAGGCTCGACGACCTTCAAAAGAGCGGTTCCGCCCGGTTCGTCATAGTCAGGGCAAACGGGGGGAATGTCCGTAATGGTGAGGATGGAGAGAAGCTGAGAAAAACGATCGAAGCGACCCGTAAAAGAGGGTGTCTTGTCATTTATGACGAAACTGATTTCGAATCCGCCGTTCATACCGGTATAATGGGAGCGGGCGGAGCCGACGGACGGATTTTCGGAAGCTGGCTCTGCTCCGGTCTCTCATTCGGATGCGTTTCCATGTCAGGCCGGCTGGCCGGTATCTTTACCGAGCGTTTTCAGGGCGGATCCTATACCGCGGCTGAGGGCCTTGGATTTCCGCCGCTCTACAAGGTGAAGGCCGCGCTTCGTTTTCTCGATATACTGAAAAAACGGGGGGGCATACAGGAGCTTGTCAGGCACAACAGGGAATTCGGCCTGCTTCTGCAAAAAAATATGGTGGAGCTGAAAAACGGGCTCGTTTACATCAGGAAAGAGGCGAGGACCACGAGTTTGAGAACGATGCTCATGCGGGCGGGATTCTATACCGACCCTTTTCTTTCTTCACCTCTCTTTGTGTCATTTGCGCATTCCGGGGAGCTCAATCGCCGCAGCGCCGAAGGATTGAATAAATTATTCGAGTCCCTTTCCTGACAATCCCCGCATTGCTCCGGCGGCCCGCACGAAAAGGACGGCTTTCGCTTAAAATAATGCCCCTTTCACGCGCCGGAATCGTAAGTCATTGATTAACCCCTGTAAATAGGATAAATTATCCTTCTAATAGAAAGATAAAATATGCCGGACCGATTCATGGAAAGACCTTACGATTTTATCGCGAAAAAGAGGGACGGCGGGGAGCACACGAAAGACGCGATAACGGGATTTATTCACGGTTATACCAGGGGGGATATTCCCGACTACCAGGTTTCAGCGTGGCTCATGGCCTGTTACCTCAACGGGCTGAATGAAGAAGAAACCGGCGCACTCACAGAAGCCATGATTTCGAGCGGACACGTCATGGACCTGGATGGTATCCCGGGGATCAAGGTCGACAAGCATTCGACGGGCGGAGTGGGGGATAAGGTATCCCTGGTGCTCGCACCCGCGGTCGCGGCCTGCGGTGTTCCGGTGCCCATGATGTCGGGCCGCGGTCTCGGGTTTACAGGCGGGACCCTCGACAAGCTCCAGTCCATACCCAGTTTCAACGTCAACCTGACGGAAAAGGAATTCATTTCAATACTTCGTGATGTCGGGTATGTCATGTCCGGACAGACCGAAAAGCTCGCGCCCGCCGACCGCCTCCTCTACGGACTGCGCGATGTTACGGCCACGGTTGAAAACATACCGCTCATAACGTCGAGTATACTCTCCAAGAAATTCGCTGAGGGTGCCGATGTCGTTGTCATGGACGTTAAAACCGGGAGCGGAGCGTTCATGAAGAAGCGGGAGGAGGGAGTCAGGCTCGCCGAATCCATCGTAAGGGTGGCCGGCCGTCTCGGTAAAGTTGCGGTGTGCGTGCTTTCAAACATGGATCAGCCCCTCGGCCGCGCGATCGGAAACAGTAATGAGGTCATTGAGTCCATTGCATGCCTTCGTGGGGAAGGTCCCGGCGATGTCGTTGAGCTCGTGACCGTTCTCGGGGCGCAGATGCTCGTTTCCGGAGGTGCCGCGGAAAACGAGGAGGCCGGTGCGCACATGATAAAATCGAAACTGGCCGGCGGCGGGGCATTTGAAAAATTTCTCTCCTCCATTGAGCGTCAGGGCGGGGATGTGGATTCCATACTTCACACGGACAGGCTGCCCGGGGCCCGCTTTTCGCAGGATTTTAAAGCTTCGAAGAGCGGTTTCATACAGTCGTTCAATACCGAATCCATCGGGACCGCGAGCGTGCTGCTCGGCGCGGGCCGCCTGAGAAAGGAAGATCACGTGGATTTCGGTTCAGGCATATACATGCAGAAAAAGACGGGGGACAGGGTGCACGCGGGGGATACGATCGCGGTCCTCTCCTGCAACGATGATACGAACATGGAACAGGCGCTCCGGATCATGGAACAGGCAACGGCAATCGGTCCTGATCAGCCTCCTCCGTTCAAGCTCGTACTGGAAGTAATCGCTTAGAGGAAGATATGGCCGACTTCATCGATGAAATGATCAACAATTCAGCGGAGTGGGTTTTCAGGGAGGTTGACGACAGGGACGTGGAGTCGTTTGCCGCGGGGAATTTCCTCTCCCGGCGTATTGGCAGGATCCTTCTCATCAAGGGTATTAAAACGGAGGAGGACCTGGATCATTACCTGCATGACGATATCTACGAGCTTTTCAATCCTTTTCTTTTTTCACAGATGATTGAGACCGTTCTCCGCGTGAAAAAAGCGCTTCGCGGAAATGAAAAGATCCTCATTTTCGGGGACCGGGATGTAGACGGTGTTCTTTCGACGGCAATGCTCTACAATATGCTGAAGAAATTCGACGCTGAAGTGGAGTACCGGGTTCCGGAAGGCGAGTACGGGTACGGTATCGATAAAAAGGACATCGATTACGCGAAGAGCAGCGGGATCTCGCTCATCATTACCGTTGACACGGGTATTTCGAGCAGGGATGAGATCGACTATGCGGGATCGCTGGAAATCGATACCATAGTCATCGACCATCACATCCAGCCGGAGATACTCCCGAACGCGTATTCGATTCTCAATCCGAAGGTCAATGACGAATCCTACCCGTTCCGCGATCTATCGGCAGGGGGAGTCGTTCTCAAATTCATACACGCCTTCATACTCTCCCAGACCAAGAATTTCAACCGGGTCTTCCTTCCGATCGTGTGCAGGGGCGAGACTATTGAGGGGGCCAGGGTACGGAACGGACTGATCGAGAAATTCGTGACCATAGAAGAGAGTATTCACTATCCCATTGACAGGAATCACACGGTCGTAAGGGACGCCTCACAGAAACTCCCCGACTATTTCAATACGTGGCTCTGCGAAAACAAGATAAAGCAGTTGAGCATCGTTAATTCACACCCCTACGAATCCATCGGTGATTTCGCCGGCCATTTTATCAGGCTCTTCAACAGGAAGCAGAAGAAGAGCTACGAATTCGTCCGGTCCTTTATAGATCTTTCCGCACTCTCGACCATATCGGATATCATGCCCCTGGTCAGTGAAAACAGGATTATCGTTCGAGAAGGAATACGGAAGATGAGCGGCTCGGATAATCTCGGTCTGCGCATACTGGTCGGCTACTGCGATCTTCCGGAAAAAAACCTGAAGGCAAAGAATATAGCCTGGAACCTCTCGCCCATCATCAATTCGGCGGGTAGGATGGGGGATGCCGCCATCGCTGTCAAGCTTTTCACCACCGATGATGTACAGACGGCCAATGAGCTCTCCGGTGCGCTGATCGAGTACAACGCGAGGAGGAAGGAGAAGGGTGCCAGAAACCTCAGCATTATTCGTCCCATAGTGCAGGAGAAGTACTACAAGGACCCCGTTATCGTTCTCTCAACGGATGAGGCCGAGCACGGCGTTACCGGTATTATCGCGTCCCGGATCGCGCGTAAGTACCTCAAACCGACGATCATTATTGTCAATGACGGCGATATCGGAATAGGGTCCGGACGCGTATGCGGCAACTTCGATCTCGTGTCACTCGTTTCCCGCTGTGACGACCTGCTCGTCAAGTACGGAGGTCATAAATCGGCCGTGGGTTTCACCATCGGAACGGACAAGATAGACTCCTTCAGGAGGCGGGTGATCGAGATAGTAAATGACGAGATGGACGGCGTCGTATGTACTGAAAACATCGAAATCGATGATACGCTCTTTCCGGAAGAGATTACTTACGAGCTCTACAACGAGCTCGCCGTTTTCGAACCGACCGGGACGGGCAACCCGCCCCCTGTTTTTTCCATTATCGGAACTCACGTCATGAACCCGGTTTCCATAGGCAAGGACAGAAACCATTTGAAATTTTACATCCCCGCAAAGACGGGACTCATTCCCGTTATCGGATGGGGTATGGCGGACAAGGGATTCAGGATACTCGAGGAGATCGAGCTCATAGACATCGCCTTCTTTATCGAGGAGAACCTGTTCAGGGGGGAGAAATCGCTCCAGCTCGTATTAAAGGATATGCGGCAGTCGGTATGTCATAAAAAAGATGAAATGACCGCGTCATGAACCAGATAATACCTGGGGTTCCGGGTAAACCATGAAAGCACTTTTCTTAACCGTCCTTTTATTCTTAATGGGTCCGCTCTCCCTCCTGTCCGGTTCGTCGATCACGGACCTGGTGGCGCGGGAAGAGGTGCAGGATGCCGTTCAGAGTATGATTACGGCGGAGCGCGCCTTTTTACAAAGAGGCCTGAACAACGCCTCCGTGTACCTCCCGGTTGTGGAGGAAATATGCAGGGAAGAGGGGCTTCCGGAAGAACTCATCTACCTGCCGCTTATAGAGAGCGCGTTCTCGGTCCGTGCCTACTCCAGGGCAGGGGCCTCGGGCATATGGCAGTTTATTCCTTCCACCGCGCGGTGGTACAACCTCGTTATCGATTTCTGGGTCGATGAAAGGCGCGATCCGGAAAAGGCGACGCGGCAGGCGGCGCGGCACCTGTCCGACCTCTACGATTATTACGGAAACTGGGAGCTCGCGCTTGCCGCGTATAACGCGGGGATGGGCGCGGTTAATCTGGCGGTTAAAAGGGGCGGGACGGATTTCTGGGTGCTGAGGGAGAAGAAGCTCCTCAAGCGGGAAACACGGGAGTACGTGCCGAGATTCATAGCTGCCGCGCATATCGCCATGAACCGGGAAGAATACGGATTCACGTTCGAGGACAGGAGGAGGTTTTCCGATTTCGAGATCCTCGAGATAGAGAAGCCGGTTGATCTGACCGTGCTCTGTTCGAAATCATCCATACCGATGAGCGATCTGAAGTTCTTCAACCCCGAGCTCATGCGTCTTATCACGCCGGTAGGGCGGTCCTACCGCCTCAGGGTACCCATCGACCGTTTCGCCGCGGCCCTGAGGACCTACCTCGATCTTCCGAAGGAGGAGCTGGTCGGTGTAAAGAAATACACCGTCCGTTTCGGCGACACCCTCGGAGAAATCGCGGAAGAGCATGGGACAAGCCTTTCTCTCCTGATCCACCTGAACAGTGTTCGTAATACCAGGAAGATTTATGCGGGCGACATCCTGCTCGTACCCATACAAACCGAGGAAACCGTAATGGGCGATGATTTTTTTTACGTCCCCATGCGGGGTTTCCACACACAGGAAATCCTGTACACTATACGTAAGGGTGATACGGTCTGGGACATCGCGAAACGGTACGAGTCCGATATCGAGACCATACTCGCCCTCAACGGCATGACCTTCAAGTCCGTCATCGTTCCGGGAGACGAGATCATCCTTTGGATCGATACGGCGTATCAGCCCTGATGTATTTCCCTGTAAACCCGATGTGCCGTAGTGCTGAATATATAATATGGACCGGTCACAAATGATTGACCCGCCGGTCCTTTTGATTCATATTAAAGCGAAATTCAAGTTAACCGCTGCTTTTCCCCGTTTGTTCAGGATTCAATACGTGAGAAAGAGGATATGCGCATGAAGCTGGCAAAGAGGAGCACTATTGCACCATCACTTACCCTTGCGATGAACACGAAGGCCAAAGAGATGCGGGCCATGGGTAGGGACGTTATCAGTTTCGCGGCCGGTGAGCCCGACTTCCATACGCCGGATCATATAAAGACCGCCGGAAAAGCGGCGATCGACGGGGATAAGACATACTATACTCCGGCAAGCGGTATCATCGAGCTGAAGAAGGCGATTGTGGAAAAGCTCAAGAGGGAGAACGGCCTCGAATACGATACCGGCTGCATATCCGTCAATTCGGGGGCGAAGCACTCCGTTTTCAATACGCTCGCGGTCACCGTTCAGGAAGGTGATGAGGTCATAATCCCCACTCCTTACTGGGTAAGTTATTCCGAGATGGTGAAAATATGCGGGGCCGAACCCGTATTCGTGGAAACCACGGAGGAGACGGGATTCAAGATGTCACCCGGGATGCTCAAGCAGGCACTGAGTGACAAAACGAAAGCACTGCTCCTGAATTCCCCCTGCAATCCCACGGGAACGGTATACGGAAAAGAAGAGCTCTGGGACCTGGCCGGAGCGGTCGAGCAGGAGGATATCATCGTCATTTCGGACGAGATCTATGAAAAGATATTATACGATGGAAACGAGCACGTGAGCATAGCCTCCTTTTCGGACACCGTCAAAAACAAGACGGTCGTGATTAACGGGATGTCCAAGGCATTCTCCATGACGGGATGGAGAATAGGATATGCGGCGGGTCCCGCGGAAATTATTGAAGCCATAAACAAGCTCCAGGGACATACCTCGGGAAATCCCACCTCCATATCGCAGTGGGCGAGCCTCAGCGGCCTCGAGAAGGATACGAAATTCATGGCCGGGTGGGTCGAGGAGTTCCTTCAAAGAAGAAACTACATACTGAACGAGCTCAACACGATCGAGGGTGTTTCCTGCATGAAACCGGGAGGAGCATTCTACGTTTTTCCCAATGTGCAGGGCCTGCTGAACAGAAGTTACAAAGGAAGAAAGGTGAAAACCTCGCTCGATCTCGCCTATTATCTTCTCGAGGAGGGCGGCATTGCCGTGGTTCCGGGGGCCGCGTTCGGGTCGGAAGGATACATCAGAATATCCTTCGCGACCTCCATGGCCACTATTGAGGAGGGCATGAAGAGACTCAGGGCCGCGGTTTCCGTGTGATTCTACAGTATTTTCAGTGTCTTCGCTATTTTCGTGCAGAAGGGATTGACGAAAAGCCGTATGAGAAAATAGGGAACGGGAAGGCGGCTGATATCGGCAAACTCGATGAGCGAGCCGTCCGGGTCCTTGATATAGGCGAACGTTGCGTTGGTTTTGAGCCCCATTTCCTGCGTGTGCGGCGGCACGGCGATTTCTATACCCTTTCCCGTAACCTCCTCGAGTGTTTCATCGATATTCGTGACATCGAAGCAGAGTTCCATGAAGCCGATATCTCCCCACTTCCTGCCTTCGAAGTTGTGCCTGCCCTTGTTGCCCTCGACCTCGATGAGCTCGATCATCCCTCCGCGGAGAAAATGCCTGAAAAGGCCCTGCGGCTGTGTGTTTCTTCGCAGGAGGGCCCGCTTCGTTTTCCTCCCTCTGCCGAAGAGGGGGTCCCATTCAGGGCTTTCGCCCTCGTAGGAATAGAGCATGTCCTCGTAACCGAGTATCCTGGAATAGTAATCGATGGATTCCTTAAGATTGGATACACCGATAGCCACGTGCTCGATCCCGCCGATTCGAGAATGACCGTTTCCGTACCCGACTGTGGACTCGGGATATTCCAGGAGCATTCCCTGTATCCCGTCCGGATCCTTGAACAGGGCGGATTTCCAGCCGGATTCCTTCATGGGTGAGAAATCGGTGGGAGCGGCGACGGGGCTGCCGCCGTACCTGCTGATCGTTTTTAGTGATTTTTCGATGTTCTTGACCTTGAGGCCGAAGAAGAGATATCCGTTGTACGCATAGTCGATTTCTTCCGGCATGGGAACGGGATCCCGTGACAGGTACTGGAAGATTTCGACGAGGCCGCCGCCGTGCGGATTCAGGGCTATAACGACGTTTCTTGTCTCGTCATCGTGTATGACCGGAAGCATTCCGGAGCATTTGTCGGTCGAATAGCTCATGGGGACCGAGAAGCCGAGGCCGTTGTTGTAAAAACCGTACGAGCGATCCCTGTCGCGTACTCCTATTCCTATATGCTGTATGCCGTTGATCATTTTTCGGTTTTCCTTTCGAAGAAGCGTGAGGAAGGGGTCGTATCCGTCACTTTTTACATGCCGCGGTTGTGTCTTTACCCGCTTACGCGGGCGCTTATTAATGATTTCTTAACAATGCATGGAACTTCGAGTGTAATATATTAAGTTGCATGTCGAATTTCAAGAAATCTCGAAGTTAGCTTGAGAAGAAATGTATCAGTAAAACAATGGAGAAAGTCGAGAATAGATTATATGAGGGTGCGTGTTGCCGCTTTTATTCGGAAAAACGACTCCGTTCTTCTCGTTAAACACAGGAAAAACGGCCGTGAGTACTGGCTTCTTCCGGGCGGAGGCGTGCACACGGGTGAGAAAACGGCGGATGCCCTGAAGAGGGAATTATACGAGGAGATTCGTCTGAAGGCCGAGGTTCGGGACCTGCTTTTCGTGGTCGAGGCCTTTTCGGGGCGGAATCATATCATTCAGCCCACCTACATCGTGCATACCGACGAGAACGAGAGTATCGGCGTCGGTACGGACAGGCGTGTCGTGGACTTCGCCTATTTCGATGGAGAAGGATTGGAGAAGGTGACGCTTTACCCCGATATTAAGAATGAATTACAAAAATACCTCTCAGAGGGAAGCGTGAGCAGGAGGTACATCTGTAAGAAATGGATAGATTGAAGAGGTTCGCGGCGGTCCTTATTCTGGCCCTCTGGGCCTTGCCTGCATTCGGACAGGAGAATCCCTATTTTATAGACTGGGTGAACATGCGGCTCGTGGTTTCAGGTACGGGAGATGGTTCCTCGGTTTCTTCAGAAAACGCCATGGAACGCCAGTATGCCGCCACATTGACGGCCGAGCAGGACCTCACCCGCAACTTCATCGGGTCGATGACACGGTTGAGGATAAACGGGTACGATACGGCGGCCGGAGTGTTGAAGATGAAAATTGAAAAGAACGCCCCCCTCCTCATGTATCTCAGGAAATCAAGAAGCCGTGTGGTCAGCTATGATGAAGATAAAATAACGATTACGCAGTCCTTCCCCTTTTTCGGAACTGAAGGGTTCATGCACATACTCTGCGATCCGGGTGAGGATACGGGGCACTTTTTCCGTTACGGGGGATACGATTATTCGGTTTCTTTCAGCGGACTGGTCATTGACGCGCGGGGCCTGGACAGAGTGCCCGCGGCCATGCCCAGAATATTCGATGATGACCACAATCTCGTTTTTTCAGCGGATATAATGGAGAAGGATGCTTTCCATGCGCGGGGTGCGGTACAGTACGTTACGGACCCCTATTACCGGGGATTCGAGGACCGGGTCGGCGGTAATGCTCTTCACATCGTTGCGGTGAAGAACGACAAACTGCTCCAGTCGGACCTGTCGATATCCGATGCCGACGCACGAATACTTCTGGCTGACGACGCCACGCGGGAAAACCTCCTGAAAGGACGAGTAATAATAATTATCGATTCCCTCTGATGCGGGTACCCTACCGGTTTCACTGAAAAGTCCGTGATATCCTGACAGGTGACAGCGTGAAACAGGGCTTGGAGACGCGTCGGAACGGCCGGCGTATCTCTATTGGACGAGCGTAACTTTGCCGCTTCTCAGGCACGCCGTGCAGACCTTGGCAGTCCTGACCTTGCCGTTGAGAATGATACGTTTCTTAATGAGGTTGGGAGAGAAAGAGCGCCCTGATATGCCGGTGATCTTGATACCGGCCCCGTTTTTCCTTCTTGCAAGTCCTCTTGTCGCGTATGACCTTCCCGCGACCGGGCCTTTTCCGCAAACAGCACATATATTAGCCATTGTGGATCTCTCTTTGTTATTGTATATAAAAAATTTAGGAACTTCAGAAAGTTAATGTCCACCACCGGCCGGGTCAAGTTAATTCTTGACTATGGATTGGGCCGTCGTTACGTTCTCAGTGAATGAGGGAGGATCCATGGAGTTTACATTTACCGAAGGCGAGGTCCACGTGATCAGAGTATGGGCCGACAGCAGTATACACGGGGGGCACTGGGGCGATGGCGATGTGATCGTACCTGAAGAGGAGATAATTTTAAAAAAGCTTGATAATATGAAGGACAATGTGCTCACTCTCAATGAAAAGGAAGCGCAGATAATCATGACATGGAGCGACAGCACTTACGGCATACACACATTGGAAGAGGAGAGCGTAATAAAGAAGATATCATCCATCATCAATGTGTAGGTTTTAAAGGATCATAACGAGTGCTGATTGCGAATTCATTCCCTTTCTCTTTTTAATCCAGAACCGGACCCCTTCTACCGACTTCCATGGGGTACTGAGACCGTCTTGCGGGCACTTTTAATTAAAGAGTGAATCGTTTATGTTAATGGTCGCGGAGGTGTATTTGAATGACTGAAATAGTGGAGAGGGTGGAAGTGATTTGCGGCGAACTCGGGTATCGAATCCTCGACAGGGAGGAATCCGACGAGCTCTATCAGGCATCATTCGGAAGAGAAGATGAGATCGTCGGTTCACTCTTTATTGAAAAAGACAGCAATTTCATCGAGATAGCGTATTCGTACACGTTCGATACGGACGAGGAGTATTTCTTAAAGGAACATCTCGAATCCATAATGAATATCTGTTACGAGTACGGCAGTTATTTCAATATCATGAAGGGCGATGATGAAATAACCTTTTCGGTTTTCTCAAAGCTCTATTTTTCGGCGATAAATGTGGAATCCCTTCAGGATACGCTGGAAGATTTCATGGCATGCAACCGGGAAATTATGGAGGTCTTCGGGGTCGATGAACCGGATGAATAAAATTTGAAATGATCAGGTACTGCTGTTAAAATGGAACCAGGATCCTCTTTTTACGGGCGCATGAAAATGCCCGGGTGTAATTTCCGGGAACGGTTATACGGTTACATGCCATGGTGCTGAAGAGATTCGTTGTTGTTACGCGTATTCTGAATGAAACCCACGATTTCTTCTCCATTTTAAAGGATGTCGCCTCCTCCTTCGGTTACGAGACCGTGGTAGCGGAGGATCATGCCAAGGCGCTCCTCTACCTCGAAGAGGCCGATTTCGGGATTCTCCTCTGTGACGATTCGATTGCCGGAAGCAGCTCGGGCCGGATTCAGCGCGCAGGAGATAAAATATCGGTCATACTTCTGGTTACGGGTACGGAGTATAAGCTTACCTACGATTCCACCGTTGATTACGTATTAATACTCGGGCTTCCACCTAATCTCTTCGAGCAGACACTCTTCAACGGATTCAGGTACGTCGAGCTGAAGAGAAAGCTGTCAAGCATATCCGGGGTTGTGAATCCGGATTTTATAAAGAAGCTGTTGAGCGATACGGCCCATACCATAAACAATATATTGACCGGCATGCAGGGTTATGCGGAGCTGGCACAGCTCAATCCCGGTGACGAACGGCTGATCCGGGACGCGTTTCAGGTGGTACTCGACTCTTCATACAGGGTCCGAAATGAGATCAAGAACCTGCGCGCCTTCGCGCGTGTTGAGAATCCGGTTTCCGAACCGGTCGATATCGGCGCCGTCCTGGACGAGGCGATCGGACTGAACAGGAACCTCCTGCGGGTGAAGGACGTGAAGCTGGATCTGACCATAAAACAGAAAGTGCTCGTGAGCGGTGATTCCGACCAGCTCGAACAGGTTTTCTTCAACCTGCTGAACGACATTCTCGTGAATATCACGGACAGGGGCGGGCTCGATCTCGTCATATCCGATCTCGACGGCATGGTGCTCACAACAATGTCGACCGGATCCTGCGACATAAGCGATGCGGAGGTACATTCACTCCGTCGCGTGTTTGCGCTCGATGTACCCGTGCTCAAGGAGGACAGCAGGGAGGGACGGCTTGAGAACCGGAACATCCTCTCCCTGTGCAGCAGAATCATCCGCAACCACAGAGGAATACTGGGAGTCGAGAAAAAGGACGACGTGCTCACCTATACCGTAAGCCTACCCCTTCTCGAGCGCGTGGGAGAATCAGCGGATGATAAAAAGGAGACCCTCGGACAGCCCTCGATGAATGTGGATGAGCTCGACATGGACATACTCATCGTCGACGATGAGGAGTACGTCAGGAACACGATGTATTATTTCTTCGACCAGCGGGGATGCAGGGTCACGCTCGCGGAGGACGGCGAGTTCGGCTACACCGTGGCAACCCAAAAGCCGTTCGATCTCATTTTCATGGATTACATGATGCCGAAAATGGGAGGAGTGGAGTCCGCCCGCAACATTATGCAGAGTAATCCAGAGGCAAAGATCGTTTTCATAACCGGAAGGGAAACCATCGATGAGGACGCCCTGTACCGATCGGGTATTTACGGTTTCGTTAAGAAGCCCTTTGAAATGAAGGACCTGTACGATATAGCTATCAAGGTGGCGATGCAGAAAGGGATTGTCGGATAAAACCGCG
Organism: uncultured Spirochaetota bacterium; assembly: GCA_964460545.1. Taxonomy (GTDB): domain Bacteria; phylum Spirochaetota; class B62-G9; order B62-G9; family DRHN01; genus CAYWUT01. Next base: position 15,637 of record CAYWUT010000043.1, read on the forward strand.
GACGACGGAAATCCTGAAGGGAAGAGGAGCAGGGTAAATGACGGAAGAATTGAAACGGGTTGAGTTCATCGCGCACGCGACTTTCAAGCTCAGCGGGAAGATCGTCCTCTATACCGATCCCTATCAGATGGGGCCGGACGATGAGGCCGGTGTCATACTCGTAACGCACAGTCACTTCGACCACTGCTCGCCCGAGGATATCCGCAAACTGTGCGGCCCCGATACGGCGATCGTGTGCAGCATGGACTGCGTCCCTGCGCTCAGTGGGCTGTCCTCCTCCGTGCAGGGGCTTCAGCCGGGTGAAGAGATAGTCGTTCACGGCGTTCGAATAAAGGCCGTTCCCGCGTATAACAGAGACAAGGATTTTCATCCCCGCTCCAGCAACTGGAACGGGTACGTGTTCGAATTTGAAGGGACCTCGTACTACCATACCGGCGATACCGACCTCATTCCTGAGATGAAGGACATAGAGACCGATGTCGCTTTCCTCCCTGTCGGCGGTACGTACACTATGGATTACCGGGAGGCGGGCGAGGCCGTTTCCTGGATTTCACCTCGTTATGCAATCCCCATGCACTACGGCTCGATCGTGGGATCGTCCGCGGACGCTGAAAAGTTTGCCGAGATCGCGGGAGACCGCGCCGTCATTATCCCTCCAAAAAATTCCTGAATAACGCCGAAAACTAGGGAAAAAATACCCTAAATTTGGGATAATGTTGTATAGGAATTCGCATCCGCGTGGCATCCGTGCGTAACATCCGTGATGCATCTGCCTAATTATTATAATAAAAGGAATTATATTACCACCTGCGGGAAGGTCCCGTGGTACTGAAATTGCATCGATAAATACGAGGTGCCGGTATGTTTAAAAAGATGTGCGTCTGGAACAAAGTACTCATCTTTTTTCTTCTCCTCATCCTCGCGGATCTGGGAATGGTCTTTTTTCTCGAGGGGCGCGTGGAGAAGGAGCTCGTCCGGATCCCGAACAACATTCTCCGGGAAAATACCCTCATGAGCCTGGTGTTCGGGAATGATTACGATTCAAATTATCTGATAAAACAGACCATTCCGGTCCTGGAGGGTTCGGGGGACAACCGCAGCGCTTATGCAGTTATCAGGCGTTACCGAAACCAGGTCGTAGCCATATTCGGCATTTCCCTGCTCGCGGGTATTGTACTCATCATTGTTACCTCCAGGAACCTGATGCGGCCCATCCTGCAGATCGTCAGCGGAGGGAATCCCGTACAAAAAGATGCAATCATGAACAGTTCCCTTGTGGCCAGATGCTCCAAGCTGCAGGCCCTGACGGACAGCATGAAAAAAGTGGAAAACCGCATCATGGAGGACAGCGAGGAGAATAAGAGGGTCGCGCACGTGGAGATAACCAAGAACCTCGCTGCCGGTATCGCGCACGAGATCAAGAACCCCATCAATTCGGTCGGACTCATCGTCGATTATCTTCAGAGCAATCTCAGCCCTGATGACGCTGAGAAGCGCTATGAGTTTTACAAGCTCTCGGAGAACATGAAGAGCGAGCTCAAGCGGATCAACAGGATCGTAGAGGGTTTCCTGCGGCTTACAAAGCCCAACGCGTACCGGTTTGAGAACCTGAACGTGAATGACGTTATCGAAACCACGGCGGCCCTCTTTGAAACGGAGTCGCTGAAACAGGATGTGTCCGTTACGCTGAACCTGGATCCGGACATTCCCCTGATCAGGGCGGACAAGGACAGACTGAGGCAGGTTTTTTCCAATCTTATCATTAACGCGATAGAAGCAATGCCCCGGGGGGGCGATGTAAAAATATCTTCCGAAATGAACAAGGACGGACAGGTTCGGATCGCATTCGCCGACAGCGGTATCGGAATTCCGGAAGAGGATATGAAGCGGGTTTTCGATCCCCACTATTCGACGAAAAAACAGGGGTTCGGGCTCGGCCTGCCCCTTATACAGGACATCATTCACAGGCACCACGGCAGGATCGGCATCAAGAGCGAGAAGGGAATGGGAACGACATTCAGTATCGTGCTTCCGGTGGATTTTTCCGATGAATAAAGACCTGCTGGTCATAGATGACGAAGAGATACAGGCCGACATCATAGCCGATATCCTTCAAAAAGAGGGGTACACGGTAGACAAGGCATACTCGGCCGAGGAGGGTCTCAAGCTCTCCAGAAAGAAGGAGTACAGCGCCATGCTGGTCGACCAGAAAATGCCGGGTATCGGCGGGTTGGGACTTCTGAATGCAGCCGTTGAAGAGGGTATCAGGGCGCGGATAATAATAATGACCGCTTACGGAACAATAGAAAACGCGGTTGCCGCCATGAAACGCGGTGCCTTCGATTATATAACCAAACCGTTCAACAAGGACGAGCTGCTCATCAACGTAAATCGGGCCGTTGACGCTTACAACCTCCTCAGCCAGAACGTTATGATGAAAGAGGAGCTGAGCCAGATATACGATGATCATACGTTCATCGGGGAGAGCCGTGAAGCCTCGACTATCCGGGACCTCATCGACAAGGTGGCGGCGAGCGATACCGGAACCGTGCTCATTACCGGTGAGAGCGGTACGGGCAAGGAGCTCGTTGCCAGGCAGATCCACGCGCGGAGCGGACGGAGGGACATGCCCTTCGTACCCGTCAACTGCTCGGCAATACCCCGGAACCTCCTGGAGAGCGAGCTCTTCGGCTATGTACGGGGAGCGTTCACGGACGCGGTTTCCAGCAGGGACGGAAAGTTCAAGAAAGCGAACGGAGGCATGCTCTTCCTGGATGAAATCGCGGACATGCCGTTCGACATGCAGGCAAAGCTGCTCCGGGTCATTCAGGACGGTGAAGTCACTCCCATAGGAGGAGACGACGCGGTCACGGTGGATGTGAGGATCATCTGCGCCACCAACAGGGACGTCGAGAACATGGTGCGTACGGGGCGGTTCAGGGAGGATTTGTTCTACAGGCTCAACGTCATTCCCATATACATCCCTCCGCTCAGGGAAAGGAGAGAGGATATTCCCCTGCTCGTTCTTTCCATAACGGAGGACCTGAACGTGAGGCTGAAGAAGAAAATCGACTCCGTTCAGCCGGAGGTGCTCGATTTGCTGACGGCGTATGATTTCCCGGGCAACGTCCGCGAGCTCGAGAACATACTGGAGAGGGCGTTCATTCTCGCGGGTGACGGCCCTGTTTCCATCGAACACTTTTCTTTTATCGCGGAGCGTGATGAGACAATTGACATAAACGAAGGGACAACCCTGCGCGAGCTCTCGAAGAAAGCGCGCGACAGGGCGGAAAAACAGGCAATAGAATCAGCATTGAACAAAACGAACTGGAACAGGGTAAAGGCTGCACGCATGCTCGAGATCGACTATAAGACGCTGAGGAACAAGATCAACGAGCTCAATATCAGCCCTAAATACAGGGAGGAGGGGGGTCTTCATGAAGAGGCAAAATAGCGACAAGAATGCCGTTCAGATATACCTGAAGCAGATAGAGAAGATATCCGTGCTGACGCGGGAGGAGGAGGAGGTATGCGCGCGGAAAGCGGCGCGGGGCGACAAGGCCGCCAAGGACAAGCTCATCACCTCCAACCTTCGATTCGTGGTCAGCATTGCCGTAAAATACCAGAACCTCGGCCTCCCGCTCATGGACCTCATAAACGAGGGGAACATGGGATTGATTAGGGCGGTCGGGAAGTTCGACGTGGAAAAGGGATTCAAGTTCATATCATACGCCCGCTGGTGGATAAGGCATTACATACTAAAGGCCATCTTCGAGCAGTCGACGTCCATAAAGCTGCCGCTCAAGTACGCCTCGCAGCTCTCCAAGAAGGACGATCTCGACGATACGGAGATGGTGAAGAAGCTGAAAAAGATATACAGGCCCGTTTCCCTGGATCAGAAGCTCTCCGATGACAACAATTCGGATACCATACTCGATCTCGTGGACGACAGCAAATACGACCTTCCCGACAAGGTCGTTTTCGAGCAGAGCCTCAGGGAGATCATCGATGACGTCATGACGAAGCTCAAACCCATAGAACGGGACGTGATAAAGCGACATTTCGGGCTGAACGGAAAGAGGCCGCTCACGCTGAAGGAAATCGGTGAAAAATACAACCTCACCAAGGAGCGTATACGCCAGATAGAGCACACGGCCCTGGACAAGCTGCGGTACCCCATGGAAAAGCGAAAAGTGCTCGATTTCGTCGAGTAGAACGCCCTTTTCACGTTAATGTACCGGCCGCGTCCGGGCTCCCATAACGCCCATGAATGCGAAATAAAGGTCCGCCTGCACGAAGCGACGCTCCACGCCCCCGTATCCCGTTAAAAGTTTTCGTTACTCCTCGCATATATTACATTACAGTATTCCGCAGCTGCGCGCGCCGCGCGGATTCCCGGAAAATGCCGTTTAAAAGTGTAAAAATCCGAGTAACCGTTATATAAAAAATCGGTTCGGTAGAACGTATGGATTTTGGAAAAGCGGAAGCGATTTCATGGTCCGGGTTTGGCGATATGGGTGATTACGATCAGTACAGGCTGCACAGGCGGGGCCCGAAGCTCAAGGAGCCGAGCACGGCGCTTGGGAAAGCCGCGGTCGCCTCGGTCTCCAGGGAATCGACCGCGCTCGCGTTGGATGTGCTTCGCGGCGGGGGTAATGCCTTTGACGCCGCCTTCCTGCTCGGATTCGCGCTGGCCGTGTGTCATCCCCAGGCCGGGAATATCGGCGGGGGCGGGTACATGCTCGTCAAAGCCCACGATGCGCCCCGCCCCATGGTCTACGGCTACAGGGAGCGTGCGCCCATTCAGGCGAAGCGTGAGGATTTTCTGAACCGGGCGGGCGACGCTGATCCAGATATTACCGCGTTCGGTCCCCGTTCGGTGTGTGTTCCGGGTATGGTAAAGGCGTTTTTTAAAATGCACGCACGCTACGGCCGGCTTGGGGCTTCCGGCCTCCTGCACAGGGTCGCTGAGCTCGCACGTGAAGGGGCCGTGATTACCGACTACCAGGCGCAGTGCCTCAACCGGCTCGCGCCCAAGCTCGCCCTCTCCGGGGAATCATCGAAGGTTTTCGTCAGGGAGGGAGGTTTCAAAAAGGGGGACAGGCTTCCCAATCCGCGGCTCGCCCATACCCTGGAGGAGCTCGCGCTGGAAGGGGAGGCCGCCTTTTACAGGGGAGGAGTCGCGGACCGCATAGTGGAAGGAATCCGTGCGCAGGGCGGATACATTACCATGCGGGACCTCGAGGAATACGATATACGGGAAGTCGAGCCCATAGGCGTGGAGCTCGACGGGGGCACGGTGTGGTCCGTACCTCCGGAAGGGGGAGGGGCCATACTCCTGCAGATACTGAAGATTCTGGCACGCCCGGAGTTCACCTCGATCAACCCCCGGACGCCCGATTACTACCACTATCTCGCGCAGTCGTTCAAGATGGCTTTTATAGACCGCATGTTCTTCCAGGGCGATATTGACCTCGAGGGAAATACGGTGTATGAAAACCTTTTGTCCGGGGAGCGGGCGAGCTTCCTCTTCGGCCTCATATCACGAAAGGACATTTCGCTCGAGAAATATCTCGAGCGCATGGGATACGCGGACCAGGACCTCTTCCCGCCTGCGGGAGGAGATGAAACGACCCACTTCTCGGTAATAGACGGGGAGGGAAACTGCGTTTCCAATTCATACACCCTCAACCTCAGGTACGGCTCGAAGTGGAGCGTGCCCGGAACGGGTTTTCTGCTTAACGGGAGCATGGACGGCTTCGCCTTTAATGAGGGAAAACCCAATTACTTCGGCGTGATAGGAAACAGGCCGAACCTGTTCGAACCGGGAAAGAGGCCGGCGAGCAACATGGCCCCCCTCATGGTAACATCGGGGAAGAAGTTGCTCATGGCCCTGGGCACTCCGGGCGGTCCCACCATACCGTCGGCCCTGTCCACAATTATATTAAGCATTATGTACTCCGGGATTAAACCGGAAGACGCCGTGAGCGCGGGCCGCATACACCACCAGGCATGGCCCGATGTGTTATACAGGGAGGGCGAGCGGAACCTGCGGGAGCGGCTGAAGCCGCTGGAAAAAATGGGGTATACGGTCAAGGAGAAAAACGAGCCCATAGGCGATGTGCACGGTATATTCAGGCGGGAGGACGGCTTCCTCGCGGTGAGCGATTTGAGACGCGAGGGATGCGCGGGCGCGTGCTGACCCGGGAGCATAAGCGGTTCACAGAGAAATCGAGGAGTATTGTCAATGGATAAAGACACGAACGCGGTCACGAATGTAGTCATTGTCGGAGTCGGGGGTCAGGGGATACTGCTTGCGAGCACCATCGTTTCGCGGGTGGCGGTCCTCGCGGGCCACGACGTCAAGAATAACGAGGTGCACGGCATGGCCCAGCGCGGTGGAAGCGTCATATCCCAGATACGGTTCGGACCCAGGGTCTATTCTCCCCTGGTAATGAAGGGGACCGCCCATTTCCTACTCGCGCTCGAGGAAGCGGAGGCGCTCCGCTATCTCCACCTCTGCAACGGCAAAACCGCGGCGGTCGTCAACAGCCTTCAAATTGTGCCCGTAACCGTGACCTCCGGAAAAGCCCGGTACCCCGAAAACGCCGAGCAGGTCCTGCGAAAACAGCTCCCGGACTGCCGTTTCATACAGGCGCAGCAGATCGCGGAAGAGGTGGGTAATATAAGGACCATGAACGTGGTTCTCATCGGGGCGATTTCCAATTTCCTGCCCTTTGAAGCGGACGCCTTCGAAGAGGCGATTAAAAGCTCTGTAAAACCGAAATTCGTGGATATCAACATCGAGGCCTTTCAGCGCGGAAGGGCCGTGACCGCTTCCTAGCGGTGTTCCGCCTGGTAGACCATAATAGGAACCCGATCCGGAGGGATAGTTAATGATGGACCTTACGAACCTCTTTTCAGAAGCGACCATGAAGGTGAAGAGCTCGAAGATACGCGAGCTCATGAAAATGGCAAGCGTGCCCGGTATCATTTCACTGGGAGGCGGCATGCCCGATTCCACTTCCTTTCCCTTCGAGGAGATAAAGGACATCATCAACAACTGGACCCCGGCAAAGGCGTCGATCGCGCTCCAGTACGGAACGACAAACGGTTACGGACCGCTCATCGATAAATTGAAGGAGCGGATGGAGCGCGTGAAGCACATCTCCATAGAGGGCCACGAAATCATCGTGACCACGGGGTCCCAGCAGGCGCTTGCCCTGCTCTCGAAGCTCTTCCTCGATCCCGGCGACGTGGTGCTCGTGGAGATACCGAGCTTCATAGGCGCCATCGCATCCATCTACAGCTTCACGGGCGACGTGGTGGGGGTTCCCATGGACGATGAGGGGATGCTGGTCGACGATCTTACGGCCGTAATCGAGCGGTGCGTTACGGACGGCAGGAAGGTGAAGTTTATCTATACCATTCCGAACTTCAACAACCCATCGGGAATCACCACCTCGCAGGGACGCAGGAGAAAGCTGCTCGACGTATCGAACCGGTATAAAATTCCCGTGGTCGAGGACGATCCCTACGGCGACCTGTTCTATGACGGGACCGAGGATGATTACAGGCCGATCAAGTCCCTGGACGGGGAGGGAAACGTCCTCTACCTCGGGACCTTCTCGAAGGTTCTGTCGCCGGGCATGCGGCTCGGATGGATCCTGGGGCCGAGCGATGTGGTTGCCAAGGCTGAGCTCCTCAAGCAGTCGTTCGACGCGTGTACCCCGACTTTCAGCCAGCTCATCGCGCTCGACTATCTGGAAAAGGGATACATGGACGCGTATATCGGGCGCATGCGGGACGTGTACAGGAAAAAACGTGACGCAGCGCTCGGGGCACTTGACAGGCACATGCCGCCCGAGGTTACCTGGACCAGGCCGAGCGGCGGGCTCTTCGTGTGGCTGACGCTCCCTGATTATCTGGACTCCGTGGATGTATTCAAGAAGTCCGTGGAGCGGAAGGTTGCGTTCGTGACGGGCGACGCCTTCCTGCCCGAAGACCATCGCAACAACGTACTGCGCCTCGCGTTCAGCAACCTTTCGGAGGATAAAATAGAGAAGGGGATAGAGATACTCGCGGACGTGCTCCGCGGGATGCTACGATAAATAATTAAAGGGACATGTACCTTAATTCTCCAATAATTAAGGGGACGTGTTATTTAATTATCCCATCTAATCGCAAGGGCACGTTCAGGACGGGTGACGGCTTTCTACTCAAAAAAAGCATCTGAACGGCATGTTTAACATTGCCTTAAGCACCATCAGGGACCACGAGCATTTTGCTTGATTTTTCATTCATATGTAGTAATTTAAGTTACGGCTGTTTTCCGGCCTATACGGGCGGTTAGCTCAGACTGGTTAGAGTACCTGCTTGACATGCAGGGGGTCACTGGTTCAAGTCCAGTACCGCCCA
>CAYWUT010000044.1:0-23983 GCA_964460545.1 uncultured Spirochaetota bacterium
TAGTACCGTAGCATAGCTTGTTCCATATGACCGGAATCAAGCCTATAGTACCGTAGCATAGCTTGTTCCATATGACCGGAATCAAGCCTATAGTACCGTAGCATAGCTTGTTCCATATGACCGGAATCAAGCCTATAGTACCGTAAACCGGAAAAACCAGTATAATCGGGGGTAATAAGAGAGCCGCCGGGCGTTGAGAGGCACCGAGCGGGGGCCGTTAAGGACTTCGTTCCGGGATTGAACGGACCCAATCGTACCATACGTGCGCGGGCACTGTCGCACAATAAAGGGGGAGTGTGGGATGACGGCTAAAGATGATACACAAAATCCTGAAATCATGCTGAAACTGGAAAGCCACGTGCCCGAGCGCGCGCTGTTTCCCGTTGTGGATGCCCATAACCACCTCTTCACGGAGGAAGACCCCGGAACCATGATCGCGATGATGGACGCGGCAGGGGTTGAAACCTTCATTAATTTGACGGGGAATACGGCGTTTACCTTCGTACAATCCGGCTACACCTATACCCCGCGGGACATAGGCTGGTTCATAGACCGTTATGTGAGTGCTTATCCCGGCAGGTTCGCCTGTTTTACCATGAGCGAGTTCGCGAACTGCATGGAGGGAACGCTCATCGAGGATAACGGTTTCGGGGAACGGGCCGCGCGCCGTCTCGAAGATGACGTGCACAGGGGCGCGTGCGGCCTCAAGATAACGAAAGAGCTCGGGATGCGCTACCGGGACTTAAAAGGCGACACCATCCCGGTAAACGACCCGCGTCTCGATCCCGTGTGGGCGAAGGCGGCCGAGCTCGGCATCCCGGTGCTCATTCACACATCGGACCCGGCTGCGTTCTTCCTTCCCGATAACGAAAAGAACGAGCACCACTCCACCCTGCTGCGCGCTCCGGACTGGAGCTGCGCGGCCAGCCCGTTTTCGAAAGAGGAGCTTCTCGACCAGAGGGACGAGCTCCTGTCCGCTCATCGTGCGACGACCTTCATCTGCGCGCATGTGGCCAACTACCCGGAAGACCTCTCGTATGTCGACGGGCTCCTGGAAGAGCACCCGAACGTGTACATCGATATCGCGGCGCGCATAGACGAGCTCGGGCGACAGCCCTACTCCGCGCGGGATTTTTTAACCAAACGGCGGGACCGTGTCCTCTTCGGCACCGATATGCCGGCACGTGCCGATATATACAGGACCTATTTCAGGTTTCTCGAAACGCGCGACGAGTACTTCGCCTACCCCGATTACGTGGGTGTGTGGGGGCATCAGCGGTGGATGATCTACGGGCTGGGCCTGGAAAGGGATACGCTCCGTAAGATATACCGCGACAACGCGCGCAGGATAATACCCTTCAGCGCCGCCTAGAGGGATGCACCGTGAGTAAAAAACCGAACCCGCTCATGATCGGATCTGCGAGGATCGACATCACGCCCTCCGGTCCCGAACCCCTGCTCGGCTATTTCAACGAGCGTATCTCCACATCGGTACTCGATCCGCTCCACTGCCGTATGCTCGGGCTGCGGCTCGATGAGAACAGAATCCTGATCGTCCAGATCGACACCTGCATCATACCCACTGATTTCGCACGCGCCTTAAGGAGGGAAATCGCTTCGAACACCCCGTTTAAATCCCGGGAGATTTTATTAAACGCTTCTCACACCCATACCGCTCCCGCGCTCACCGGTTTCTTCCGGACGAGGATGTCCGGGAATTACCGCTCCTTTCTCCTCGACCGCATACTGCGGGCGGCCGTTCTTCTCGCCTCCGGAGACCCGGCCGGGTCTCCGGGCCCGAATGTGCATACGGACCACGAGGCCGAACAGTGGAAACCCTGCACCGTGTACGGCGGGCTGACCGAGTACCGGGGGCTCGCGTTTAACAGGAGGTGGGTCATGAAAGGGGGCGAAGTGGTCACGAATCCGCCCAAACGTTCTCCGGACAGGGAGCGGCCCGAAGGCGGGGTCGACCGCACCTGCGGGACCGTTGTTTTTAAGACAAACGGGGGACCGGACGTCATGCTCGTCAACATCTCCAACCACGCGGACACCATCGGCGGCACGGAAATATCCGCGGACTGGCCCGGGATCATGGAAAGAGAAATCGAGGCCGGTTCAGGGAAACCCGCCGTCGTTCTGCCCCTCATCGCTCCCCAGGGAAACATCAACCACTTCGATTTCGACCTGCCCGAGGAGCAGGCAAGCTATTCCGAAGCACGACGGATCGGCAAAGCCTATGCCGGCGTCGTACTCCGTCTCATTCGAGATATGGAGAGGGTGGATGTGGACACGATAGGGGCGGAGATGCGGACCGTCGTCATCGGTCCCAGGGAGATCGAACCGTCCGAGCTGAAGCGCTCTGAAGAGCGGGCCGCCTCCACTCCATCGGCCGGCGGGGAAAGCGACCTGACCGCGTGCGGGCTCGCCCGGGGAGACGAGGAGGTCGAGCGAGAGCTGGCACGGGAGCTCCTTTTATTCAATAATGCAAAGAAGCAGCGGTACGAAGTACCCCTGCAGGTTATTCGAATCGGGAACATGCGGATCTGTGCGATTCCGGGAGAGCCCTTTGCCGAAATCGGTATGGAGCTCAGAAACGCGGTCCCCGGAGTGAAAGTCTTACCGGTCGCGCTCTCAAACGGCTATTTCGGATATGTACCGCTCGAAAGAAGTTTCACGGGGGGCGGTTACGAGGTCAGACCCGGACGGATGAACTGTCTCGAGCGCACCGCCGGAACCCTCATTCTCAGGGAATTGAAGAAGATGCTCTCCTGATTATGCTTCAACTATGAAATCGGCCCGCACTGTCTCTCGTTAAGGACACGCAACAGACAAGGTGTGTCATACATTCATTCGGTGCCGTTCAGCCCTCGGGAACATCCACCAGCCGCTCCTCCCCGGTCAGGAGGTCCTTCTCCTTCACCTTGCCCTGCCTGAGCTCTTCCTCTCCGAAGATGAGGGCGCGGCGGGCGCCGATCTTCGAGGCCCGCGCCATCTGTTTTTTCAGGGGGATGTTTCCGTACGTATATTCGACCCGGTTTCCGTCCCTGCGCAGCACGCGCGCCGCGCGCAGGAGCGGGCCGAGCTCGCCGTCGGTTACCCGGACCAGGTAGTAGTCTATTTGCCGGTCGTAGTCGGGCATGAGCCCCGCTTCCTCGAGGATGCGGCCGAGTACGACGTCGCCCATACCGAAACCGCACGCTGGCACATCCACCCCGGCGAACTCGCTGAGAAGACGATTGTACCTCCCCCCGCCGCAAATCGCGCGCATGGTCTCCTTCCTGTCGAAAATCTCGAATACGATTCCGGTATAGTAATCGAGACCGCGTACGATGGTCGGATCGAAATCGCAGTAGGGACCGAATCCGGACGCGTCTATGAGGTCGAACAGCGCGACGAGCTCCCCGGCTCCCGGATTCCGCGCTCCGACCCGCTTTACGTCCTCCATGGACTCGGCGGAGAGGTACGCGTCGACCTCCCGTCTCTGCGTACCGGCGAGGCCGAGTTCGTCGAGCGATCCCTTCGTGGCCTCCGGGCCCGCCTTGCGTGCGTTGTCCACGATCTTGTAGAGCCTGCCCATCACCTCACCGGTAATGCCGAGCGAGCTGAAGAATCCGGATACGTAGTTCCTGCTGTTGATCTTGACCACGAAATCGTCCGAACCGAGGCCGAGGTTCGCGAGCGAATCCACCGCGCACCCGATGACCTCCAGGTCCGCTGTGGGAGCCTCCTCCCCGATGATGTCCACGTTGAGCTGGAAAAACTCCCGCAGCCTTCCCTTCTGCGGCTTTTCATACCTCAGGCACCTGGGTATGGAAAACCACTTGATCGGTTTCGCGGCCTGGTTATGAATCCTGGCTACCATGCGGGCCAGGGTCGGCGTCATCTCGGGACGGAGCGCGAGCTCACGGCCGCCCTTGTCCGTAAAGTGATAGAGCTGCGACAGGATCTCCTCGCCGGATTTTATCTTGTACAGCTCGAGCGTTTCGAGCACGGGCCCCTCGAACTCCTCGAAACCGTACGAGAGGGCCGTACTGCGCCACGTGCCGCAGATGTGGTTCAGTGAAGCGCAGCTCTCGGGAAAGAAATCCCGTGTTCCCCTCACCGTAAGATCCCGTTTCATAGCACCGCTCCTGACAAAGGGGTCAAGACCCCTGTAAAGGGTAAAAGGGTCAAGGTCTCTGTATTAATCATAATTGTATATGGACGATCCGCCGGTCGAGACGGCCGGGGGTTGACGATCATGTATCAAAGGCTACCGGGCCCTGAAGAGCTCCATCCACTCGTCCACGGATATATCGGCGGCCGCTCCCTTTTCATCGCCGGCGTCCCCGGCAGCTGCCGCGGCCGCTGCCGCACCGCCCCTTCCGTCCCTCCCTCCTCCTCCCTCGAGGAGGTTGAGAAACCGGCCCGTACCCATGGTCCCCGCTCCGAGGTTCCGCACCACGGAGATGATGTGCTTCCTGTCGTCGGAAACGACCGTTATCCTTCGCCTGTTCTTCGCCCGTTCGACCATCCTGATTATCGCATCGTCCGCGGTTCCACGGGACGAAAACACGCTCCTCACGCCGTTTCTCGTTTCATTGCCCGGAAGCCCCGTGTTCGAACCGTCCCATACCACGGTGATGTCGACCCGCTTGCGTGTCACATAGGTCCCGAGAAAAGCGATAAACCTGTTCCGCGCCGCTTCCACCTCCGTTGGCGCGCTCGGACCGGACCCCCGGCTTTTCTTCCGCCCGCCCGTGCGGTTTTTATAGCCTCCGCTCAGAATGACGTTGTAACCGTCTATGATATAAACCGGCGTTCCGTTGCGCAAGGAGAGTCATCCTCGGCCCGTCAATGGGTTACGGGGCCGTGCCTTATTGAAAAAAAGTAAATACCCCTATAATATAATAAGGCCGGAAGACAGATGAAAGAACTGTAGGAGGAGAGAGACTCTTGGATAACGCAGCAGAGATCGTGAAAACGCTCGACAACCTGAGCGGCACCATAGGCCGGTCCGGGGATGTATCCATCATACTTGCCGCAGGTCATGGGAAGAGGATAAAGTCGGAAAAATCAAAGATGCTTCATGAAATATGGGGAAAACCCTCGGTATGCAGGGTGTGCGACGCGGCGGCACGCGGCCTGGATTCGGACAACCAGATCGTCGTGGTCGGAAAAAAGGCCCTTGATGTGGCTGAAAAGCTCGGCCGGAAAAAAGGACGGGTGTTCGTCTATCAGGAGGAACAGCGAGGCACGGGTCACGCTGTGCAGATCGCACTCGCCCACGCACAGCTCCGGGGCTACTCGGGATCGGTATTTATATTTCCCGGGGACATGGGACTTCTGGAAGAAACAACGGTAAAAAAGATGAAGGAGCGGTTTTACGGGAGCGATTGCGATATGCTCGCCCTCACCGGCACCTTCGAAGGCGCGGTCGAGGATAACTACTACGGCCGCATACTCACCTCCACGCGATACCCTGACCGGATAATCGAGATCAAGGAGCACCGGGACATACTCGCCATGGAGGAATCCCACTACGAGGTCGAGTACGGAAACGGGATCGAACGGTTTACTCCCGGGGAAATGCTGAATATTCGGGAATTCAACGTCGGCGTCTATGCCATGAAGACCGAACCGCTCCGAAAACTCGTAAAGCATATCGATTCCAACAATGTACAGGGCGAAATATACATAACCGATCTCATCAAGATATTCAACGACCGGTCCATGAAGGTCTGCCCGCACCGCGTCAGGGACAATCAGCTCGTGGTGTCCTTCAACGTCAAGAGTGTCCTCAAACAAATGGACGACACCTTCAGGAGCATGGTCTATGAAAAGCTGAAGGATATCATCACCATAGACGATCCCGAGGATTTCTACATAGCGGAGGAAACGGTCGAAGCGATAATCCGCATGGACAGCGAGGGCCCGCCGCTCGATATCTCCGTGGGCAAGGGTGTTCACATAGGACCCGGAATAACACTGAACCGCGGCGTGGCCGTGGAGAAGAACACGATCCTGCAGGGAACCGCCGTTCTCGGCAGCGGCGTGTTCATCGGCGAAAGCGTCCTGCTCTCCACCTTCCCCGGCCAGGTCATCCGTATAGGGGACGGCAGCAGGGTTCTGAGGGGAAACGTGATCAAGGGTTCCGTGGATATCGGTTCCGGCACCGTTATTGAGAGCGGTGTCAGAATAACCGGAAGCACCGGAGAGCCGGTGAAAATCGGCGACAACGTGCTTATAAAGGGGATGACGTACATATACGGTTCGATCATCGAAAACGAACTGCTCATCGAGCATTCGATCCTCAAGTGCAGGCGCGTTCGCAAGGTGGTGCTTGAAAACGGGGAGGTTCAGCCCGTGAAATACATACTGCCCAGTCCCGAAGGGCTCGACGCCGTTTCAGGCGTCAGCGACAACGGCAATGGACGGGACAGAGCAGGAGAGCCCTGAGCGCGAAGAATTCGAAAAAGGAGTCTTCAATAATGAGACCTGAAGATTGTATAATCTACAGAAGGAGTCCTCAATAATGAGACCTGAAGATTGTATAATCTACAGAAGGAGTCCTCCATAATGGATTCTGAAGAGATGGATGCCGGAGAGCGGATGACGACGGGTGATTCCGGTTTCTGGAAGTCCGCAGCCGTGTTTGAAGAACGTCTTGCACGTTACGGACGTACGGCCGCAGGACCGAACACCACGTACGACCGTTACACCCGCGCGGTCCTGGATATGACGGAGGCTTTTCTGCATGAGAAGCTGCGGCTCCCCGAAGAAGTACATGTGGTTCCGGAAACCGGAACGGAGGTGACGGTATCCGTGGTTGGGAATACGGCTCTTGCGCCGAACGACCGTATCCGTATCCGAGCAGTCGAACTCCTCGTGCGGCATCACCTCCGTACGATACGGGAGACGGTTTTACCGGACCGGAACCGGATCGAAAAGCTGGAAACGGGGATCCATGATTTCGTTCACCCCGCGTCGCATCACCTTAAAACGCCGCTCTCGGCCATAATGGGTTTTTCCGGTCTTCTCGATTCGGAAACCGGCAAAAACGGAGACGGGCAGGCCCGGCATTACATAGAAAGGATATTACTGAACGCGCGCCTGATGGAGCATATGCTGAACGACCTGCTCTATATCTCGAGGCTCAGGAGAAATAACGAAAAAAAATGCGATGTGGCACGGGTGGCGCGCGAGGTAAAGGACACACTCGGGCTGAACGGCGAGGACGGGACGCCGGTGCTTCAGGTGCAGGATGACATGGGGCTCGTTACCATGGATCCCGACCATCTGAAGGTCCTTCTGCAGAACATCGTAGGAAACGCGGCCCGTTTTTCCCGTCCGGGATCGACCATAGAAATCGGCACTGACGGTGAGGAGTTCTTCGTCCGGGATCACGGACCCGGCATCTCGAAGGACAACCGGAACAAGGCATTCCACATGTTCTACACCACCTGCAGGAAAGAACAGTCGTGCACGGGCGCGGGTCTCTGTATCGTACAGAAAATCACCGAGCTCTACGGGGGAGATGTCCGGCTGGAGAGCGGCACCGACGGTACGACCGTCTATTTCAGAATTGGAAGAGAAACCTGAGATATACCGCGTTGTTGTTGTCGCCGATCGATCGGGAAAAGAAGCTGCCCTCCTTGCCGAAGAAGAGCCGCGTGCCGAGTTCGGCCTCTGTGCGCGGATTGAGACTTACGCCGATAGAGCCGTCGAGCGCCGTACTGAAGGTGAAGAGGTGAAAGAACAGTCCCAGGTCCAGCCAGGCCCCCTCACCCATGAAGACCTTTTCTTCCAGAAAGAGGAGGGGCCTGCTCTCGGACACGATGATCTCGATTGCCGCGTCGGATGCCGCAAGGTGCCGGAGCATGCCGACAACGGCATTCAGATTATCGTCACCGTTTCTGACGAATCTCCATCCGAGCTCCGTCCACACCTCGTACGCGTCCTCCTCCCGTGACGCGGTTAGAAAGAAGAGCGGAGGGGGAGAGCCGATCCGCCTTATCATACCGAAACCGAGATCGATTCCCGTGCTGATGACCGTTCTCAGCCCAATTGTCGTATCGTCGATGCTCCGTACGTCCTCGCGGTTCGAGAGCGCAAGCTGATGCACCCCGCCGTTCTGGACGATTGAAAAAACGAAAAGGGGAGCGGGGCGTCTTTCCGTTTGCGTGAAAACGGTGTCCGGATACCGGTCATCGCGGATGTTGAGCTCGTTTACGACGCTGAATGCATACCCGGCGGACCAGTCTTCCCTGAAATACCCGATCTTCATCGCGGCCGCGCCGAACCCGCCCTGTACAAAGGTCTCTCCGAGCGCGGGCTCGTCTATGTATTCGAAGGACACGGAGTGTACATAATCCTCGCCGAAAAGTAAACCGGTACGTACGTAAAGGGGATAATCGAAGACGAAGACATCCTCCTGCTTGCGCTTCTCGAAAGCAAGGGACTGGTCAATGGTCGCAAAGAAGTGCGGACCCGTCTGTGCGAAGAGGAGGCCCGTCGAGGTCAAAAAAAGGAGGGTTAAAACCGCCGTTCTTCTCTTCATTTCCTCATCCCACGGCCCGGCCCCCGTGGTCCCCTCCCACGAGCGAGGTCGCGGAGCAGTGAGAGGTTCCGCATATCCCCCTCTGTTTCGGGTTCCTTGGGCGTCTCGATTATCTTCGGTATGTCCCGGAACACATTATCCCGCATGATGAATGAGAAGGGCGCCTTTCCCATGGTTCCCATACCGATATGCTCGTGCCGGTCCCTCTTCGACCCGAGCTCGAACTTCGAATCGTTCAGATGCAGTACTTTCAGGTTCCCCAATCCGACGATCCGATCGAATTCGCCGAGAGTACGACGGTAGGTCCGTCTTGTGCGGATATCGTACCCCGCCGCGAAAATATGGCACGTATCCATGCAGACGGCGACACGGTCCCCGGTACCGTCCAGGATATCGCGTATATGCTCGAACCGACAGCCGAGAATACCGCCGCCCCCCGCCGTGGTCTCGATACACACGGCCGTACCGCCGCCGGTACTGGCAAGAACATTTTTCAGGAGCGCCGTGATGCGCCGAACGCCCTCCTGTTCTCCGTCACCGCCGTGCGAGCCCGGGTGTATGACGAGGTAATCGATACCGAGCGCCTCGCAGCGGTAGAGCTCGTCCGCAAGTGCATCTCGTGTGCGTTCAGCCAGTGATTTATCACCGGTTGCCGGATTGAGAAGATAGGAGCCGTGCGCCAGAACCGACCGGACGACCCCGCTTTCGGAGAGCTTTTTCCTGAATTGGATAACGGCATGGGGATCGAGGGGCTTCGAATCCCACCTGCGCTGGTTCCTGGTAAAGATCTGCACCACCGGGCACCCGAACCGTTCGCCCCGTTCCACTGCCCGGTATATACCGCCGGCGATCGAAACATGACATCCGAGGAGAGGGGACATTCGTTTTCCGCAGGGTATGCACATGGTTTCCTTCAAAGATCGGATTGAACCGCCGCCATGGAATCACGATTGAGGGCAAATCGCGGCTGCTAAAACACCTTCCCGAGCGCGCGCAAGCCTCTTCCCAAATAGGAGGACTTCTTCTTCGCCTTCTTATCCTTCTTATCCTCCTCTTCCTCTTCTTCGAACTCGCCGCCGATACGTTTCTTCGATTCACGGTTATAACCGCTCTCCGGATAATCCTCGATTATTATCCTGTAACACTCCTCTTCCGTGAGCTGGTCCTGCAGTCCCGTTTCCCTGATCGTGTTCGCCATGGCCCAGTACGCGTCGTCCGCATTCTCGGTATGCGGATAGTTGAAGCATATTATTTCGAGTATCTTTATAGAGATAAGAAGGGCATTCTCCCTTATCGTATCATCGTCAGTCGCGTAGTTTGCGTATATGCCGCTCAGCGCGAGGTAGCGCTCCGATATGAGCTCGTCGTCCTTCCGCACCCGCGGGCTGAATATCTCCCTGGTGATGATGAAGAGGTCCGCATAGGAGAGGGTGAACAGCCTCTCCGGCAGGAGCTCGTTGTAGACCAGGCTCTCCAGATCGATGTCCTCCTCGGCGGTTACGACGGCTTCCGATATGACATCGAAACGGTGCGGCTCGGGAAAATTTTTATACTCCCTTATTGCAAGCTTCCCCTTGTATCCGAAACTATCGAGCTCCTCCATGTAGGAGACCGCTTCCGACCTGTTTGCGTAGAAGGGAGATTCGAGGACCACGGTCTCGTGGTCGGAAGCGACGAGAAGGTGGTTCTCCAAACCGTAACGTGTAAGCTCTCTCTTTATCTCCGCGATATGGGGGATGGGGTCTATCATGGAATCGGCTATCCTGACTCCGTATCCCCGCTCGTAGGGGGACGGTATGAATACATACCGGACGATCAGGTTCTTCTCGGTTTGATCGTAATACGCGGTCACCTCGGCCCAGTCCCGCAGAAAAACCACGTACTCTGAAATAATACTGGACTTGAACGGGTTGAGGGTGATTCCGACTATGTTGAGGTTCTTGAAAAACCTGAACACGCGCTCCCTGCTCTCCGTTCCGTAGAGCCTGAGAACGAAACGAGGAGGAAAGTTCGACATTACGAGGTCGAATTTCAATTCCCGGCCCTCGATATCGTCGCCCTCGATGAGGAAGACGAGGCTGTCCTCCTCCTTCAGAAGCCTGATACCGCCGATGATCCCGTTATGGATATAGTGCGGATCCTCGAGAAAAGACGTATCCGGACCCTCGCCGTTCTTTCCGGGCTCCGCGCCGACGGGAAGGAACTCCTCGCTCGACGTGAAGAACTCCTCCTTTTCCGCGCGGGCCCGGGAGGCCCCGCCATACGCACACAGGCAGAGGAGGACGAGGGCCGCGACGGAGAACACTGCTGTCTTCCTTTTCTTCACCCCTCTCTTCCCCCTTCTCTATTCTCCCTGCTCAGGCCGTGCATCCTTTTAAAAATAAAGTCGAGGCTCTTCAGCTCCTCCTCGTTGAGAAGCGCCCTGCCGAACACCTTGCGAAAAAGCGGAATGACGTAGCGGGAAGAGCCCTTTGAGAAAAAGCCCATATCGGAGAATACTTCCTCCATATATACGAGCAGACCTTCGATATCATCCTGAGAGACCGTCTTGGTAACCGGGTCGATGCGCTTCCCGTGCCACGACGTAAAGAGCGTATAGCACACGAGGGCCACCGCGTGCGAGAGGTTGAGCGAGGGAAACGATCTGCTTGCGGGGATACTGACGAGCAGGTTGCACAGATCGGTTTCCGTACTGCTCAATCCGCATCGCTCACGTCCGAAGAGAATCGAAACCCCGCCCGAAGCCGTGCCCCTGAGAATCCTGCCCGGAAGCTCCTCGAGGCTGCACCCTATACGCCGCCAGCGTCCGGCCCGTCTCGTCGTACCCACGACGAGGCTTTCTCCGGATAGAGCCTCTTCCAGCGTATCGTAAACCGCGGCGCTTTCGAGAACACCCCGCGCTCCGACTGCCCCCTTGTACGCTTCATCGTTGTGGTAATCCGCGGGTTTGACGAGAGCGAGGTCGGAAAACCCCATGTTCTTCATGACACGGGCAACCGATCCGATATTAAACGGACCCTCCGGCTCGACGAGGACGATCCGGATACTTCCGAGATACTCCCTTTTCATATATGTGTTCGGCTGTGGTATAATTCCCGCTCGACAAGGACGACCATATTATAGTATAATACGAAATACAATGAAAAGGGGAAAAACGCCGAAACACGGTCTCTGCATCTGTACGCTTGTCGTTATTCTCTTCCTCTCGGTCACGGCCGCGTCCGGAGACCAGCTCTACGACCTCTGTATGGAGGGACACCTCCTTCGAGGGGGAAGCTTCCTCTTCATCAGGCACAAGTATTCCACCCTGGATCCCGTGCTGAAAACGATGGAGATCCACCTCTTCAACCCGCAGACCGGAAAGATCACCTTCCTCCAGCGGGGAGATGAAAAGGTATACCACCGTCCCGTTGTTTCCGCGGACCGCTCGACCGTGGTCTATCACTCCGTGATCGAGGGCAACGACTTTCTCGTAACGCGCAATCTCCAGTCCGACGTAAGCACGAGGCTGAGGTTCGACACGGGCGGATATTTCCTTCTCAACGCCCTCCACTATGACAACGATACGGTGGCGTCCGTTCTGAAGAGGGGAGAGGGCAGGCAGGCCATATACATCATATCGAACAGCAGGGGCACGATCGATAGGATCTTCAACGTACGGGACATCCGGGATATGGGATTCCTCAGCAACGGCAATATCTATTACGCGGACATGCTTACCGACCGTGTCGTGCTCGGAATCGTTAAACGGGGAGCACGGGGAGGCACGATCGTCGCACGGGGAGTTGAAAGACTGGCAAAAGCCCCGGAAGGAAACGCGCTCCTCTACTCCACCGAGGACGGCCTTTTCTTCTACCGGGTCAACAACGAGGAGAGCATAAAGCTCCTGAATGAAGTCCCCCCTGACCTTCCCTTTCCCCTTATGGCCGAGGACGGAAGCACCTGCGTCGTGTTCCGTCACGACGCGGTGCTCATCGTGAACATTCCCTCGGGAGACGTACTCTACCTCCTTGCGCTCGACACGAAGAACACGAGTCATATACTGACGAACTTCACCCTGTATACGGCGAAGGGGAACAGCATATTCCACATAAAGCACAAAAAGCCGGGGCAGTACCTCGTGGAGCTCCTGAAAGAGAAAGAGCCGGTCACCCTTCTCGGGGCGAGCCCGGACGACCGGTACCTCTTCTATCAGACCGGGGACCCTTCGAAGCTGATCATCTACACTATCGAATCCGGAAGACGGGTCGTCCGGGATTTCCCCTTTGCCATACAGGATATCTACGTTCCCGAGTCTCCGACAGAGACCCTGTACATCCGGGGAACGTCACGATCGGATGATCAAATAGAATTACGGGAGCTCTACCTCTATAATTTCAAGATCGGAGGGCTCGTTGCCATCTCCGCTGCGTCGAACACGGACTTGGGGCCCTACCTGCGAGAGGTCGAGAATTAATTACATCCGGCGGATGAGCTCGTCCGCAAAACGCGAGCACTTCACCTCCCGCGCCTTTTCCATGAGCCGGGCGAGGTCGTAGGTAACGATGCCCTCCTCGATGGTGCTTTCAATACCCGCGATTATACGGTCCGCGGCCTCGTTCCACCCCATGTACCTCAGCATGAGCTCCCCTGAAAGCATGATCGACGTGGGGTTCACCTTGTCGAGACCCGCGTATTTCGGGGCGGTCCCGTGGGTCGCCTCGAACAGGGCGTGGCCCGTTTCGTAATTGATATTGCCGCCGGGCGCCATGCCGATGCCGCCCACCTGCGCCGCGAGCGCGTCGGATATATAGTCGCCGTTCAGGTTCGTGGTGGCGATAACGTCGAACTCCCTCGCCCTTGTCAGGGCCTGCTGGAAGAAGATGTCCGCGATGGCGTCCTTTATCACGATCCGCTCGTCGCCCTCCTTCCGTTCGTTCCACGCGACGGTGGTATCCGGGAATTTCTCCCGGGCGAGCCCGTACCCCCACTCCCTGAAAGCACCCTCGGTAAACTTCTGAATATTCCCCTTGTGCACGAGCGTGACGCTCCTGCGCCCGTACCTGACGGCGTACCGTATCGCGGCTTCCACCAGTCGCCTGCTGCGGGTTCTGCTCACGGGTTTGATCCCGATGCCCGAATCGTCCGGTATCGACCACCCGAACTTTTCCCCCATGTGGCTGATCAGGTCCCTGGTCGCCTCCTCCCCCTCCTTCAACTCGAACCCCGCGTACACGTCCTCGGTGTTTTCCCTGAATATGACCATGTCCACGAGATCCGGCCTTTTCACGGGCGTGGGAACACCCCTGAAATACCGGACGGGACGAAGGCAGACGTAGAGATCGAGTTTCTGGCGCAGGGCTACATTGAGGCTCCTGATCCCACCCCCCACCGGTGTGGTGAGCGGCCCCTTGATCCCTATCAGGTAATGGGAAAAGGCCTCCACCGTTTCATCCGGAAGCCACTGTCCTGTTTCATCAAAGGCCTTCCGCCCGGCAAGCACCTCTTCCCACCGTATGACCCGCCTGGAGCCGTACGACCGTTTAATCGCCTCATCGAATACGCGCACGGCCGCGTTCCAGATATCCGGGCCGATGCCGTCGCCCATGATAAAGGGGATGATCACCTCGTCCGGCACGGTAAGCACGCCGTCCTTCATGACGGCCGTTTTTGTTCGGTCCACGGATCTCTCCTGTTCATGGGTCGTTTTATCCCTTCAAAAATAATTCCATACGGTGGCGGGGAATAGAATTTTCATCCGTGCCGGAGGAAGGAAAGGGATGAAGCTACAATTTCCCGGACTTGATGATTCCGACGAGCAGCCATATGCCCATGACGGCCGCTGTAAAGAATCCCACGAGTCCCAGTATGGAATACCCCCTGATAAAGGGTCCGATTTTCGCGAGCGCGATTACGGAGGAAGCGAGGAGCAGGGCCGCGATGATGATGGAGAAGGAGAGCCTGTTGCCGATGCGGTCGATCTCGGCCACGGCATGGTCGAGGTTCTCGTGGAAGAGGGGTATCCTGAGCTTTCCCTTCAGGATACGTCTGAAGAGGGTCCCCGACTCCATGGGGAGGTCCCTGACGAACTGGTTCAGCTCGTCGAACAGGATCAGCGCTTCCTTCAGGTACCGTCCGGGTTTGTACTGGTCCGCAAACCATTTACGCACGAAGGGCCGCGCCGCCCGGGTGACGCTGAAATCAGGACAGAGCTTTCGCCCGATGCCGTCGACCTGGAAGAGGGATTTCAGTATGAGGAAATATTCTCCGGGAAGCCGAATGTCGTGCTTGCGCGTGAGCGCGATGAGGGCCTGTATGGATGAGGCGGCGTCTATGCGTTCTATGGGGACGTCGCTCACCATGTCTATGATGTCGTAGAGGTCGATTTTCAGCTTCCTGACGTCCGTGTCCTCGTCTATGAAGTCGTACCGCTTCAGATAGTGGATGATCCTGTCCGCGTCCCGGTCGAGCAGCCCGAGCAGGACGTTTCCAATAACACGGGTGCCCTCGCTGTCGATGAATCCCGTTATGCCGAAATCAACGGGGGCAACGATGTTTCCCGGAAGGACAAAGAGGTTTCCCGGATGGGGGTCGGCGTGGAAGAAACCGAACTCGAACACCTCTTTCAGGGCGATCTTCGCCCCGTTGTTCGCGATGACCTCCAGGTCCATTCCCGCATTGCGAAGGGCCTCTGTCTCCGATATCTTGATGCCGTCTATATACTCCATGACGAGCACGCTCTCGGAGGTGTGCTCCCTGTACACGCGGGGAATGTGAATGAAACCCGTTCCCCTGTCCGAGAAGAACCGTGAGAACCGCTCTATCATATTTCCCTCGCGCACGAAGTTCAGCTCGCCCATGAGTATGGCGGAGAACTCCTGCACCATGCCCACCGGGTCGTACCTCCTCAGCTCCGGGAAGGAATTGTAGGCGAGGCGCGCGAGAACCCGCATGATACTCACATCGGTTTCCACGATCCGCCTCGTGCCCGGCTTCAGTACCTTGACCGCGACGGTGTCCCCCTCCGGGAGCACGGCCCTGTGCACCTGGGCTATGGAACCGCTCGCGACCGGCTGCGCCTCTATCGAGGAGAAGAGCCCGCTCGTGTCGCCGTAATCGCCGGCTATAACGGCCTCGATCTTTTCAAAGGGCACGGGAGGGTTTCTGTCCTGAAGGAGCTCGAGCTCCGCCACGTACTCTTCCGGAATGATGTCGGGCCGGAGGCTGAGGAGCTGGCCCATCTTGATAAACGCGGGTCCCAGCTCCTCGAGCATGAGCCGTATGCGTTTCGGAGTCGAGTACTTGTCGAGGGACTCCTCCCTTTTCGTTTTCAGCAGTTTGGCCGCGGCGCTCCCCGGCCCTATCTCGAGCCGCGAGAGAAAGTGCGTGAACCCGTACTTGCCCACAATGGTGAGTATCTTGATAAGCCGCCTGAAGTTCTTGTAATTCCTGTTAATGGTTAAGAGTCCCATCCTCACCCCTTGCATCCCCGGTTAAAGATAGGCAGGTAAATTTTCAATCGTTCGTTTAAGTCCAAACCTGCACGTGCCTCATGGTTTTTACCGTAATCTATCAAGTATTTATTACCATGTAAAAGTGAAAGACCGCTGTACCTCATAAATTCCGGTAAAAAAAACCGGATTCCGTCCCCGTATTACGGTGTGTTCGTTCACCGCTCGCGGTTCGGGAGAAAGGCGGCCCTCGTCACCTTTTCGCCGTACTTCTTCTTCATGGAATCGAGCACCTTTTCCACCCGCCCCTCCTCCTCTGTTGCGGTTTTTTCAAAGAGACCGGGCTGGACCGGGGACTCCCCCAGGTTCGATACCCCGATACCCACGAGCCGCACCCGCTTGCTCCTCTCCAGGCTCCTGAAGAGCTCGATCGCCGTGCTCCGTATCAGTTTCAGGCTGTTCGTCGCCCTTTGGAGCGTCCTGCTCTTCGTATGGGTCTCGAATCCCTCGAGCCGTATCTTGAGTGTCACCGTCCTTCCCCTGATACCGAGGTATCTCATCTTCCTCGAGAGCCTGTCCGCAATGCCGAAGAGAACGTGCTCTATCGCCTCCCTGTCCCACATGTCCTCGCTGAAGGTCGTTTCCTCGCTGATCGATTTACGGTCGCCCGACCCGGGAGTCACGGGCCTCGTGTCCACGCCGTTCGCCAGCTCCCGGAGCTTGTGCCCGTAACGGCCGAGCAGGCGGACGAGCCGCTCCTCGGGCGCGTTCGCGACATCCTCGACCCTGACGAATCCGGCCGAGGTCAGCAGGGCCAGCGTTTTCCTGCCCACCCCCCAGAGGCGTCCTATGGGAAGAGGCGCTATGAAAGCCCGGTCACCGTTCTCGGGCACCACGGTGAGGCCGTCCGGTTTTTCCAGGTCCGATGCGATCTTGGCAACCGACTTGTTTCCGGCTATGCCGACGCTCGCGCCCAGGCCCGTCCTCCCGATCAGCCTTTTCTTGATATCCATGCCGAGGTTCTCCCTGGTACCGAAGAGCCGCAGCGTGCCCGAGCAGTCGAGGAAGGCCTCGTCTATGGAGATCTGCTCGACCAGGGGTGAAAACTCGCCGAGAACGCCCATAATCCGGGTCGACAGCTCTGAGTAGCGCTTGAACCGTGGCCGCAAGTAAACAGCGTCCGGACAGCGGCGGTACGCCTGGGAGATGGGCATGGCCGAGTGTATCCCGTACACCCGCGCCTCGTAACTGGAGGCCGACACGACCCCCCTCCCCCTTCCTCCCAGGGGATCGGCGCCCACGACAACGGGCCTGTTCCGATATGCCGGATTGTCGAGCTGCTCCACCGATGCGAAGAAGGCGTCCATGTCCACGTGTACGATTATCCTCACCGCATCCTTTTCCCGCATGCTCCATTATACCCCCTCCCCGCCCCCGGTGACAGTTACTTTTGTGACAGTTCCTTTGGGGACACCTAAGCCGGGGACACCCATTTCAGGGACAGCCGCCCGCCCCCTCTCTAATCGTTTGACTGCCCGGAGCCCGCAGAGTAGATTAAACGGGACCGTACAGTCGGACGGCCCGAAGGCGCTGTTACACAAACCGGCCTCGGCTGATTGAATAAGAGGGAGGAAGTATGAAGGTAGCTTTATCCACCGACGGAAACCAGGTTTCCGCTCATTTCGGGCGATGCCCGCAGTTTACCATTATAACCATCGAAAACGGAGAGGTCATCAAGCGGGAAGTACTCGAAAATCCCGGTCACCAGCCGGGCGCCATTCCCCGTTTTCTGCACGAACACGGCGTCGACTGCATCATCGCCGGGGGTATGGGCATGCGGGCTACCGGTTTCTTTCGTGAGCTCGGCATGGAGACCGTAGTCGGAGTCAGCGGCCCGATCGACGAGGTTGTCGAAAAGATCCTCAGCGGTAAACTCGAGGGCGGAGAGAGCCTGTGTGCTCCCGGAGCGGGCAAGGGATACGGCCTGGACAAAGAGGAGTGCGATCACGAGGAGCATTGACCGCCCCTCCCCTGCGGCACACCCCACCGGCTCTTAATCCGTGATTTTAAATCCTCAGGCGGGATTATCCGGGAAGAGATTATCCTATTCTCCACGGTTTTCCCGGAAACACAACCAGTACAATCCTGCTCTGCCGGAGGCCGGACTTGAACCGGCACGGGGTATAGCCCCGAGGGATTTTAAGTCCCTTGTGTCTGCCCATTCCACCACTCCGGCTGTCATCGCTCAAAATAGCCGGCTCCCATAATCCTGTCAAGACAAATGTCCCTGATCCGGATTACACGCCCGCGAAACGAGCAGCCATGTGCATTAAACCCCGGAATCCTTCATACGCACCGGCCGGAAATCGCCTCACTTCCGCGACAATCGATTCACCCCGATCGAGCGGGCCGTTACCGAAGCGATCACGATACCGCCTCCGAGGAGCGCGAGCCCGGACGGACTCTCTCCGGCAAAGAGGTACACCCAGATCGGATTGAGCACAGGCTCCATGGTAACGATGAGCATTGCATCGATGGCCTTTACATGCTTGAGCGCCGATGCATAGAGAATCGAGGAGAAGCCTATCTGGAACACGCCGAGCGCGAGGAGCGGATAAACAGCGGAGAGGGAGAACGTTACGGAGAACAGAAAGGGAATACCCACGGCCGCAGCCAGCATGTGGCCGAGCAGCATTGTTTCGATGGTTGACTTTTCTTTCTGCTTTCGCAGGAAAAGCCCGAGCCAGGCATGGGAAACACCGGCCAGGAGCGCAATGACATTGCCGAGATAACCCCCCGCGGACAGGTCCCCGATAAAGAAGAGGGCGACGCCTCCCACCACCGTACATACCGCCACCCAGTCGAACCAGTGTGGCTCCTCACCCAGGAAGCCCTTGCTGAAGAGGGCCGTATAGACCGGCGCCGTGTACTGTAGCAGTATCGCGTTCGCCGCCGTGGTGAGCTTCGTCGCGCTGACAAAACACAGGACCGTGCAGGCGAAGCAGAGCGCCCCGCCGATCTGATGGATGGAAAAATCAAAGCGCGGTTTACCCGTAAACGCGAATATAACGACCGCCGCTATGGCGCTCCGGGTGCTCGCGATTGCTATGGGATTCCAGGGGATGAGCTTGATGAAGAGCCCGCCCGTGCTCCAGAGAACAGCGGTCCCAACGAGAAACAGGGTGGATTTTATTCTCAGGGATTTCCCGGTCATTACTGTCCGGAGACGAAGTGAAAAAAAATGAGGCGGCAGTCGGATTTGAACCGACGGATAACGGTTTTGCAGACCGTCGCCTTACCCCTTGGCTATGCCGCCCTATGGGTCTATCATAGTATTCAACCGCGAAGGTGTCAACTGAAAACCCCCGCCGTTGCATCGGTCCTTGAATTCCGCTTCAGTCCTCAAACGCGTTCACACATCGAACGCGTTCACACATCGAACGCGCTTCGGCCGGAGAGGTGCTTTTTTAAATAGGCGCCCGTAAACGAATCTGGATTGGCCGCGATCTCCTCCGGCGTACCGAGTGCGACAACCTTTCCTCCCTGCTCGCCCCCCTCGGGACCGAGATCGATTATATAATCCGCGCTCTTGATCACATCGAGGTTGTGCTCGATCACGAGCACCGTGTTCCCGCCCTCCACGAACCGCTGGAGAACATCGAGGAGCTTCTTCACGTCGTCGAAGTGAAGGCCGGACGTGGGTTCGTCCAGGATGTAGAAGGTCTTGCCCGTGCTCCTTTTCGAGAGCTCTGAGGAGAGCTTGACGCGCTGGGCCTCCCCTCCGGAGAGCGTGGTTGCGGGCTGTCCGAGCCTGATATAGCCGAGGCCCACGTTCTGCAGGGTCTGCAGTTTCCTCTTTATCTGCGGGATGTTCCGGAAGAACTCGAGCGCCTCGTCCACGGTCATGTCGAGCACGTCCGTGATGCTCTTGCGCTTGTACTTCACCTCCAGCGTCTCCCGGTTGTACTTGCGCCCCTTGCACACGTCGCAGGTCACAAAAATATCCGGAAGGAAGTTCATCTCTATCCGGATCGTGCCCTGCCCCTCGCAGTTCTCGCACCGTCCGCCCCGCACGTTGAACGAGAACCGGCCCGGCTTGTAACCCCGTATCTTCGCCTCCGGAAGCGATGCAAAGAGCTCGCGAATCGGAGTGAACACGCCGGTGTAGGTGGCCGGGTTCGACCGGGGTGTTCTGCCGATGGGCGACTGGTCGATGCTGATCACCTTGTCGAGGTTTCCCACGCCCTTAATGGAATCGTAGGCGCCCTCGGGCCTCGCCGTTCTGTAGAGCCTGTTGAGGAGAACGGGATAGAGGACGTCGTTGACCAGGCTCGACTTTCCCGATCCCGACACGCCGGTCACCGCGATAAAGAGCCCGAGCGGAAGCTCCACGTCGAGGTTCCGCAGGTTGTGCTCCCGCACTCCCCTGAGCTCCAGGCGGTTTCCGTTCCCGGTTTTCCTCGAGGAGGGAGTGGGGACCGCCAGCTCGCCGTTCAGGTACCGCCCGGTAAGGGATTTCGGGTTTTTCCTGATGTCCCCGGGCGTTCCCTGTGCCACGATCCGTCCCCCGTTCTCCCCGGCCCCCGGCCCGAGGTCGAGCACGTAATCCGCGTTCACGATGGTCTGCTCGTCGTGCTCCACCACGATGAGGGTGTTTCCCAGGTCGCGCAGCCGGTAGAGCGTGTCGAGCAGCCGCCCGTTGTCGCGCTGATGCAGCCCGATCGTCGGCTCGTCGAGGATGTAGAGCACGCCCACGAGGCCGGACCCGATCTGCGTGGCGAGCCGTATACGCTGGGCCTCGCCCCCGGACAGCGTCTCAGCGCTCCTGTCAAGGGATATATAGCCGACGCCCACGTTAAATAAAAACCTGAGCCGGGCGAGTATCTCCTTCATGATCTGGCGGGAGATGAACTTCCGCCGGTCGTCGAGCTCGATGTTCTCGAAGAACTCGAGCTCCCGCTCGATCGTCATCTCCGTGATCTCCGCTATGGACAGACCGCCCACACGAACGGACAGGGCCTCCTTCCTGAGCCGTCTCCCCCCGCACTCCGGGCAGGTGACCTCCATCATGAAGCCCTCCATCCACTCCCGTATCGCCTCCGACTTCGTCTCCAGGTACCTGCGCTCCAGGTTCCGGACAACGCCCTCGAAGGGCCCCCGGAACTCCCACCGCCCCTTCCCGTTCTTATGCTCGTGCACGTAGCTGAGCTCCTCGTTCGTGCCGTAGAGGAGTTTCTTATAAACACTCTTCGGGATGTCCCTGATCGGCGTTTCTTCCGTGATACCGAATTTTCTACAGAACGCCCGGTACTGGTCCCGGGCCCAGGACCCCCGTGGCTTGAAGGTCTCGATCGCGCCCTGGCTGAACGAGAGCGAGGGGTCCGGAATGATAAGTGCCGGATTGAACTCCCGCTTGACGCCGAGCCCCGTGCACTCCGGGCACGCGCCGTAGGGGCTGTTGAAGGAGAAGAGCCGCGGCTGTATCTCGGGATAGCTGATGCCGCAGTGAACGCATGCGAGCTCCCTGGAGAAGAGCTCCTCCTCCCCGTTCTGCCGCATGACGCCCACGAGGTTCTCGGTGAGCGTGTGCGCGGTCTCAACCGATTCGTTTATGCGCTTCCGGTTTTCGTCCTTCAAAACGACCCTGTCCACGATGATGTCGATCGAGTGCTTCTTCTGCTTGTCGAGCTTCAGCCCGACCGCCTCCTCGACCCGTATGACCTCTCCGTCCACCCTGACCCGGACGAAACCGCTGGACGCCGCGTCCTCGAAGACCTTCCTGAACTCGCCCTTTCTCCCCCGCACGATGGGCGCGAAGATGATAAGCCGCTCGCCCTTATCGAACCCCATGATACGGTCCACGATCTGATCGATGGTCTGGCCCGTGATCTCCCTCCCGCAGTTGTAGCAGAAGGGGGTGCCGGCCCGGGCGAGGAGAAGCCGCAGGTAGTCGTATATCTCCGTTATGGTTCCCACCGTGGAGCGGGGGTTCCTCCGGGTCGTATGCTGCTCGATGCTGATCGCGGGGGAGAGCCCCTCAATGTAATCCACGTCCGGTTTCTGCATGAGCCCGAGGAACTGCCGCGCGTACGCCGAGAGCGACTCAACGTACCTCCGCTGCCCCTCCGCGTATATGGTGTCGAAGGCGAGCGACGACTTGCCGGACCCGGACAGTCCCGTCACCACGATGAGCCGGTCCCGGGGCAGCTCCACGTCGATCGATTTGAGGTTGTGCGCCCGTGCGCCCCTTATGATGATCTTCTTTCCATCCATCCCGTCTCTCTGCTGTGCCCTACTATAGATAAAGATAAAAGAGCGAATTTCGAGTTTCAAGAATTATGTATAATGTAAAGCTTTCACATACTTAAGACACACTATTGCCGGTGAGCTTCATTACATAATGAGACAATATATAAATAATTATCATGTTTAGAAACTGCCCGGTCAGGCCTTCGACCTTCGCAAGAGGTTGACCGTGCCGGCGAAGAAGAAGAGTATGTTGGGAAGCCACATAGAGAGGGCGGGATTGATGGTCCCGGATTTTCCCACGCGTTCGATGCTGAGAAGAAAGATATAGTAGAGGAAGATGATGAGCACCCCGATCCCGAGCCCCAGCCCCCGGCCCGTTCGCCCGCGCGTAATGGCGAAGGGGGTCCCGAGAAACACGAAGAGTATGCACGCGAATGGTATGGCTATCTTCTTGTGGTACTCTATCACGTGGGTGTTATACTCGCGCGTTCCGAAATCAAGTTTCGCCATGCTCACGGTCAGCTCGCTCAGGCTCATGTCCCGGGGCGTCTTCACTACGTTCTTGAACTCCTTGTAATCCACCGCGATGTTCATGTCGAGCGTACCGAACGCGGTGGAATCGAACTTCCCGCCGTGCCTGTCCTTCGGATCGGTTATTGCCCCGTCGATGAGCCTCAGCACGATGTAGGGAGCATCGGTCGAGGTCGAGAGGAACCACCCCCTGTTCGCCGTGATCGTCTTCTCGTTCTTTCCCTCGCGCCGCTCGAATATGGTCACGTTGATGAGGTTGCCCGTCTTGTCGTCCACCTCGTCCACCAGGAGCGTCACGTCCGAGGTGAGCTCGTTTATGGAGAGACTGTCCACCTGCACCTCGGGCCGGGCAATGGTGAGCCGCTGGTAGAGCGTCCTGAACTTTATATTCCCGACAGGCACGAGCCTGTCCGTGAGGTAGAAGCTGAGCCCCCCGATCAAAAAACCCGCTATGTACAGGGAGAGGAATATGGAGCTGAGCTTGATGCCGCTCGCGCGCATGGCCGTGATCTCGCTGTCGTGCGACAGGCGGCTCACGGAGATGAGCGCGCCCATCAGGGTGGACATGGGCATGGTGATGGCGAGCGTGGGCGGTATGGAGTAGAAGATGAGCACGAGCAGATCGAAGATGTCCGCGTACCCCCGCGCAACGAGCCTGACGAAGCTCATCACCCGCTCGAGCAGCAGGAGCATGGTGAAGAAGGCCATAGACCCGATGTAGGGGGGGATGAACTCCTTGAGGATGTAGAATTTCAATATTTTCATTTTTCTTTATTAACGCGGTCGGGCACCGTTTTTCAACCCCTCCTGAGACACTCCATGATACCCCGGGACCGGGTCAGGGGCAATGGAATTAATGAAATCTTCTTCCACCCTTCCTCATCCCAATAAATGTTTCGTCACATTTATCTATTGCCGGCAGAACATATGATAGAGAGGGCCGTGATACCGGCCGCGGGCAGGGGGACGTGGCTGAAGCCGCTTACAGACGAGCATTGAAAATCATAGGGATATATAGTGATCTATCCACAGATGCGATTCGTGTCCCATTAATTCCATTCAGTAAAACCCTCCAATGATGCCCAATAATGGGACTTTGAATAGAAATTGTGGTGATTATGAATCAATGATAGATTATCATTGCATCCGGGTGGACATCCTTGATTAAATACTAAGGAGGTTCTCTCATGAAGAAAGTCACTGTTATTGTAAGCAGCATCCTCTGCCTGAC
>CAYWUT010000045.1:0-1280 GCA_964460545.1 uncultured Spirochaetota bacterium
CAGCCTCTTTTCAAGCTGTACAACCACCATGAAAAGTCCGGACAACTACACCTACGAGAGGTTCTGCGGTGTCTGGGCGAATACAGCCTACGAGCCTGAGCCTGGAACGTCACGGCCCATGTATGCGAAAGTGATAATCAATCCGGACGGTACCATACTGGGGTATTTAAATTTGACTGATACGGGTCCGACGGCTGTCGGCAATTATACGGTTGAAAAGAGGTGGTCCGACGATAAGGGCGGCAGTTACTATCATGTCATTGTCTATATTGTGGACCAGGGCAGTACTCGATACGAAATCTGGAAAATCAACCGGTACAACTCATCCTGGGAGGTGAACTGGTCCAATCTCGGTTATCCCGAAGAGATCGATCCGAAGGATCTGCACAGCAGCTATCATATACATTACAGGTACTGAAAAACCCGTGTCCGCTCTGCTTCCCTTTGCCTCAGTCATCCTTTACATATCCCCTAAAATGCTTGATTCCTCAGCGCCAAGCCCCCCATTCATGACATTAAGAACATCGGGGTATGTTGTGCCGTCTTTCCTTTACCGGTACTAGAAGCTTTATGAAATATGGAACCAACGAGACAAACTTTCTGCAGCCAAAGCAACAAATTCAAATGAAAATCTTCTTACACCCTCCTGCGTTCCCTTATATATTCCATCGCATCGACCCGGTGGAGGCATTGCGCATGATAGAAAACGCCGTGATACTGGCCGCGGGAATGGGAACCCGGCTGAAGCCGCTGACCGATAGCGCGCCGAAAATCATGGGGTAAATGTGCGGCCCGGCTGACCGCTCATGGCGTCGCCTGCTCAGAAACAGATTGAATGTCCCCCGCTGCCAGCTCCACCTCATCCCCTTTGTCGGCTTTGAAAACAAGCAGGCCGCGATCGGTGAAACGCCTGGCAACACCCGCCTGCCTCCCCTTGTGAGATAAAACTACTATTCTTTTACCCAGGTAGCTGCTCCTGGCCGCATACTCCGTCTGAATGGATGGGAAGCCTTTTTCCAGAAACGGGGCATAGCCTGAAAAAAACATGCCGAGCAGGCGTTCCAGAAAGGCCGATCTGTCCACGGTCTTTCCCACGAGAACGCAGAGCGAAACGGCCGGCTGGTCGATTGATTCGAGGTCTTTGTGCGTCATATTCAGGTTGATGCCGCTTCCGAGAACGTATCCGGTAAACCGGCTCCCCTGAAATTTGCTTTCACCGAGTATCCCGGCCAGCTTTCGTCCCTGCACCAGCACGTCGTTCGGCCACTTGATTTCGGCAT
>CAYWUT010000045.1:1380-13109 GCA_964460545.1 uncultured Spirochaetota bacterium
AAAACGATGCTCATGTAGATGTTTCCCGGTACATTGGAAACCCATTCTCTGCCAAGCCTTCCGTATCCGCCCGTCTGTTTTTCCGCTGTTATAACTTGTCGGTCGGGGAGCGTGCCGAGGTTTCGAAGCGCATACCGGTTGGTTGAGTCGACTTCTTTAAGAGTGAGAATGCGATAGGGCTCCACGTCTCTTCCCTGAAAAAGAGTCATGAGCATTTGATGACACAGAGGATGTCTCCCTTTGAGATGCTGCTGCCTGCCTTATAAGGAATTTTTACGATCTTACCGTCACAGTGCGCATCTATGTTGTTGTTCATCTTCATTGCTTCGATAACGGCAATGGTTTCACCGACCTTCACCTCATCGCCCAGTTTCTTTTCGTATTTGATGATGATTCCCGGAAGGGGGGCGTTCACCGCGGACTCTCCCTCCTTGACCTCTATCTCCATACCGGCGGCCGGTTTTGACGCCCCCGTCGGACGGGATGCGGATGCGCCACCCGGATTCTGGGCCCTGTATTGGATTCCACTGCCGGGGTTGCCGGAGATGCCTTCGTTGTCATTGATTTCAACCCTGAAGTATTCGTCATCGACATACACGTCGAATCCGCGCAGACCCTCAGGCTTTTCCGGCATGGAACCGGCCGGCTGCGTTTTATTATCATGGCCCTTCTTCGGCGATTTCCTCCGTACATTTACCCTGGCTTCACCTTTCAGATACATGATGCCCTTTTCCTTGCACGTCGCGACAATGAAAATGTTTTCGTCGTTTACCTCCAGGTGGTTTTCCTGCAGCATGGTCATCGCCGCGTCCACGCCCTTTGCCGGGTCCTCGTCGTTTATGATCCGCGGGCTTCGATCCGTAGGTTCCAGCCCCAGCTGTTCCTGCGCAAGCTTCACGATTCCAGGGTTCGGCGGCACGGGTGTTTTACCGAAGTAGCCGAGAACCATCTTTCCGTACCCTTCCGCGATCTTCTTCCACGGCCCGATCATGGTGTTGTTGAAAGCCTGCTGGAAGTAGAACTGTGAAACCGGCGTAACGGAGGTGCCGAATCCCCCCATGGCCACTACCTCGCCCATATTTGCGACAACCTCACGATAACGGTCCAGCAGGTTGTTGTCCCGCATCATCTGCGTATTGGTCGTCAGCGCTCCCCCGGGCATGGGAGAAAACAGTATCATCGGTTCGACCCTTGCGGCTTCGGGAAAATCCTCGTACGGTTCCATACATTCCTTGAAGACTTCCTCGACCTTCATCACCTTGTTGATATCAATATCAAGTTCATAATCGGTTCCACGGAGCGCATGGTACATGACCACTATGTCGGGCTGGCACGTACCGCCGGAAACGGGAGCGAGCGAGCAGTCGATCGCCGTGGCGCCCGCCTCGAGCGCGGCTTTGCATGTTACCACGCTCGTCCCCGCGGTTTCATGGGTATGGAAACGTATGGGTATTCTGTTCGGCAGCTTGAACCGCGCCTTTTTTATCGTTTGGTACACCGTATCCGGAGTGGCCGTTCCCGATGCGTCTTTGAAGCACAGTGAATCGAAGTGTATCCCGGCATCGAGTATGTTGTGCAGCACTTTCATGTAGAACTCGGGGGTATGTGCACCTTCAATGCCGGGAGGCAGCGCCATAAGCGTGATGCATATCTCATGTTTAAGACCGGCCTGCACGATGCAGCGGCCGCTGTAATCGAGATTGTCCACGTCGTTCAGGGCGTCGAAGTTGCGGATCGTGGAAATACCGTGCTTCTTGAACAGCCGGGCATGCAGATCGATTATGTCGCTGCTCTGGGAGTCGAGTCCTACGACATTCACGCCGCGCGCAAGTGTCTGGAGATTTGCCTCCGTACCGGCCACGTTCCTGAACGAGTCCATCATATCGAAGGCGTTTTCGTTGCAGTAGAAAAACAGCGACTGGAACCGTGCACCGCCGCCGGCCTCGAAGTGGGTGAGACCCGCCTCTACGGCGGCCTGGACCGCGGGTAAAAAATCTTCAGTCAGGACTCGGGCGCCGTACACCGATTGAAACCCGTCCCTGAAGGCCGTTATCATCACATCTATTTTTTTCTTTTTTATGAAAAACATGCTGTTAATTTTCTTACCGATGGTTTTATTTTTTATCGACATTAATGAACGGCCATCCTTAAAATTATCTCCACTATATTTTGACTATACAAGAGCATGTGAGTTTACA
Organism: uncultured Spirochaetota bacterium; assembly: GCA_964460545.1. Classification (GTDB taxonomy): domain Bacteria; phylum Spirochaetota; class B62-G9; order B62-G9; family DRHN01; genus CAYWUT01. The sequence goes on from CAYWUT010000045.1 coordinate 3,579, forward strand.
GACCATGTGTTGTCATCGGCCGACCTCGCGGATCGTGCGTATTCGCGCCTGGGAAACGAGTCTGTTCCGGGAAATGACGAGATTTTTCACCCTGTGCGGAAATGTTCCTTTGCTGGAAACAGGAGCGCTCACAAAGGGAAGGGGCATGTGCTTGCTCGGGATTCCTCTCTGCACTCGACTACGCAGCTGCATGATCGTACGCCTCCCGTACATCGACCACCGGTTTGCCAGGCAGTAGGGTTTTAGGTTGCGCTTATCGAGCAACCGTTTTTTCTCAGCTTTTAAATAGTGAATGACACCTGCGAGGGCTGCCATCTGTTTTTTATCCAATCCCATCTCCTGAATCTACAATGGAATATTCCCATGCTTTTTAGGAGGTAATATCTCGTTCTTGGACTTTAGGAGCTCGAGTGCCATTATAAGCTGCTTTCTTGTTTCGGATGGTTTGATAACCGAATCCAGGTAGCCCCTGTTTGCTGCAATGTAGGGGTTGTAGAACATTTCTTCATACTCCTTTATCTTCTCTTCCTTCATCTTTTCAGGATGTTTTACACCGGCAAGATCTTTCTTGTAGATAATATTAACCGCACCTTCGGCCCCCATGACGGCGATTGCGGCAGACGGCCATGCATACACCATATCCGCTCCCAAATGGTTCGAGCTCATGGCGATATATGCACCGCCGTACGCCTTTCGCGTAATCACCGTTATCTTCGGCACAGTGGCTTCGGAGTAGCTCCACAGCAACTTCGCTCCGTGCCGGATAATGCCGTCCCATTCCTGATCGGTGCCCGGCAGGTACCCGGGCACATCTGCAAATGTTATGAGCGGGATATTAAAAGCATCACAGGTGCGGATGAACCTGCTCGCCTTGTCGGACGCATTGATATCGAGGCATCCCGCCAAAAACTGCGGCTGGTTCGCGATGATGCCGACTGTTCTTCCGTTCAAACGGGCCAGTGCCACAATGAGGTTTTCCGCATAGTACTTGTGCGGCTCGAATATATAACCGTCATCCACCACATGATGAATGATATCCCTCATGTTGTAGCTTTTTCTCTGGTCATCCGGAATGATGGTATCCAACTCCGGGCAGATGCGGACCGGGTTGTCCACGGGTTCAAAGTAGGGAGGATCCTCCATATTGTTACTCGGAAGAAAATTGAGAAGCTCCTTGATTCTGTTTAACGTGTCCTCGTCGTTTTCGCAGGCAAAATGAGAGTTACCGCTTTTAGTGTTATGCACAAGGGCCCCTCCCAAATCCTCATGGTTCGTCTTTTCGCCGGTAATGGCACGAATGACTTCTGGACCCGTGATATACATATAGCTTGTGTGCTTTACCATGAATACCCAGTCGGTCATCGCCGGCGAATACACGGCTCCACCCGCGCAGGGGCCCATGATTGCGGAAATTTGCGGTATAACTCCTGATGCCCTAGCATTCCTGAAAAAGATCTCGCCGTACCCTTTCAGGGCGTCGATGCCCTCCTGGATGCGTGCGCCGCCGGAATCGTTAAACCCGACGATGGGAATACCGGCCTTCATGGCCTTGTCCATGATCTTGCAGATCTTGGCTGCGTGCATCTCTCCGAGAGATCCACCCCGCGAAGTGAAATCCTGAAAAAATGCGCAGACGGGACGCCCGTTGACCAGACCATGACCTGTTATGACACCGTCAGAGGGTATATCCTGCACGTTCAGCCCGAAATTCGTACTCCGGTGCTTGACGAACATGTCCACCTCATTGAAGCTGCCCTTGTCAAAAAAATGCTCGATCCTTTCGCGCGCCGTCAACTTACCCTTTTCGTGCTGTTTCGCAACCTGTGCGGCTCCGCCCATGTTGCGGATGAGCGCATTTCTCTTGTCCAAATCGGCATTTTTCTTCTCTGCAGATTCCATAAAACCTCCATAGCTCGATTGCCGGTTTGAATCGTTTCGATTCGTTTTGCATGTTGATAAGAGGTGCAAAGAGTTTACAGGAATATTAAAAAAGTTGCAAGATAAGTGATCGCGTGAAATGTGTGCAACGATACGGTAAGATATTCGTTCTCGGCCTTCCCGAGTGTATTCGGATCCGAACCGGCGAACGCGGAAATAACACAATCGGTTAACTAAGCCACTAAAACATGAAAATACAAAATTGAGATTTATTAATAAAATCTTCTTCCACCCTCCTGCATTCCCTTATATATTCCTTCGCATCGACCCGGTGGAGGCATTGCGCATGATAGAGAACGCCGTGATACTGGCCGCGGGAATGGGAACCCGGCTGAAGCCGCTGACGGACAGTGCGCCGAAATGCATGACCGAGGTGAACGGAACACCGATTATCTTCAACGCGCTGCGCAGCCTGGAAAACGCGGGAGTAAAGAAATGCACGGTCGTAACCGGGCATTTCGCGGAATCCATCAGGGACCGGGTCGGGCCCGCCTTCGGCTCCCTGGAAATAGCATACCTCTACAACGACCGCTACAGCGAGACGAACGATATGTACTCGCTCTGGCTGGCCCGCGACTGTCTAGAAACGGGCACATTCGTCCTGGAGGGGGATATCTTCTTCAAGCAGGACCTGCCGGCTCGGGCCGGATCCGGCTTCGGGAACGAGTCGGGCTATATTGCCGGCCCCTATAACGGGGATCCGGGTGAGATACTCATCACGGCCGGACCGGGGAGAAAAATCTCGTCAATCGAGCTCCTCGGAGATGCATCCGGTGAGGCCGGTCCCGGCAGGTACATGTCGAGCGGACTTTTAGTGGTCAACAGGGATTTCGGACCCGAGTTCAGCCGGTGGATGGGTAAATTCGTCAACGAAGGAAGGGTAAACGTGCTTTTCGACGCGGTTCTGAGCGAGCACGCGGGAGAACATCCGATCTCCGTCTACCCCATAGAACACACCGACTGGGTGGAAATCGATACGCTCGACGACCTGGCCCGGGCGGAACGCACCTTCGCCTGATACTACTTCCCGGGCTTCATGCCGCTGCGAGACAAACCGGACCGCGTGTGCGATTTCTTGAGAATCTCGAGCACGTCCTTCACGGAATTGCATACCCTGTTCGGCTGATAGGGATACCGCTTCAGGTCCCCTCTGCCCGTCACGCCCGAGAGCACGAGTATGGTTTCGAGGCCGGTCTCGATACCGGAAACGATGTCCGTGTCCATCCGGTCGCCGATCATGATCGTGTTCTCGGAGTGCGAGTCAAGCTTGCGCAGCGCGGTGCGCATCATGAGGGGGTTGGGCTTTCCTATGAAGTAGGGCTTGATCCCGGTTGCACGTTCTATGGGGCACGCCAGGGACCCGGCCGCCGGTACGATGCCGTACTCCTTGGGCCCGGTGAGGTCCGGGTTCGTGACGATGAACTTAGCCCCCTCGATGATGAAGTTACACGCCTTTTCGATCATCTCGAACGAGAAGGACCTCGTCTCTCCGACCACGACGTAGTCGGGATTGAACTCCGTCACCTGGTATCCGACCGAGTGAAGCGCGTCGTAGATCCCCGCATCCCCGATGACATAGGCGTTTCCACCCTTCTTTTGACGGTTCAGGAACATCGAGGTCGCGATAGCGGATGTAAAAATCCGTTCGGGTTTCACCTCTATGCCGAGGCTCGCGAGCTTCTTTGAAAGATCGAGCGGGGTATGGCGTGAGTTGTTCGTGAGAAACAGGAACTTGTAGCCGTTGCTCCTCAGATAATTGATGAAATCCGCCGCACCTTCCAGGAGCCCCATCTCGGTATATATGACACCGTCCATGTCCATGATGACGTTTTTTCGTTTTTCCATTTATTCCTCCTGCTGTTAGCGGCATCCGGCAAGATTCCGAAACCGGAGAAATCCGTAACAGACATTTACAGTATACTATTCATAATGCACTAAGGCTATACCGGAGAAACGTATTAACAGGAAACACATTTTTCCGCATATTGCACCATATTTGATATTCAGTAGCCGCTGGTGACAAATATTATTCGTTGCCGATACGGCGGCACCCGTAATAACGTATCAGGGAGATCGAGTAAGGATACCACGTACAAAAATAACGAAACGACGCAGGATACACGGTGCGGCTCCTCTTAATCAATCCATGGATATACGACTTTGCCGCCTACAACTACTGGGCTGAACCGCTGGGGCTCCATTACACGGCGTCCTTTCTCGAGCACTGCGGCGCGGAAATTGATTTCATCGACTGCCTTACAAGCGATGAAAACCCGAATCCGGGATTAAAGCCCGACGGCCGTTCAAAATTCCATAGAAAGGTTATCAACCCTCCGTCCTGTCTCAACTTCATCGTGCGAAGGGGGGAGCGAACGTATGCCCGTTACGGTATTAACGAGGAGGAATTCATTTCAAAACTTCGCGGGCTGGAAAGACCCGACGCCGTGCTCGTTACCTCGATCATGACCTACTGGTATCCGGGCGCGTTCAGGGTCATTGAGCTCGTCCGGGCCCGGCTTCCCAAAGTACCGGTTGTTCTTGGAGGTATATACGCGCGCCTCTGTACCCGTCATGCAACGGGCTCGGATGCGGATTATATCTTTACGGATACGGACCTCTCGACCCTCCCTGAAATCATCGAGAAACTGACGGGTAAAAAGCTCCCCGTAAAGGCAAACTCCTGGAATCTCGGAAACGCACCCTTCCCGTTTCGGAGACGGGAACGGCGGTTTTTTGCGATTCTCACCCGCACGGGATGTCCCTATTCCTGTACCTACTGCGCCTGCGGTTACCTGTGGCCCGGCGGGTTCGCTCGGGAAACGGCGTCGGTCGTGGAGGAGGCCGTTGATGCCGCCCGCCTTACGGGGATTCATAACATCGCTTTTTATGATGACGCGCTTCTCATTGACGCTGACCGTCATATCATCCCCATAGTCGAAGAACTGCATGCCCGCATGCCCGACCTCGCCTTCCACCTGCCGAACGGCATTCACGCGGGTCTCGTAACCCAAAGGATTGCGACCCTCTTCCATACCGCGGGGGTAAAATCCATCAGGATAGGGTTGGAGACCGCGGATGAAACAGTGCAGAGGGACACGGGAGGCAAGACCACGAGCGGGGCCTATCGGAACGCGGTCGATCTTCTGAGAAAAGCGGGTTACAGGAGAGAGAACATCGGAACCTACGCGCTGGCGGGCCTGCCGGGCCAGAAACCGGAGGACGTGGAAAAGACGATCGATCTTATTTATGAAGCGGGAGGAGCTCCCCTTCTCGCCTATTTTTCTCCCATCCCGCACACGCCGCTGTGGAAAACGGCCGCGCGTTCCTCGCCGTTACCGATCGAGCGTGAGCCGCTTCTTCACAACAACACGGTCTATATTCGTGGGAACCCGGACTACGGCGAACAGGCGATTCATGCGCTGAGGGACAGGGCGGCCGAGCTGCGGAAACAAGATTGATATATTTTGAAACGGGATCACCCGGATAAATTGATCCTCGATTGAGAGGGACGGCTTGTCGCAGAGTGAGGGGACAGGGTGATGACAATTAAACGTAGGAACTGTCACAAAAGGAACTGTCAACAAATTAAAGGCCGCGGAGGAGCTCGTCCCGGGCCGGGTTCACTCCAGTCTGGTTCGGATCGAAACCCGCGGCCTCGATGAGCCGCTCGAGCGCGATATACTTCACCACCGCGGGCTTTTCCACCTTTATAGTGACATCGCCGCGGTCCCACATTCGCCAACCGGGTTCCAGCGATGTATAGGGGCCGTATTTTTCTTCGAGCCTGCGCGCGAGCGTAAAGTAATCGATTAGATGCTCGTCAAAGATGACCGTTATCGAGAAGAGTATGTCGTCGTAGAACTGCAGGTATATAAAGGGCACTTCCGGACGGGCGGAAAAGGTCATTATCTCCCGTTCCTCGATCGGGAAGAAGTCCACGTCGCGGTTTCTGGGGACGGTGAGCACGGGCTGCGCCTCAGCCGCAGCGATCACCTTTTCTCTGCTCATGCCGATATGCATACCCATGAAACCCACGTCCTCGGCGAACAGGGATACGGGTATGAGCAGAAGAAGGATCACTGCAAAAAACTTCATGGAATTCCTCCCGGCATCACCCTTAAAAACTCACTATAAGTATCGGATGAAAAATATGCCCCATGAAGGCAAATGGACGCGAGTAACACCCGCCCGTCCCGATTTGGGATGCAGCCGTTCCTGTTTTATCCTATAATTAAGTGGGAAAGATTACGCTTTAAAAGCGGACAGCCATGAAAAGAAAAACGGTTCCTGAAAAAGAAACAATAGACATAACCGGGCGGAAGGGAGTCGAAGAGGAGCTGAAGAGGAAAAACGAGGTCCTTGAACTGATCTACGAGCTGAACGGCGCGCTCAACAGAGGCGCGTCGCTTGAGACCTTGATCGGGATCCTGGCAAGAAAATCGAGAGAGATGTTCATGAGCAGGGGCGCATCCGTCTACCTGCTGAACGACGACGCCACCTCCCTGCGGCTCATGAACTTCGACTTACCGGCAAACAAGATCAAGATAATTGAAGATATCATCGCTATGAAGATTAAACGGCCCGTCATCAAACTGAAAGAGGGAACGCTTCACAATCAAATTATACACAGCAAGGGGCCGTTGATCTTGAACGACGAGAAAAGTATTATCACCCTCAGCTCCGAGTTTACCGAAAGCAAAACCCTGCAGGCTCTCGTCCCCCGTATCGTCCGCCTCCTGAACATCAAATCCGTCCTGGCAGTCCCGCTCTTCATAGGCGAGAAACCGATCGGGATGATCGATATCGCAGGAAAAGCGCCCTTCTCACAACCCGATATCGAGCATTTCACCATAATTGCGGATGAAATGTCCTCGATCATCAGCTTTTCGGCTGCAAAGGAGATGCTCGAGAGCCGCGAGAAACGGTACAAATCGCTCTTTGAAACGGCGAACGACGCCATCTTCCTCATTGACGGGTCTTCAGGCGAAATCATCGACGCGAACCTGCGGGCCGGGGAGCTGCTCGCCCTGGATCGGGACGACATCATCGGCGCGTACTTTACCGAGCTCCACCCGGATAAAGAGCGCGAGCGCTTCCTGTCGCTTTGGCCCCGGTTCCTGAAAGAGGAACGCGCGAGTGTGGACGATACGTTCGTTCAGCGCAGGGACGGTACGATTATTCCCGTTGCCGTGAACGCGAACGCCTTCAGGTCGGGAGACAAGCGGTACATCATCGGGGTCTATCACGACATGACCAGTAGAATGGAGTATGAAGACCGGATACGCCGCATGGCCAGGGCGGCCATAGAGCTCGTCGAGCTCTCCCCGCGTGTCGACATTTATCACTTTATCGGAAAACGCGTGGAGGAGCTCGCGGGTGACGCGGTCATCACGGTGAATGAGATAGACGAAAGCGAAGGCCTTATCCGCATCAAGTCCATTCACGGCCTGAAAGAGGACCTCTTCAAGCGGATCGAAGAGATGATCGAATCGAAACTTCCGGGCCTGGCCATTTCCGGTATGAGCCCGGAGGTCAGGGAAAAACTTCTGAGCGGCAAGCTCATACGGATCGGAAGCGATCTCCATGAAATGCTCTTCGGGAACCTGCCGAAACCGCTCTGCAGGCGCATCGAAAAGCTGCTCAATATTGAACACTTCTACTCCATCGGCCTGCGGCGGTCAGGCACGCTCATCGGGAACGTGACAATTTTGACACATCCGGGTTCCACGCTTTCCACCGAGCTGATCGAAACGGCGGTGAACCAGGTTTCCGTCGCGCTCGAAAAGAGGCAGGCCATACAGATGCTCAGGTCCTCCCTGCGTGAAAAGGAAACCCTGCTCAGGGAGGTCAATCACCGGGTTAAGAACAACATGCAGGTCATATCGAGCCTCCTGGACCTTCAGTCGGGCAATGTTCGGAGCGAGGAGGCAAAAACAGCGCTCAAGGAGAGCAAGGGCAGGGTCCTGGCAATGGCCCAGGTCCACAACATGCTCTATCGGAACGAATCCCTCACGGACATACGGCTGGGCGAGTACCTCCCCAGGCTCATGGATATTATCAGGCACTCATGGTATTCGGGCCGGGAAATCTGTTTCCACACGGACCTGGAAGACCTGTCCCTCTCCATTGACCAGGCCGTGCCCTTCAGCCTCGTTTTCAACGAGCTCCTGACAAACGTGTTCAAACACGCGTTCAGGGAGAATGAAAAGGGCGAGGTCTTCATAAGCCTCCGCGAACAAAAGAGAGGGGTATACGAGCTCGAAATACGCGACACGGGAAGGGGATTGATAAAGGGTCACCAGAGTGAAGAGCCCGGGAAGAGCCTCGGGCTGCGGCTCGTCAGGAATATTGTAAAGGGACAGTTGAACGGAAGCTTCACTATGCAGGGAAAACACGGTACCACCTGTAAGGTGCGGTTCGACCGCAGGGTCTGACGTTCTATTTTCGCCCTTTACTTAGGGTCTCATAAGCTTCGAGTTTTTATTTTTTCCCTTGGGCAGTTATCAAACATGATTATTATCTGTATTTTATTTCATTAATTTCCGAAGGAAGAGGATGAGGGAGGCGCTCTCTCGAAACAATCCGCAGCTTAGCCGTTTAAATTTGCATAGCATTTTAAACTTCACCTTCACCGGAAATAGTATGTCTTATTAATGTGAAAGCTCCTCATCCTTCATATTTCTTGAAACTCGAAGTTCGCTCTACTTATCCTTGAATTCTACCGTAAATATTCATAGAATACGTGAGGATGGAGACACCGGTGGAAAAGGATTACTACGCCGTTCTCGGCATCGAGAGATCGGCAACCAGGGAAGAGATAACGAAGGCCTACCGGAAACTCGCGGCCCGTTACCATCCCGACAAACACGGCGGCAATCCGCTCGCGGAACTCGCTGAGGAGAAGTTCAAGGAGATAAACGCGGCCTACCAGGCGCTGACCGGTGGAGCGGCCGTTACGGAGCCCATCCGGCGGCGGAAGACGAAGGAAGAGCCCATATCGCGGGATGCGAAGGATTTCCTCTTCAAGGGCATCACGCTCTACAACGAGGGGAAGTTCAAAAAGGCAATACACAATTTCGAACTCGCCCTCCGCCATTCGAAGAGCCCGACCCTCTACAACCTGCTCGGACTTGCCCTCTGCGAGGAGGGGGACTACTCGAGGGCCGTACCCGCGCTCGTCGAGGCAACGAAACTCGACGAAGAGAACGGTAAGTACTTCTTCGACGCGGGATACGCCTTCTATCAATTGAAAATGTGGGAAGCCGCGATACAATACCTGCTCGACGCCTACAACCTCCTCGGGGACGGGAAGAGGCTCGGCTCCGCCTGCATTTACATCGCGGTATGCAATTACAACATCGGCAAGGAAGCACGGGCGGAATTCTTCCTCGAAGAGGCCGTTTCCTACGATCCCGAGAACGCATCGTACAGGATTCTTCTTCAGGAGTATAAAAACGCCCAGGAAAACGGTTCTTCGCCGAAATTGAAGCTTATCAAGGGGCTCGCCCGTTTCTCATTCACGAGCAGGCTCGAGGATTCAATCGGAAATCTCTTTAAAACGATGTTTTCATGAGAGAAGGAACCGTGGTTTCG
>CAYWUT010000045.1:13119-23355 GCA_964460545.1 uncultured Spirochaetota bacterium
CTCTACTTCTGACCCTATAAAGCCGACAATGAAATAAGTACGCGGACTGAAAACAACCCGCGCTTTTCTGCTCGCGTGGTGTATACTGGTTTATTATGGGCTCATCCAGAATGACGACCCGGAGGAAACGTCATGAGAGGCTTCAAAGTAATATTATTCGGAATCGGGTTTCTCATCTTCTGTACCCCGCTTTTCGGCGCCAACGTCCTTGTCACTGAAATGGATCTCACGTCGAATGTGGACCTGGAGGGAAGGATCCGGACGAGGGGTGATTTCCAGATCTCCTACGACGGCGGGTACAAGTACCAGGGAAAACTCCTCTTTCAGTACCTCAACGCGAACCTCGAGAACAATACCAATCCCGCGCTCATCTTCAACGGCGCACAGGCTTCGGTGAACAACGTGCTCAACGTGGTCGATATTACCTACTGGACCGGCTACTACGGGATCCTCGGCGAGGGCAAGCACTACAAGGGCCATCTCTACCACCGCATGGGAGGGTTCGACTATAACGGGTATCTGCCCATTCTCGGAACCGGCCTCATCTTCGGGATGAGCCACTATGACAAATACACCGGGCAGGCTTTTATCTATCAGCGTTACGGGAGCATGACGGTCAATTCCGCTGACATCGCCCTCGGTATGAACGCGGACGCGCTCGAGCTGAAGGTCTTCACGGGCGCGTCGGACAACCTCTACAGGCTGGGCCTCCAGTTCGTCTATTTCGGAGATATCGCGGACCTCTACGTAACGGCCGGAAACCCGACGATCGGAGGAGGGAGAAGCCTCGGGTTCGATGACTTCTACTTTCTCCTCGAGGAATGGTTCAGAATCAGGAACTGGAACCTCATTCTCTCGGTTTTCTCCAGGCCCAAAGTGTACTACAACTACCTCGATCGGGCCTATATCGGCACGGACGAGACAAATGATATCGATTTCAACTTCGATCTGAATTATGAGCCGCCCACGAGCTACTTCTCCGGAGGAGGCGAGCTCAATATACAGACGAACGATGTGGAGCCTTTCGGCGTCATCGTATCGCCCTATGTGAGTGTCTTCGCCGCGGGCATGACGTGGAAGGTAAAGCTCGATTTCAACCTTATAAGCGAATCCAGGGAGTTCATCACGGCCTATCTCAATATAAACGCTTCCTTCTGAGAAAGGGGCGGGATTGTACCCGGCGGAAGTTCACCCTGACCGACATTCCACGCGGAGGCCCGAAAGATGAAATGGCTGGCATACATACCGGTTCTCTTCCTTGCGGCATCGCTCTGCACGGCAGGACCCGTTATACGATCGACGGCGCAGGTTACCACCTGGGGCTTCCCGGACTCGACGAGCTCGGCCGACACGGGAATCAACGGCTCACCCCTACTCGATACCGATAACAGCGTCACCTTCAGGATTCGGGAACGTACCATTACGAGCGGCCTCTCCTACAGCGCGCTGCAGCACACGCAGTTCTATGCCAGGCTTCACTTTCAAAAGAGAAACCTATCCTGGGAAGGCGGTGGCTTTTTAGGGTTTCCGGCGGACCTTCCCCTCACGTTCACACCCGGCCTCTACGGTTCGGTACTGGTGCCCCTGGGGAGCTACGCTCACCTGCGGATCTACGGTTCGACCTCGCTGTTTCTCTCTCCGAGCGTTACCAAAGACCCGGGCAGGTCCCCCATAGACCAGGACCTCATGGGCGTCTGTTTCATTCGTCCGGTCGGGGAGGCGGACGTCAAGCTCCTGTACGAGCACAGGGAGAGCGCCATACCGCAGGGAACGGGGTCGCTGAAGAAGAACCGTACCCGTACGTGCGGAATGAACGTGGACACCCTGCGGAGGGAGGGCAGGATAGGCACGAATACAGGGATCGGGGTCGAATCCGCGCGTTTCAAGAGCGCGTCCACCCTGCGCAAGCTCATGGGATTCTACGTGGAAGAGACCCTGCGCGTCCGGTTCGGACGGGCAGCGGTGCTCGCGGGCACCCGCGCCTATATCATCACCCTTCCCCTCAAGGGGCTGAAAAGCGCGTCCATCCCCACCTTTCCCTTATTCAGCCTCTCCACCGGCGTGGAGCTGAAACTGTAACCTTCTATCGGAATTCAACAGGTTCGGATTTTACCCGGGTTACTCCTCTGTCAGCCCCTGTGCCCCCGTAATGCATCAGGAAATCCCGGGGATTTATAACCATCCCCGCATATTCCTGAAGTATACAGATCAAGGGGCCAGTGTCTTTGCGAGCCGTTTGGCCAGCGCGACGATGGTCAGTATGGGCGGCATTCCGGGCGCAGCGGGCAACACGCTGGCATCGCAGACGAAAAGATTGTCGATCCCGGCCTGCAGGTCCTTGTCCACGACCCTGCCGACCGCGGCGGTCCCGCCCGGGTGTGCGCCCTGCGGCTTTGAAATGACAACGGACTTGCTTTCCGCGCCCGCCTCGACCAGTATCTCCTTCGCTATCGCAGACCCGTTCCGCAACCTCTTCCAGTCGGCTTCGGTCACCGGCTTGGATACCGTTCCGTCGGGATGAACACGGCCCGAAGGCTCGTCCGAGGTCTTGGTCATGATACCCATCAGCCTGTGCATGGGCAGCGTAAGACCCCTGAGCCCGATTTCGATAAAATTGGTCAGTTTATGGTGCTCTATGAAAGACGAAAGGATGAACCCCTTCTCGTGGAACTCACGGTCGACGAGTGCCATGGTCGGTTCGTAAAACTGGCTCAACTCCCCCGTGACCCCGTAGGTATTCACAAAAAGATCGACGAAAAGACCCTGTCCCGCCTCCCGTATCCCCGACTGCTGCAGTATTACGGGGGTCCCCAGACCGCCGGCCGCGAGTATGACCGTATCCGCCGAAATATCGATAGGGCCCTGCGGTCCCTGGCCCCTGACGCCGCGCACCCTTCCGTTCTCAATTATTATCTCACTTATGCCGGTGTTGTAGAGGAAGTCGGCCCCGTTCCGGCCGGCCTCATCAAGATAGTCCCGGCTCGTCCACTTGGCTCCATATCCGCAGCCGAACACGCATTTTCCGCATTTACGGCATTTCTTCGGATCGATGGATTTGGGCATCATCTCCATCCTGTACCCCAGTGCGCCGGCCGCGCGTTTGATCCGTTTCGAACCCTCGGATAAAAAATCCTCGGTAATGGGAGCGGCGTTCATATCCTTTTCAGCTTCTTCGAACTCCTCTTCCAGCATAATCCCGAAACCGGCCAGCTCTTCTTCGAGACACCGGGTCGCATTGCCGCTGGAGACTGCAGTGGACCCCCCCGCCATGATGGTCCGCCACAGGAGCACCCCTTCCTTCGATTTCGACGGAGTCTTGAACAACCTTGACGTGTCGAAGAACCGGAGCGCGTCCTTTACGGTCCCGAGGTCCTGCTCATAGCTTCCCCTCTCGACGACAAGTACCTCCCTTTCCCGCCTGCTCAACTCCCGTGCCAGCGCTCCACCGCCCGCCCCCGAACCGACAATGAGGAATTCATATTTTCGTCCGTTCATGGACCTCGCCTGTCATATGAAATTTGGATGAATGAATTACTATCGGATTAACGAAGCCGGGCCGGTGTGGAAGGCCTCGCTCCGCGCCTACATCCTGTCCCGGGCATAGGAGAAGCCCATGTCGAGGGCGCGGACGTTTATCTCGTTGTACTTGATGTTTCGCGCGGACACGAGGGCGGGAAGCGAGCGTTTGATGGAATCCAGGTCGACGACGCCGACAACGGCGCAGAATGCTCCGAGCATGATCATGTTGGACGCCCTGCCGCTTCCCGCTTCTTCAGCTAATTTATTCGCGGGCACGTAAAACGCCCGGACATCATCACGTTCGGCTTTTCGTTCAATGAGGGATTCGTTTATAAGGACAACGCCGTCTTCCATGACCGCGGGCTCGAACTTGTCGAGCGACGGCTTGTTCATTACCAGTATCGATGTGGGATGAAAGATGAAGGGCGAGGCGATCTCGCGGTCGGACACCATGACCGAGCAGTTGGCGGTCCCCCCTCTCATCTCCGCGCCGTAGGAGGGGATATGCGATACGGACTTGCCTTCGATCATGCCCGCGTTGGCAATGAGCTTGCCCGCGAGTATGACGCCCTGGCCGCCGAATCCGGCTACAATTACCTTTTCAGTCATATCAGCCTTTTCCCTCCTTCCCCTTATCCTTGTACACGCCGAGTGGATAGTACTCCACCATATGCTCCTTCACCCACTCCGCAGCCTGAAGCGATACCATTCCCCAGTTCGTGGGACACATGGAGAGTACCTCAATAAAGGTATACCCCTTCCCCGCCCGCTGGTACTGAAGGGCGTTCTTCAGTGCCTTCTTCGCCTTTATGACGTGCTTGGCATCGTGAACGGAGACGCGTTCTATGTAGTATGGGCCGTCGAGTCCGCTCAGCAGCTCGCACATCCTGAGAGGCTTGCCCGCCGTCTCGGCTTCGCGGCCGAACGGAGAGGTCTTCGTTTTCTGGCCGATGAGCGTGGTCGGGGCCATCTGTCCTCCGGTCATGCCGTATATCGCGTTGTTTATGAATACGACGGTGAAATTCTCGCCCCTGTTCGCGGCATGGATCGTCTCAGCCGTTCCTATGGCAGCAAGGTCCCCGTCTCCCTGGTAGCAGATAACGGTCTTGTCGGGCATGGCGCGCTTGTATCCCGTTGAAACCGCCTGGGCGCGGCCGTGCGCGGATTCGCTTCCGTCGCAGTTGAAGTAATTGTAGAGAAGTACGGAACAGCCGACCGGGGCGACGAGTATGGTTTCCGCCTTGATCCCCATTTCATCGATGAGCTGCGCCATTAATTTATGAACAATACTGTGTCCGCAGCCCGGACAGTAGTGCATGGTTACATCCTTCAGGGCTTCCGGACGCGCGTATATCTTCTTCATGGTCTTTTCTTCCACCCGGCTCTTCATCGAGTCACCTCCACTATCCGATCGAAAAGCTCATCCTCATCCGGAAGCATGCCCGCCGTTCTTCCATAAAACGAGACATCCTTCTTTCCGCACACAGCCAGCCGCACGTCCTCTATCATCTGCCCGAGGTTCATCTCGACATCCAGAAAATGGCGTACCCGTTTCTCCCCGGCCAGCTCGTTCAGGATTTCATAGGGGAAGGGCCACAGCGTGATGGGGCGGACGAGACCGACTTTTAAACCCTGCTCCCGGGCCCTGTCTATGGAGGCGCGCGCCACCCTGGAGGCCATACCGAAGGACACGATAATGAGCTCGGCATCCTCCATGAGGTAGGAGTCCCAGCGAACCTCGTTGCGCTCGATCTCCCGGTACTTCGCCTGCAGCTTCCAGTTGAGCTCCTCCAGTGCCGGTGCCGGAGAGAGCCTGAGCGACTTGACCGTTCTCTCCTCCCGCCCGTCGGCGCCGTCGAGCACCCAGTCCTTTTCCGGGAGTTTTCGGTTCGACGGCGAGGGGAGCACCAGCGGCTCCGTCATCTGTCCGAGGGCCCCGTCACCGAACACGATAACGGGCGTTCGGTAGATATCCGCGAGATCGAAGGCGTCAAGCATGATATCGGTGAGCTCCTGCACCGTTGCCGGGGCGAGAACGATGGTCCTGTAGTCCCCGTTCCCTCCGCCCCTCGTTGCCTGGAAATAGTCGGACTGCGAGGGCGCGATGTTCCCGAGCCCCGGACCTCCGCGCACCATGTTCACCACAACCGCTGGGAGCTCGGCACCGGCCAGGTACGATATACCCTCCTGCATCAGGCTGATGCCCGGGGAGGAGGAGGACGTCATGGCGCGTTTTCCCGCCATGCTCGCACCCCATACCATGTTGATCGACGCGATCTCACTCTCCGCCTGCAGGAAGCACCCGCCGATCTCGACCATGCGTTTCGACATGTAGGCGGGGACCTCGTTCTGAGGCGTAATGGGGTAGCCGAAATAGTAACGGCACCCGGCTATGATGGCTCCCTCACAGAGCGCTTCATTCCCCCGCATCAGTATTTTTTCGGCCATTTTCATCCCTCACGGCTGAGTCCTGTCAGGTGAGAACTCCAGCTCAGCGAACCGCTGAATCACCCGCCTGTCGCGGTGGCGCGAACTTCCCTGAATACCTCGATGCAGGCGTCCGGGCAGATAATCGCGCATGACGTGCAGCTGTTGCAGCGGTCCTTGTTCTTGAAAACGCTGTAATGATATCCCGACTTGTTGAAATCGTCGGACATAACGAGCACCGATCGGGGACAGGCCGCGATGCAGAGCTCGCATCCCTTGCAGCGGTTCTTATCGATTACGACACGATCCAACCTTAAACCCCTTCGCAGAAGAGATTAGTTTATACCAAGCGGCCCGTTTGCTCAATAACTTTTAAGCAGTAAAGCGGATTGGTACGATAAAAATAATAACGACTGTCTGCATATTCAAGGTATAAGGGCCATGAAAAAATATATACTCCTCGCCATCTGTATCGGTGTGTTCACCGGGTTTACCATATCGGCACAGGAAATAGCCGTCATCCCGGGCGGAATACTGAAGGACGGCACCGGGGCGATAGTGACCGGTGACTACGTCCGCGTCAGAAGCGGACCCACCCTCGAGCACCGTATTCTGACCAAGGTGAACAAGGAAACGCAGGTCACCGTACTCAACCGCGCCGAGGAGTCTTCTACGATCTCGGGATCGGTGAACTACTGGTATAAGGTAAAGATAGAGGACGGTACCGAGGGTTGGCTGTGGGGTGAATTTTTAAGGGAAAAACACGAAGAGCCGGCAGTGGAGATACCGTCTCCCGCCCCGAAGGGGATCGAGGCCATGCCTCCGCAGAAGGAGCACCGGCCTTTCGGGCCCGAGCTCCCCGGATTCTCCGAAATCGGACGCATCCCCGGGGGGCGCTCAATACTGGCAACGGGGGATTTGAACGGAAACGGCGAACCGGAGATCCTGCTCTTCAGCAGGGAGCAGAAAACGGGTCCGTGGAACCTCACGGGATATGAAGCGGCCAAGGACGGCAAGGAAAAAACCTCATTCACGAAGGCGTATACATCGAAGCTCAAGAGCGCGGAGATAAGAAGCGTCCAGGTGTACGAATCGAATGACGCGCGCATCGTTATCGTAAACGGGAGCATATTTTCATACCTCTACGCCATCGATACCGAAAAGTCGCTCGCCCGGCTCATGTACAAGGTCGATTCCCCGTACGCGGGAATAGGGAGCCTCGACGGCAAGGGAAGCCACCTCTTCTATGCAAGAAAATCAAAGGCCCTGGAAAATGACGGGACCGTGGTCTATACGGTGCACGCGGCCCCGATCGTCATCAGGGGGACCCGCGTTTCTCTCAAGGAAAGGCTGGTATACGACAAGCCCCTTCCGGTCAAGGACCTGCTTCCCTTCGATCTCGACGGCGACGGCAGGGACGAGATCGTCCTCGAAATCGGCGGCGGGGAGAGCGGCGGCGGAATCGTCATACTTGAATCCGGAGAGTCATCGCTTATAAAGGCGGTCAATTCGGGTATTCCGACCTACAAGGACAACCGGTTCACACGCATGTGGGGACTCGACGTTAAGGGCAAACCCAAGCTCTTCATATACACGACCGACCCGGACATGGGCAATGACGCGGGAACGAGCTTCGGCATACTCATGGCATCCATGAGAAAAGAAGACCTCATCGTGGAAAAGTTCTATCCCATGAACCGCATGCTGGACGACGTGAGCAACAACAGGACCGCGCTCCTCTACGTGCGCGGGAACGGATTCCCCTTCGCGCTCGCGGACTTCGACATCGACGCGGCAGAATACACGATCAAACGGCCCGTTATTCAGTAGGGACAGGCCGGAGACCCGCTAGATCCTGCCGATCATATCCATGTAATTTTCGTACAGATCCCCGTACAGCCTGGTTTCATCCGGTTCGGGCCGTACCGTTTCGCCCGGTCCGGCAAAGAGCCTGCTCCCCTCCTCTATGGAATCCGCGAGCCCGCCTCCGAACGCAGCCAGCACCCCCGCCCCCGCGCACGCCGCTTCCCGGGATTCCGGGACCCTTACGGACACCCCGCATACGTCGGCTACAATGCGCGGCCACAAAACGCCTGCAGCACCGCCGCCTATCATGGTGAGGCTCTTCACACCCGCGCCGACCTCTCCGAACAGGTCGAAATGGGCCCTGTTCATGAGCGCCACACCCTCGAAGACCGCCCGGGTGAAATGACCCATGGTGTGAACGGCGTCCACATTGAGAAAACCTCCCTTTCCGCGGGCGGAGCTCGATATGGGGAAAAAGAGAAGACCGTCGGAACCCGCGGGTATCTTCGAGGCATCCTCGTTCAATTTTTCGAACGGACATCCCGGCCGCATCACGTCCCTGAACCATTTGAGGGAATTACCACCGTAGGGTACCACCGTCATCAGTCCGAACCTGTTTTCGACCGGATGAATCCCGGGGAAAATCGAACGGATAAAACCGCCGTCGGTTCCGGTGTCTCCGAACAGCAGCCCGTCCGAGATCGCGAGCAGAACCCAGGACGTTCCGGCGCCGAGCACGCAATCGCCGGGCCCCACCGCTCCCGCGCCGATACTCTCACAGTACCGGTCATGGGCACCCGATACCACCACGGGCCTGCGTGAGAGCCCCAGGAGACGGGCCGCATCCTCCCTGATCCTGCCGATTACGGCCCCGGACGGAACGATCTCCGAAAGGTTTTTCCGGGCCAAACCCACGATAGCAAGGGTTCTGTCCGAATGCCCCCTGTTTTCGAGATCGAGGAACCCGGTCAGCGCCAGGTTCGTATAATCGATTGCGAACCTGCCCGTCAGCCTGTAGTTGAGGTAATCGATCGTGGACCCGAAGTACCGCACACCGTCAAGCACGCGGGGGCGCTTCTT
Source organism: uncultured Spirochaetota bacterium (assembly GCA_964460545.1). Taxonomy (GTDB): domain Bacteria; phylum Spirochaetota; class B62-G9; order B62-G9; family DRHN01; genus CAYWUT01. Next base: position 21,952 of record CAYWUT010000045.1, read on the forward strand.
CCTGAACCAGTAGAGGGTGGGAAAACAGAGGCTGTCCACCACGGACCAGCCGCACACGCGGTACAGCTCGTCCACGCCTATCTCCTCCTGAAGCTGGAGGGAGACCTCCCCCGCTCTCCTGTCCATCCAGCTTATCGCCGGATAAACGGGGGTGAACGAACCGTCCATCAGTACGGTACACCCCCCCTGCGTCGAGAGCGAGAGCGCGGCCACCCCGTCACCCGCATCGTTCCGCCGCACCACCAAACCGGCGGTCTGCACGAGTCCGTTCCACCAGTCGCCAGTCTCCTGCTCTGCCCGGCCCTCCCCGGGATAATCGATACGGTAGGACTGATACGCAAGATCGACGAGTTTCCCGTCCCGGGTAAAGAGCGCGCTCTTCGTTCCGGATGTACCGACGTCTATTCCAAGGACGTACTCCACAGTGCTTCCTCCATGACCCGCCCCGGTTCTCATGATAGGATGAAAGGACAGGGGTGTCAAAGGGATTGAGGAAGACACAGTGGGGGGGGGTTAAAAAGCCAATCACGGCCGAAGGCATAATAAAGACAGCGGCGATTTGAGTACGCCACCGGGGATAGGACGAATCAAACCACTTGACACACCCATGTCGCCATGCTGTAATAAAAGATGCCCGTCCTGACATTCCGTGTCCGGGTGGAGAATGTCCCGCAGCTACCGGGATCGCTTCAAGAAGGAGGCATAGCAGTTTTAAAGAAATCCAAAAAAAGGAGAGTACTACGATGAAAAGAAAAACTCTGCTTGTCCTGCTTACGGCCGTTTTTCTTGTAACCGTCTGTTCGGTTGCCTTATCGGCACCGAAAAAACACTTCGAGGACGTGCACATCGTCTTCTTTCCGGGCGGCCCTCCCGGCTGTCCGTTCGCCTCGGTCGTTTACCGCGGAGCCCGCGCAGCCGAGGAGGACCTCGGGTGCAAGGTCGATTACGTGTGGTCCGACTGGATTCCCGACAAGATGATAGCGCAGTTCAAGGACTCTATTGCCAGAAGGCCCGACGGCATCTGCATCATGGGCCATCCGGGTCCGGACGCATTCGCGCCGCTCGTGGATCAGGCCAGGGAAAAGGGCATACTCGTAACGAGCCAGAACACCTCACTCCCACCGATCGAGGAAAAGTACCAGGACCAGGGCTTCGGTTACGTGGGCCAGGAGCTCTACGCCTCGGGAGTCATGCTCGCCAAGGGGGCCGCCAAGCGGGCGGGACTGAGGCGCGGGGACCGGTGCATGGTCTGGGGCCTCAAGTCCCAGGAGACCCGCGGTCTCAGGTCAAAGGGAGCGGAGGACGCGCTCAAGGAAGCGGGCATGGTGGTCGACTACATCGAGATCTCAGACGCCATCAACGCCGAGGCCGCCCAGGGAACGCCCGTGTTCGCCGGCTACGTAT
>CAYWUT010000046.1:0-23280 GCA_964460545.1 uncultured Spirochaetota bacterium
AACCCGCAACCTGCTGATTACAAATCAGCTGCTCTACCGTTGAGCTACGCCAGCAATGCCGGGTATAAATATATGAAGCCAGGGCTGATTTTGTCAAGGACTTGTTCCGAGGGCCGGTAACGAGTCAGTAGTTGTTCGTGACGTCGGGTTTGCCGTTTCCGTTGGTATCCTTCTCGAGCTTGTATATCATGCTCCTGTCTATGTAAAACCACATGTCAACGCGGCCGTCCCCGTCGCTGTCGATGTGGTCCTGGACGAGCTCTCCGTTCTCGTAGAAACGCCAGTTGTCCATCCTGCCGTTATAGTCCGTATCGAGTATTTCCTCGCGTACCTTCTGGTTGAACTCGTAGATATACACGGTGTCGATATGACCGTCGAAGTTCATGTCGATCTCCTGCTTCTCCACCCTCCCATTGTTCAAATGGGTCCAGCTGTCCGGAGTGCCGTCACGGTTTATGTCCGAGCTCAGCACCTCACCCCCGGCAGTCGCAAAGGTCGAAAAGCATAACAGGGCCGCAAACACCGGTATAACCAACGGTTTCATAAGCACTCTTTCACGTGTACAGGGTATAAAAGAAAATAGCAGGTTTTAAATATACTGATTCATCCATATATTCATATTCGGCTTCCGAGGCCCTGAAATTTATGATTTTATCCGTCTTTGCCTCCGGTGCCTTTCTTTTTCATGTCCTTCATTCTCAGCTTTCCGAGCTTATACCGGTCGAGCATCTCCTTCATGGCCTGATTTACGGCCTCGGTCCTGTCATTGAAGTACCCCTCCCGTACCATCTCGTCGATTCCCTCGAGCAGTACGGAAGAGGTTTCCACATAGGTTTTCATCAGTCTTCCCTCCGGAGGTAATTTCCCGCGCTGACTGTATTATTAATTTAATATTAATATGAAAAAATAACGAATTCAGGTCAAGAACCATGCCATTTAAACATTGACAATTCATCGTAGAGCAATACAATTAATGCTTTATCCAAAGCACATCGACTCATAAACCGAAAAAGAAAGTAAAGAGGAGGGTTTGATGAAAAAGTTATCCATTGTATTATCGGTACTACTCATTCTTATCTGCTCCATTCTGTTACTCGGCGCCGGAGAAAAGGAGAAGGTCGAAAGCTACAAGATCGGCGGTGTTTTCGCCATTACGGGACCGGCGTCGTGGCTCGGAGAACCCGAACGGAACACCTGCGTCATGATCGCCGATATGGTGAATGAAAACGGCGGCATCAACGGTGTACCCATCGAAATGGTCATCGAGGACAGTGTTGGTGACGAAACAAAGGCCGTCAACGCGGTGAAAAAGCTCATCAACAGCGACAACGTTCTCGGTATCGTGGGAACGTCGCGCTCCGGCACGACCATGGCCGTCATTCCCATCGTCGAGAAGGCCCAGATCCCGCTCATCTCATGCGCCGCTGCGGAAGCGATTATAAGCCCCACCAAGAAATGGGTATTCAAGACGCCGCAGTCCGACCGCCATGCGGCCCAGCGCATATGCATGCACATGCAGGAATCCGGTATAACCAAGATCGCCGTCATGTCCGGAACGACCGCCTTCGGGGCCCAGGGAAGAGAGCAGGTTCAGAAACTCGCCCCGGATTACGGGATTACGATCGTGGCCGATGAAACCTACGGACCGCAGGACACGGATATGACCGCACAGCTCACGAAGATACGGGCCACCGAGGCACAGGCCCTGATCAACTGGTCCATCGTCCCGGCCCAGGTCATAGTCGCGAAGAACATGGTCCAGCTCGGCATGGACCTTCCCCTGTATCTGAGCCACGGCTTCGGCAATATCAAGTACGTGGAGGCAGCGGGCGGGGCTGCGGAGGGAATCATGTTTCCGGCGGGACGGCTTCTCGTGGCCGACATGGTCCCCGCATCCCATCCGCAGAAAGAGGTGCTCACCAGATACAAGGGCCTCTATGAAGAGCGGTTCAACGAGCCCGTCAGTACCTTCGGAGGCCACGCGTGGGACGCGATGTGGCTTTTCGTTGAAGCCCTCGACGAAGCCGGGGCCGACCGAGCGGGCATACGCGACGCGCTCGTGAAAATCAAGGGATTCGCGGGAACGGGCGGCGTGTTCAACTTCTCGGAAGAGGATCACTACGGCTTGACTCCCGAGGCATTTGAAATGCTGGTCGTGAAGGACGGAGCGTTCACGATTCTGGAGAAATAGTCAGGGGTATGGAATGCAGCTCGGTGTACAGCTTCTGCAGTATACGCTCTCCGGAATCACGATCGGAAGCATATACGCGATGGTGGCGATCGGTTTCAACATCATCTATAACGCCACCGGAATTATTAATTTCGCCCAGGGCGAGTTCGTCATGCTGGGGGGAATGCTCGCGGTGTACCTGCACAATACACTGCACATTCCTCTCGGCCTGGCGGGGCCCTGCGCGGCACTGACGGTCATGTGCGTGGGCCTGCTCTTCGAGCGGTTTGCCATATACCCGCTCAAGACCCCGTCGGTCATCACGCTCATCATCATCACCATCGCCGCCTCCATACTGTTCAAGGGAGGAGCCATGTTCATCTGGGGGAAGGACTCCTTCATCCTTCCCTCGTTCAGCGGCGATACTCCCATAAACCTCCTGGGAGCCACGATACTTCCCCAGTCGCTCTGGGTGCTGGGTACGCTCATCGTCATATTCTCCGCGCTCATGGGGTTCTACAAATTCACGATCGTGGGCAAGGCGGTCAAGGCGTGCTCCTACAACCGGAGGGCCGCGAAAATCGTGGGAATCAATGTCGACCGCATGGTGCTCCTTTCTTTCGGGCTGAGCGCCCTCATCGGGGGTACCGCGGGAGTCATCGTCACCCCGATCACGCTCGTCTCCTACGACCGGGGTTCCCTGCTCGCGCTGAAGGGATTCGGCACGGCCGTATTCGGCGGGCTGGGCAACATGGGAGGCGCCGTTGCCGGAGGGCTCATTATCGGGCTCCTGGAATCCTATTCCGCGGGACTGCTTTCAAGCGGCTACAAGGACGCGGTTGCGCTCGTTATCCTCCTGCTCGTACTCTTCTTCAGGCCCGGCGGTATTTTCGCGCGAAGAGAGGAACACCTCCTCAAGGCATACTGATTGAGAGGGTGAGCGCAGGAACGTCGGGATCAATATCAATCGTGGAGGAGAAGCGAAAACCGGGTATCCCTGAGCAACTTCCGGGAATATCGAAGCGAAAAAAAATGAAGAGAAGAATAAAAACACCCCTGGCGCAGGCATCGATTCTCTTCGGGGCCGCGATTGCCGTCATCGGCATCGTCAGGAATCCCTACTACGTCGGCATAATCGTTTTCCTCGGTATCAACCTCATCATCACTTCGGGCCTCAGCCTGCTGATGGGGTATGCGGGGCAGATCTCCCTGGGGCAGGCCGCGTTTTACGGCCTGGGGGCCTATGCGACCGGCATTCTCACCACCCGTTTCGGGCTGCCCGTCATTCTCTCCCTTCCCGCGTCCATCCTCTTTACCGCAGGGGTCGCGTTTCTCGTGGGCAAGCCCACGCTCCGGCTGCGCGGACACTACCTCGCAATGGCCACACTCGGGCTCGGCGAAATCGTACACATCATTTTCACCGAGCTGATCCCGCTTACCGGAGGCCCGTCGGGGTTCGGCAACATACCGCTCATTACACTGTTCGGCATGGAGCTCGATTCGGACATCAAATACGCGGTCTTCGTGTGGGCGATTTTCGCGTTCGTGCTCTATCTCTGCCTTAACATCATTCACTCGAGGATCGGGAGGGCCCTCAAGTCCATACACAAGGAGGAGCAGACCGCCTCCTCGCTCGGGGTGAATACGGCCCGGCTGAAGCTCTCCATCTTCGTGCTGAGCGCGGGTTTCGCTTCACTGGCGGGCTTCCTCTACGCCCACTACATTACCTTCCTCAGCCCGGGAAGCTTCAGCCTGAACTTCTCCGTTCTTCTCGTAACCATGGTCGCGATCGGGGGGATGGAAAACATATGGGGAGCCGTCATCGGCACCACGGTGCTCACCGTCCTTCCCGAATATCTGCGATTCTTCAAGGATTTCGATATTCTCATATACGGCTTCATACTCATCACCATCATGATACTGAGGCCGGAAGGCCTCTACGGAATCAAGATACCGGTCGGGAGGAAGCGCGCGAATGGCTGAAAACGTGAACATTCCCGTACTCCGACTCGGGGACCTGTCAAAATCCTTCGGCGGCCTCAAGGCCATAAGCTCGCTCTCGCTCGAGGTGGCTCCGGGAAGCATAAGCGCGATTATAGGCCCGAACGGCGCGGGCAAGACAACGGTTTTCAACCTCATAAGCGGACTGGAAAAGACGGACGGGGGGAGCATACATTTCAGGGACACCCGTATCGACGTCATGCGTTCATGGGAGATACCCCCGCTCGGTATTGCCAGGACCTTCCAGAACCTGCGCCTGTTTTCGAACATGACCGTCCTGGAGAATGTAATGATGGGCCGCTACGTTCGTTCGCGCGCCTCACTCCTGGGCTGCGCTCTGAATCTTCGCGGGCCGAGGAGAGAGGAACGCGATATCCGGGAAAAGGCCCTCCAGTGGCTCGATTTCATGGGAATCACCGGCCTGTCCGACAGGAAGATACGGGAGATACCCTTTGAAAAACAGCGTCTTGTCGAAATAACGAGAGCCCTGGCCGGGGAACCGGCCCTCCTCCTGCTCGACGAGCCCGCCGCGGGCCTCAATATTACGGAAACGAGGAACCTCATCGACACGATTTACCGGATAAGAAACCTCGGTATCACAATCCTCGTTATCGAGCATGATATGGACCTCATCATGGAGATCTCGGAACGGATATCCGTGCTGAACTTCGGCAGGAAGATTGCCGAAGGCGGTCCCGCTGAGGTGCGTTCCAACAGGGACGTCATTGCCGTATATCTCGGAAAGGAGTTCGCCTGAATCATGCTTGCCGTACGTTCGCTCCGATCCTACTACGAATCCATATGCGCCCTTAAATCGGTATCCATTCACATAAGTGAAGGCGAGATCGTCACGCTCATAGGGGCCAACGGATCGGGCAAATCCACGCTCCTCAACACAATCGCGGGACTCATGCAGCGCGCCACGGGATCGATACTGCTCGAGGGAAAAGAGATCCTGGGCCTTCAGGCATCCTCAATCGTCAAAGCGGGTATCGCCCTGGTACCGGAAGGCAGACAGCTCTTCGCGCCCATGAGCGTTATCGACAATCTCGTGCTCGGCTACTACTCCTCCTATTCCCTTAAAACGAAAAAAGACCAGAATCGTAGGATAGAATGGATATTCGATATATTCCCGGTTCTCGGGGAGAGGCAGAAACAGCTCGCAGGCACGCTCTCCGGCGGGGAACAGCAGATGCTCTCCATAGCCCGCGCACTGATGTCGGAACCGAAGGTCATACTCCTGGACGAGCCCTCCATGGGGCTTGCCCCCAAGATCGTGGAAGACATCTTCCAGACGCTGATCGAGCTGAGAGACCGGACGAGCCTCACTATATTTCTCGTGGAACAGAACGCGAAACTGGCCCTCTCCATATGCGGACGCGGGTATGTCATCGAAACCGGGCAGATCATACTTTCGGGCACGAGGGAAGAGCTCATGAACAACAAGGAGGTGCTCCGCGCCTATCTGGGAAAGGAGTAGGCCGGGTCCGGCCCTTCCTGCCGTGCCCGGATTCGATCCACCCCGGACACGGGGATGAATGAAAACGGATGTGAAAGAGAGGCACGCCATGCCGCTTTGGAATGAAAGTGAAGAAACCATATCGAGAGGTGAACTGGAGCAGGTCCAGCTCGAGAGGCTCCAGCAGACCCTCGGGAGGGTGTACCGGCGCGTATCATACTACCGAAACCTCTTCAACCGTATCGGTTTCGATCCCTTCGAGTTTTCCTCCATCGAGGACCTGATAAAAATACCTTTTACGACAAAGGAAACCCTCAGGATCGCTTACCCGTACGATATGTTCGCCGTTCCCCTGAGGGAGGTGGTCAGAATGCAGTCCACCTCGGGAACCACGGGACAGCCGATCATAGTCGGATATACGATGAACGACATCGACCACTGGACGGAGCTCATGGCCAGGGTCCTGACGGCAGGCGGTGTGACAAAAGACGATATTATTCAGATCTGCTTCCCCTACGGCCTCTTCACCGGAGGGCTGGGCTTTCACTTCGGGGCCGAGCGGGTCGGTGCGTCGGTCATACCGAGCGGAGAGGCTGATGTTGAACAGCAGCTCACCATAATGCGGGATTACAGGACAACGGCCCTTGCGTGCGCTCCCACATACGCGGCCCTCCTCCTCGAAAACATAATGGAGATGGACATGGCGGCCGCGGAGCTCTGTTTGAGGAAAGCCCTCCTCGGGGCCGAGAGCTGGAGCGAGGCATTCAGAAACGAGCTGCAGGACAAGCTCGGCGTAATAGCCACCGACAACTACGGTCTGACCGAGATTATAGGTCCCGGGATATCCTACGAATGCGAGAACCGGGACGGGCTGCACATATCGGAAGACCACTTCATACCGGAAATTATCGATCCCGAATCGGGCGAGATTCTGCCGCCCGGCGCAAAGGGAGAGCTCGTTATTACGACGATCACCAAAGAGGCCTTCCCGCTCGTCAGATACCGGACCGGAGATATAACGAGCCTCATGACCGATCCGTGTGAATGCGGGCGGACCTTCATAAAAATGTCCCGCGTATTCGGCCGGGTCGACGATATGATCATACTCAACGGGCAGAACATCTTCCCGGTGCAGTTCGAGGGCATACTGAACGAGGTCATCGGAAAAGTCCCCAACTACCGGCTCGTCGTGGACAGCAAGGACAACCAGGATTTTCTCGAGATACAGGTGGAGATATCACAGGACATATTCAACGACGAGATCAAGAGCCTGAATTATCTGGAAAACGGAATCGTTCGAAACGTCGAGGACCGGCTCGGTTTCATTCCCCGTTTAAAGCTGGTGGAGCCGAGAACGATCAAAAGGGATATGAAAGAGAGCCGGGTCATAGACAGAAGAAAACCCGAGTGAAAGAAAATCCCGGACCGTCCGGGTAATACCGGATCACATACCGCACGACGGGTTCCCGCCGGCGGCCTCAATCATTTGAATAGCAGGCCGCCGTCACCCGCCGATACGTTTACCGTATCGCCCTCCCCGAAATTTCCCTCTATAATTTCGCGCGCGAGCGGGGTTTCCACGAGGTTCTGTATGGCCCTGCGAAGCGGCCTCGCGCCGAATGTACCGTCAAACCCCTTTTGCGCGATATACCGCACCGCGTCGTCGTCAAAACGAAGGACCGTACCCGCCGCCTTCAATCGATCCCGCAGAAGCCCGAGCTGCAGCACGGTTATGTCCTGGATGTTCTCCATGGTAAGGGAATGAAAAACGACCGTCTCGTCGACCCGGTTGAGAAACTCGGGCCTGAAGTGTTTTCTCAATAATTCCATAACGAGCGACTTCATCTCATCATAGGACTTCGTCCCGTCCAGTATGTACTCGGAGCCCAGGTTCGAGGTCATGATCACCACGCAGTTCCTGAAGCTGACCGTCCTTCCATGCGAATCGGTGAGTCTGCCGTCGTCCAGTATCTGGAGCAGTATGTTGAAAACGTCATGATGGGCCTTCTCTATCTCATCCAGCAGTACGACCGAGTAGGGCCTCCGCCGGACCGCCTCCGTGAGCTGGCCGCCTTCGTCGTATCCCACATAACCCGGAGGAGCACCGATGAGCCGTGCCACGGCATGTTTCTCCATATACTCCGACATGTCGATTCTTATCATATTCTTCTCATCGTCGAACAGGAACCTCGCCAGAGTCCTGGCCAGCTCGGTCTTGCCGACGCCCGTGGGACCGAGAAAGATAAACGAGCCGATGGGACGGTTCGGGTCCTGTATACCGGCCCGTGCCCTGAGGATTGCGTCCGCCACGGCCGCAACCGCCTCGTCCTGCCCGATCACCCGCTCGTGCAGATGGTCACCCAGGTGAAGGAGCTTCTCCTTCTCCCCTTCCATGAGCCTGCTTACGGGAATACCCGTCCACCTCGACACGACGACCGCGATGTCCTCCTCGTCGACCTCCTCCTTGATCATCCGCTGTCCGTTCCCGTTCCTCATCCGCAGTTCCTCGAGCTCCTTTTCGAGGCTGATAAGCTTGCCGTACTTCAACTCCGCTGCCCGGTTCAGGTCGTAGTTTCTCTCGGCCTGCTCGATCTGAAACTTGACCTCTTCGATCTCCCGTTTGAGGTCACGAAGCCTCGTGATCTCCGCCTTCTCCTCCTCCCACCTGGACTTCAGGGAGCCGGCCCGCTCCTTCAAATCCGCGAGCTCCTTCTCTATACCTGAGAGCCTCCCTTTCGATGCCGGGTCCTTCTCCTTGCGCAGCGCCTCCCGCTCTATCTCGAGTTGCATGATCCTGCGCATGATCTCGTCCAGCTCCGCGGGCATGGAGTCGATCTCGGTACGCAGTCTGGACCCCGCTTCGTCTATGAGATCGATCGCCTTGTCCGGCATAAACCGGTCGGATATATATCTTTCACTCAACACAGCGGCTGAAACGAGCGCGCTGTCCTTTATCCGGATCCCGTGATGAATATCGTACCGCTCCTTCAAACCCCTGAGTATTGAAATGGTATCCTCGACGGACGGCTCGGTTACCAGGCTCGGCTGAAACCGCCGCTCCAGGGCTGCGTCCTTTTCAATGTGCTTTCTGTACTCATCCAGGGTCGTGGCCCCGATGCAGTGAAGCTCGCCGCGCGCGAGCATCGGCTTGAGGAGATTACCCGCGTCTATTGCACCCTCGGCCGCGCCGGCCCCGACAATCGTATGCAGCTCGTCTATGAAGAGGATGACCCTGCCGCCGGATTCCGCCACCTCACTCAGCACGGCCTTCATCCGCTCCTCGAACTCTCCACGGAACTTGGCCCCGGCGAGGAGCGCTCCCATGTCCAGGGCGACGATCCGTTTCTCTTTCAAACCCTCGGGAACATCCCCTTTTACGATTCGCTGTGCAAGCCCCTCCACGATCGCCGTCTTTCCCACACCGGGCTCCCCGATGAGTACGGGGTTGTTTTTCGTTCTCCTCGACAGCACCTGTACGACGCGCCTTATCTCTTCATCACGCCCGATAACCGGATCGAGCTTGCCGGACCGGGCACGCTGAGTCAGGTCCACGGCGTACCGCTCAAGCGCCTGATACGTTGCCTCCGGGTTCTGCGTGGTAACACGCTGATTACCCCGTATGTCCTTCAGGGCCGTGAGTATTCCGTCCCTCGTTATACCGACCTCCGCCAGTAGCTTTCCCGTTTGGTCATCCGCTCCCGATACCGCAATAAACAGGTGTTCGGTACTGATGAAATCGTCCTTGAGCTTCTTCGACTCGGTTTCCGCGTTACGGAGAATACCGCTCAACGCCGGAGAGATATATGCGGTTCCGGTTCCCGTTCCCGTAACACGAGGGGTCCGGGCGAGAATCTCTTCGACTCCTCTCTCCACAGCCGAAGCGTCGCGTCCGAGCCTGCTGATAATGGAAGGCACGACCCCGTTTTCCTGCCGTAAAAGAGAAACGAGGAGATGCCCGCTTTCTATCTGCTGATGGCCGTACTCCGCAGCTGTTTCTTGTGCCGATGTCAGCGCGGACTGCGCCATCTGAGTGAAACGATTCATATCCATGTAGAATTCCTCTTCCCTATTTTGTTACAGCGCATACATGTATTAATGTGCAATTATTGTACCATATAAACCAAAGACTTTTTTCCATAAATATCGAAATAATTGGAGTAACGGGACGGATAATGTACCGGATTTCCAGGGGACGGATCGGAGTGTCATTATGATACATTGTTCGGCACTTTATACGGTCCCCGGATTTTTTACCTCAACCATTCCGAGAGCTTCCGGCCTTTTAAATCGCCGCCGCGCAGGACTGTTATCCATGATAAGCAGCAGCCGGCAGGTGTTCAAAATCTTTTTTGAATTCGGCGGATAAATCACCTACAATTTAAAAAAAGGAACTTTGAAGCATACATGCTGCTACGAAAACCCGGAGAGCGATGAAAAAGCAGAGCATACTTCTTATCGAGGATAATCATGTCGACGCGCGCCTTATAGAGAAACATTTTTCGAATCGCTTCGATGGCAAGTATGATTTCGCGCACGCGGAGCGGTTGAGCGAGGGTCTGAAATGTATCGGGCGGGATACTATTCTCGTTCTCCTCGGCTTGAACCTCCCTAAATCAGAAGTACTCAAAACACTGGACAGGGTCAGGGAAGCGGCGGGCGACATACCGGTTATCCTTTTAACGAGCTCAAAAAGCGGGGATATCGGGGTCGAGGCGATCCAGCGGGGCGCTCAAGACTATCTCGTGAAGACCGATGTAGACGGTGCATTACTCAGTCATTCGATAACCCATGCGATAGAACGTGCCGCCCTTCAGCGGGAACTGCGCGATCAGGCGTCACGCCTGAAGGAGAGTGAAAAGCGGTTCAGGTCCATGGTGGATGAAAACGCGGACGGCATCATCATCGTGGATAAAAACGGTATTATTCGTTTCGCGAACCCATCAGCGGAAAAACTCCTGGGGAGACGAAAAAGCGATCTGATAGGCGAGCAGTTCGGTTTTCCCGTGGGCATTGGAAAAACAAGTGAAATCGAGATCCTCGGAAGAGGAGGAAAGCTGATCTACGCCGAAATGCGCGTCAGCTCGATCGATTGGGAAAACAACGAGGCATTCCTTGCCTCAATCCGGGATGTTACCGCCTCAAGGAACGCGGAGAAGGCGCTCGCACGGGAAAAAAATCTTCTGCGGACCCTCGTTGACACCATACCGGATGCGGTTTACGTGAAAGATGCGGAATCCCGGTTCTTACTTGCCAACGACGCCACCCGCAGGATCATGAACGCCGAATCCGTAAAAAACCTCATCGGTAAAACGGATCAGGACTTCTACCTCGACGAACAGGCCGCCCACTATCTGGCGGAGGAGCGGAAAATTATCAAAACGGGATGCCCGGTTATCAAAAAGGAGGATGTCATCAAGAGGGGCGCGGAGATAAAACGATGGTTTCTTCACACGAAAGTACCGCTTCGAGACGGTGAAGACAACATCATAGGAACCATCGGAATAAGCAGGGACATCTCGTATGAGAAGAAGACCGAGCAGGAGATACAGATCCTCCACCGCCTGCTCAAGACGGCAAACCGGCATACCGCCATGGAGCCCCTCCTCGAGGAGTATCTCAGGGAAATAAAGAAAATCGTTGACTGCGAGGCCGTGGGTATCCGCGTCGTAAACATGAATTCGGAAATCTTCCGCGGATTCCCGGACATGCGAAGCGGGAGCGGTACTACGCACGAATGCCTCCTTGACGAGGGTCGAAACGCCTTGTGTACGGGTGTCCTCGAAGGTACGATGGACAAGGGCCTTCCCTTTTTAACGGTGAACGGCTCGTTTCTGACAAAAAACATGTCCGGAATCGTACGTGACCTCGCCACCCCGGAAAAAGAGAGATGGGGTCTTGATCTCGAGGATTTTACCTGTGAGACCCTGGCCGTTATTCCCATTCGTTCTTCGGAGAAACCATTGGGTGTACTCATCGCTGCCGATCGGCGCGGCGGTATGATCACCGACGAGGTCGTCTCCATACTCGAACAGGCGGCCATGCAGCTCGGGGCGGTAATACAGCGTCTGTACATGGAAGAGGTCTTGAAGGAATCCGCCCGGAAGTTCAGCACACTTTTCAACAGCGCGAGCGACTCCATCTTAATACACGACCTTGCGGGAAGAATCATCGAGGTGAACGAGGCAGCGTGCTTAAACCTCGGGTTTGCGAGGGAGGACCTCCTGCGAAAATCCCTGCTGGATGTCACGCGGAAGGATTCGACCTATCTTTTTAAAACACTGGCGAAAACCCTGAAGGAAAAGGGCCACTCCATCTTCGAGCACGAACTCACCCGCAGCGACGGGACCGGCCTGCCCGTTGAAATCAACAGCAAGATCATCGATTTCGAAGGTAAAAAGGTGGTTCTCAGTATCGCGCGGGACATTCAGGAACGGAAGAAACTCGAAAACCAGCTCCTCCAGTCCCAGAAGATGGAGGCCATAGGAAGGCTCGCGGGCGGCATCGCCCATGACTTCAACAATATGCTGACCGCCGTTATCGGTTATTCGGACTACCTTCTCATGCAGGTCGATGGAGAGGGACAGACCCATTCCATCATTAAGGAGATAAGAGCGGCGGGAGAGCGTGCTTCCGCGCTGGCACGGCAGCTCCTTATCTTTTCCAGACGGCAGTACGTGGAGCCGAAAATACTCAATATTAACACGGTACTCGGCGAGATGCAGAAGATGCTGGAACGCGTAATCGGTGAGGATATCATGCTCGATCTGAGCCTGGCAAAAAAGCTCGATACCGTCAGGATGGACCAGAGCCAGGTGGAGCAGGTTATCATGAATCTGGTAATCAACGCGAAAGACGCCATGCTGAAAGGCGGAGAGCTGTTCGTAAAAACGGAGAATATCGAGCTCGACGAAGTATTCTGCCGGGAGCGCATGGATCTCAAACCCGGTCCCTTTATCAAGCTCTCGATAAGCGACACGGGAACAGGAATAGAAAAAACCTTGCAGGAAAAGATATTCGATCCGTTCTTCACCACGAAGGAAGTGGGAAAAGGAACGGGTCTCGGTCTCTCCATAGTGTACAGCATCGTTAAACAGAACGGAGGAGAGATTCTACTTTTCAGCGCGCCCGGCGAGGGATCGACCTTTGATATTTATATCCCCGTTTCACGTGAGAGTGCACCGGAGCATTACAGCGGAGACCTGGATACCGATGCTCATAGGGGGTCGGGATCCATACTCGTTGTGGAGGACGAGCCCGCGGTGCGCGAGATCGTCTCGACCATACTGAAGGATACCGGATATGACGTATTCGAGGCTTCAAACGGGAGAGAGGCTCTGGACAGGTACGGGGAACATCCCGAACATATAGACCTGCTCATAACCGACGTAGTCATGCCCGAGATGTACGGGACCCAGCTCGCCGAAACCCTTCGCGAAACGCGTCCGGATATGAACGTGCTCTTTATATCGGGATACACGGACGCATCGATTCAGGAAAGGACACTGCTCGAGGAGGACGCCCACTTTTTACAGAAACCCTTCAAGCCGAAATTCCTGCTCAAGAAAATAGAGGAAATACTCACGTCACGGGGATGACTGCGGTTTTGCCCGGCACTGATTCACCCCTATGAGCCCTATATCTGATCGACCGTTATCTTATCGCCGTTCTTGTCGAGATGGAGCCGCACGCCACTCCTCTCCCGGGTATTGACAAATCCGATATTGCAGATCTCCACATACACGCCGGGGTAGAGAGTACCCCGGACCTTGACATCGGCCTTTTGGTTCTTGTTGAGCCGCCCCACGAGATCCCGGGCACTGCGGTTCAGGTGGTGCACGCCTAACTCGAGTTTTTCCTTGATTTCCCCGAGCCGGGGATCTTTGTCTCCGCGTTTTATCCGCTCATCCACCCGGGCGCGCTTCTCCGAGACGGATTTCATCTTTTCCTTGACCCAGAGGAGCTTCTGCTCGACCGTGTAGTCCACACCGCAGTGTATCTCCGTTCTGACGCCGACCCCTGTCCCGACCTGGGACGCGACGACACCGTTCAACGCGGTTATCTTCCCTCCCACGATAACGCTCTTATCGCCCATCTGGAGACTTTCATGCGTATTGACTACGGAGTGCAGTATTCCCGTCTGTACCGAAATACCGCCGCCCGCTTCCACATGACAGTTTTCGATAAACCGGGTCGCAATACTCCCTCCCACACTGACCTTCCCCTTCTTTCTTCCGATAATTCCTTTGCAAACGGAGAGGTCGCCCTCACACTTCACCATCGAGGCGTCAAGCGTTTCCCTGCAGAATATCGAGCCGCCCGAAACGACCTCGAAACCGTCCTTCACCTGCCCGTTGATTATTATATCGCCCGGAAAATCGATATTACCCGTTGAATAATCCACATTTCCTGACAGCTCGAAGACCTCGTTTATCCAGACCTTGTTGTTCGAGACCATGAGGCGGCCGTCGCATTCGGCTACGATTCTGCCTTCCTTGAGCCGGGTGTTCTTAAGGGGCTTGAGTCCAGTGATTTTCTGCTTTGCGTACGGCAGGAACAGTCCCTTCACTGATTTTCCGAACTCCCCCTCCCGTTTCGGGACAACATCGGCAAGAACTTCGCCCTTTTCCACCAGCGTGTACGAGGTTACCTCCCGATAATCGATCGAGCCGCCCTCTTCTCTCACCGTTTTCCTCTTGCCCGCGTCTTCACGCAAAACCAAATGCTCGGGGATTTCGTCAACCGGCGGAGTTCCCAGCGCTACGATCACATCGCTGACCTGTACCCGCTCCTCGTTGCAGCGGGTCACCGCTTTCCGGATCGATTCGCGGTCTATTCCGAATACCACATCCGTTGAGGCGAGTTCTTGTATTACATCCTCTCCATCGATATCCTTCCCGTTCCTCGACGGCGGATAGAAATTGGCGAGTGCCTTCAAATCGTTTTCAGCAATCCGTATATCGAAGGTACCGTCAACATCGGAAACGATGTCTCTATCGAGGTCGGCGAGCTCCCGGGTGCGGATCTCGTCTCTTACCCGGTCGTCGCCATCATCAGGAGCACCGATCTTGTCGAGATCCTCGATTTCCCGGAGCAGTTCATCCGCGCTGTTCGAGAGGTCTTCCAGAACGTAATTGGGTTTCCCTTTCATCTTTAATAAGCCTCAATCCTTTAAAAAATCCAGTATCTTGCCTATCTCGAAGGGTTTCTTCAACAGTGCGAGCGCTCCCGCATCGATGGCCCTCTGCACGAGCGGGTCCGTAGGATAAGCGGTCTGAATGAGTATCCGCGCGTTTGGTTTCCTCTTCAATATCTCCTCTGTCACCTCGGCTCCGTTCTTTCCCGGCATACGAAGGTCGATTACGATAAGATCGTAGCTCTTTTCAATCGCCTCCCGCTCGCCTGCCGTTGGATCGGAGAACCCGGTAACATCGTATCCCATATCCTCCAGTATGAGCTTCATTGCATCCAGAATCATGGTCTCATCATCGATAACAAGTATCTTTTTTTGCACCCTCAACCCTCCGCATTAGTGATCCCCGGTGACAACCGTGATCCAACCTTAGTATAACGGAGATCATCCAGCCATTGCAAGGCAAAGAATCGGGGAAAAAATTTCGATTCATTCGAAAAGTCGAAGAAAATCCTTTATAATAGCTAGAGGAACACCACGATGCAGATAGTAAAGGGGTCGAGGGATAATGGAAAATAAACCGAGGGTGCTTATAGCGGACGACGTGGAGGCAAACCGTCGGGTTCTCACCCATTTTCTTGTGGACATGGGATATACCATACTTGAGGCCGAGAACGGTAAAATAGCCCTTGAGCGTATATTGAAGGAAAAGCCTGATATTATTATTCTGGATATCATGATGCCCGAAATGGACGGGATAGAGGTGTGCAGGATATCGAAATCGAACCCCGAAACGAAGATGATTCCCATCATCATAATAACGGCCCTCTCTGATGAGAGCAATCACCTCAACGCCCTCAAATCAGGAGCGGACGATTTTCTCACCAAACCCTTCAATATCCATTTTCTCAAGGCGAGGCTCAAGTCCCTCCTGGCGCTGAAGCTTATGAATGATATGAACATGGAGTATCAGGAGCAGCTCAAAAAGAGCAATATTGATCTTCTGAACCAGGTCGTGTCCACGCAGGACGTAACGATTCTCGCTCTCGCGAAGCTCGCCGAGTTCAGAGACCCCGAAACGGGAGAACATCTCGAGCGAATGCGTGAATATGCCAGGGTGATCGCCCTCACGCTGAAGAACCTGCCCGCATACAGCTCATATATAGACGACCGGTATATAGAGAATATCTATAAATCAACGCCACTCCACGATATAGGCAAGGTCGGAATACCGGACGGGATTCTGCTCAAACCGGGGAAGCTGTCGAACGAGGAATTCGACATCATGAAGAAGCATTCCATTATCGGGGGTGCCGCGCTGACCGAGGCGATAAGCCTGAGCGGAATGAAGCAGTCTTTCCTGGATATGGGAAAAGAGATCGCCTATTATCATCATGAGAAGTGGTCGGGCGCGGGATATCCGGAGGGATTGAAGGAATCGAACATACCCCTGTCGGCCAGGATAACCGCTCTTGCGGATGTTTATGACGCTCTGACCTCCAAGCGGGTGTACAAGGACGCGTTCCCCCATGAAAAAGCCCGGGCCATCATACTCGAGGAAAAGGGCAGGCAATTCGACCCGGATATCGTCGATGCTTTTGAAAAGAATGAAAAGGAGTTCATCGATATAAAGAAGGAATACAGAGACACGGGCAGCAAGATGATATGCTACGTATCCTAGCCTCCTGAGACGAGAAGCCACCCTTTTGATTTCGTTATTTTCGTTAATTCTATGTTTTTTTTCATGAAATTTGCTGAATTTGTGTTATAATCCTGTTATATTTAATTGTTACGGGGCACGGAGGAGGTTTATCTCTCCTCTAAAAGTGTTGTCCCGTCATGTAAAAAGTAAACGTACCACGCTGTCTTGAGTTTTCTCATGCGATACCTGTGTTCCTGCATATGTCAGGCGTAATACGTCCGTTGTAAGGAGGTTATTATGGTAATCGTCAACCAGGGAGAAACGAGAAAAGTAGTTGCGCTATTCATGGATATCAGGGGCTTTTCCCATATGTTCGAGATGCTTCCGGCGGAAAAGGTATATATGTTCACGAACAGGTATTTCAAATCCGCATACGATATCATCGTACGGTACAAGGGTATGCTCGATAACATCGTCGGTGACGGACTTCTGGCCATCTGGGGAAAAGAAAAGTGGCTCCCCAAATCACCCTTCTACGCGGTCAGGGCCGCCCTGGAGATGCGAATGGCCCTCCTCAGACAGAACATTCAATACAAGTGGGAAGCCCACTTCCCGCTCGAGATAGGAGTCGGAGTGGCCATGGGCGAAGCCCTTCACTGTATCGTGGGTCCCGCTGAAAACGCCATCGACACCTTCTTCGGATCGCCCGTCATTCTCGCGTCGAGACTCGGGGACCTGGCCCGGCACAACAACATACTCGTTGACGACCAAGTCGCGAAAACCGTAAGAAAATGGGCCAAGCTCGAGGACATGCCCGAGAAACAGATCCAGGGTTTCAAGAAAAAGCTGCCGCTTTTCCGCGTCGAGGGCCTTATGGATTTTTCTCTCAAGGCGGGTGAAAGGCGGAAGACGAGTTTCATACGCTACGTTTTCCCGGAAATCATAGCGCTCGTGATGAAGAAAAACGGGATGAGAAAACCCGTCATTCTGAAGAATATAAGTGCGACAGGGGCCGGAATCGAGATCGTTCAGAAGGACGACTACGACTTGAATGAAGACGATGAGATCATGCTCGATTTAAGGAGGTTCCAGCTTCCCGACTTCGATACGATTGACGGCAGAATCGTTCAGATACGATCGATCTCGGAGGAATCGGATATCGAGAGGAGGTTGAGCCAGCTCGGAATCGCCTTTACCAATATCGATCCGATGAAGAGCAAGCTCCTGGAACAGCTCAACATCGCATAAACCGTCGGCACCATGGTCAATCCGTGCTCCTGCAGCCGGAGGCCGCGTTCATCGGCATCCGGATACACTTCGGGGAATCAATAGGCTTTCAGCAGCTCGTTCATTCTTCCGTATACCCCCTCCACTTCATCCGGATTAATCCCTCCTCCCTGGGCCATGTGAGGTTTCCCCCCTCCCCTGCCCGCCGTTTCCTCGAAGACCTTCTGCAGAAGCTTTCCCGCATGCACGCCGCTCTTAACCGACTTCTCCGAGACAGCCAGTATGACCCGTACCGTCTCTCCCCCCGCGGAAACGACGAGCACAACCGAGTCTTCGGCCGCGTTTCTGACCCTGTCCGCGGTTTCACGCATCTCTTCAAGGGACGGATTATCGAGCTTGATAAGAGCGGTACGATAGGCCCCTGCCGTGACGAAATCCATTTTATCGTCAAATCCGGAGAGCGCCTCGCCCTGCTTCTTCCTGAGCTGCCTCTTTAAGTCCTGCTGCCTTTTTAACAGATCGCGTATCCTGGCCGGCACCTCTTCCGCCTCGGTGCCCAGGAGGGCCGAGGCCTCGTCGAGCAGCGAGTCGCGCTTTTTCATGAGGCTGAGGGCGTCTCTGTTGGTGACCGCCTCGATGCGCCTTACTCCGGACGATATGCTGGACTCGCGAATAATCCTGAACAGGCCTATATCGCCCGTTCTCTTCACGTGCGTCCCCCCGCACAGCTCGATGCTCATTTCGTCCACCTTTACCACGCGCACTTCTTCACCGTACTTCTCGCCGAAGAGGGCGACGGCGCCCATTTCCCGTGCCCGTGCCATGGGAACACTCTCAATCACCCTGACCTCGACGTTCCGGAGCACGATGCCGTTCACCATTTCCTCTATACGTTCGATCTCATTCCCGTCCAGCGGGCCGTAGTGATTGAAATCGAAACGCAGCCGCTCAGGCTGGACGGACGATCCCGCCTGCGTCGTATGGGAGCCGACGGTTTTGCGCAGGGCGTAATGGAGAAGGTGGGTGGCCGTATGGTTTGCCGCGATCCGTGCGCGGCGCTCCCCGTCGACCTTTCCCCTGCACTCCACGTCCTCCAGTTTTCCGGTCAGCCTGCCCGTATGCACGATCAGGTCGCCCGAACGTACCGTACCCGTTACGTCAAAGCTGAAACCTTTACCCTCGATGGCCCCGGTATCGCCGGTCTGTCCTCCCGATTCCGCGTAGAACGGGGTCTTGTCGAACACGATCCTAAACATACCGTCTTTTTCCCCGTACCGGACGATACGCATGTCTTCCTCTTCGAGACGGTCGTATCCCGTGAATACCGTACGGTCGAGCTTTCGCAGCTCAGTCCACTCCATCTCTTCAGTCCCGCCCGGTCCGAATGACGATCGACTGCGCGCCCGCTGCCGCTGGCGTTCCATCTCCGCCTCGAATCCTCCCCGTTCCACGGTCAGTCCCTTTTCCTCAGCCATGATCCGGGTAAGGTCGAACGGGAAACCGTAGGTATCGTGGAGTGTGAAAGCGGTCTCCCCCGGAAAGGCATCCCCCTTGGCCAGCGTACGCGCCGTTTTTTCGAATTCCTCTATTCCGCGGTCCAGGGTTTTCAGGAAGAGCTCCTCCTCGTTTCTTATGACCTCCTCCACGAACGGCCTGCGGTCGGATACCTCGGGATAGGCCTCTCCCATGACCCGTACCACGGTTCGAACGAGTTTGTGGAGAAAAGGCCTGTCCAGTCCGAGGATCTTCCCGTGACGGACCGCCCGTCTGAGTATGCGTCGGATTACGTAGCCGCGCCCCTCGTTGGACGGCATCACTCCGTCGGAAATGGAAAAAAGCAGGGCCCTTATATGGTCGGCGATCACCTGGAATGAAACCGCGTTCGAATCATCGCACTTCGTGCCGGACTCCTCTTCCACGGCTTTGATGATCGGCATGAAGAGGTCCGTCTCATAATTCGATCGAACCTTTTTCAGGACCGCCAGCGTCCTTTCGAGACCCATACCCGTATCTATGCTCCTGTTGGGGAGGGGAACGAGACGGCCGCCGGCTTCCCTGTTGAATTCCATGAAAACGAGGTTCCAGAGCTCGACGATGATTCCGCGGTCGCTCTTCTCCTTGAAATCATCTTCCAGCCCGGGCTCGTAATCGTAGTAGAGCTCCGAGCAGGGGCCGCAGGGCCCCGTTTCGCCCATGCTCCAGAAATTTTCCTCATCGTGCTCCTCGATGTTTCCCAGCCTGACGATACGCGAAGGGTCGAGGCCGATCTTATCCTTCCATATCCCGTACGCCTCGTCGTCATCGGTGTAAACACTCGCCCAGAGGTTTTCCTCTTTCAGTTCGAGCACGGCCGTCACGTACTCCCATGCCCATCTAATGGCATCCTCCTTGTAGTAATCTCCGAAGGACCAGTTCCCGAGCATCTCGAAAAAGGTATGGTGCCTGCCGTCCCTGCCCACGTCCTCGAGATCGTTGTGCTTTCCGCTGGCCCTGATGCATTTCTGAACCGATACGGCCCTCTTGAACGCGCACTTTTCAACGTCGAGAAAATATTCCTTGAACTGGTTCATTCCCGCGTTCGTAAAAAGAAGCGTCGGGTCGCTTTCAGGAACGACCGGAGAGCTCTTTACAACGGTGTGGGCCCTCTCCCGGAAGAAATTCAGGAAGCTCTTTCTCAGGCCGTCAGACGTCTTGTCCAAAGTACTCCTCCATCAGATCATGTATGACATCGAAATGGAAACCCCGACCCCGGAGGAACCGGAGCATCCTGGGGCGCGTGACATCGGGCGGATACCCGCTCAACGCGCGCAATTTCTTTCCGGCCGCGTCCCGGGCGAGGCGGTGTTCCATATCCAGGTCGATTTCCGCCGTCGCCTCTTCAACTATCCCGGCGCTTACCCCCCTTTTCATGAGCTCATGCCGCGCTCTCAGCCGGCCCATGGGCCGGGACGCGAGCGTGTTGTCGAGCCACTTTCGCGCGAAGACCCGGTCGTCGACGAGGCCCTCGCGCTTGAAATACCCCGCGACCTCTCTGACCGTACCGGGATCGAAATCCTTCTGAAGCAGCCTGTTTCTCAGCTCCCGTTCAGACCTGTCCCGGTAGGAGAGAAGGAGATAACCGTATTCCCTGGCACGGGCAAACGCGCTTTTGCTCAGCAGGTCGTCGATACGGGACTCATCGATCTCATCGCCCCTGTAGAGACCCGCACGGTTAAGGGTATCCGAATCTAAGGAAAAACGGTATTTCCCGTCAATAAATACCGAATAAAATCCGGTCCTCTTCTGGGATTTGATGTCCGTGACAACCATTCTCTTGGTATATTACAACAGGAATCGAGCCGTGGAAATAGAAAGATGGAGCGCGGAAGGCCGTTCATTGCATACGAAGCGGGCCTTCATCATATCCTTCAGTCATTTCTTTCATGATATCTACGGGGCCTTTCTAAGCCCCGTCCTCCCCGTTCTCATCGAGAAATTCGGCCTGTCACTGCGGCTCGCCGGTCTCCTGCTTCCGGTTTTCCGGTCACCCACGCTCCTGCAGCCCCTGCTGAGCTACCAGGCGGACAGGGGAAAACTCACGAAACTCTTCCCGCTCACGCTCGTGGTCACGGCGCTCACCATGAGCACGCTTCCACTCTCTCCGGGATACGGATACGCGCTTGCTCTCATATTCGTCGCGGGCATAAGCGCGTCCGTTTACCATGCGTTCGCGCTGCCCTTTATCAGCAGCGCGAGCGGCAATCGTCCGGGTACGGGCATGTCCCTTTTCATGACCGGAGGGGAGCTCGCGCGTTCGTTCGGGCCGCTCCTCATAGTCACTTCTCTCCGCCTGCTCCCGGGCGGCGCGGTCCCGCTGGCGGCCCTTCCGGGCCTGGCTTACGCGGCGCTGCTCCTTTTTTCACCGCTCGGGTACACGGGAGAAACGCAAAAAAGCCGCGCGTTTTCATTCAGGGGCCTGCGGCGGGGCTCGAAGGACATCGGGCTGCTCGTGGCCATCGGAATGGCACATTCCCTCACCGTCTACACTTTCTCCCTCTATCTCCCCACGCATATGAAGCAGGGAGGGGCGACGCTCTTTACGGCGGGTATTTCACTGACCGCTCTTCAGATATCAGGGGCCGCGGGCGCGCTCCTGGGAGGAACGCTGTCGGACAGGCTCGGCAGGAAGCCCTTCTTTCTCATCACCGCCACCCTCGTCCCCCTTCTCATCAATCTCTTTCTCCAGGCCCGAACCGACACCCTCAAAATGCTGCTGCTCCTTGCGACCGGAGTATTCATGTTCAGCAGCACCCCGGTGCGCTACGCATCGGCACAGGAGCTCGTACCTGACATGAGGGGAACGGCCTCCTCCATACTCATGTCCTTCAATTTTCTCACGTCCGTCCTGGCCTCGATCGTCGGAGGATTCCTGGGGGACTCGATCGGGCTTCACGACACGTACAGGATTCTGTCGTTCATACCCCTCATCGAGATACCCCTGATCCTCATGCTCTCGAATAAATCTCCGTAAAACCCTCCACTGTAAGTAAACGGCGAACGAACCGTCCATACCGCCCCGTTACTAAGGGGCTCTTTTTCTTGACGTGTATCTCTCATTGTACTATCTTACTCGAATCCGGAGATAAAAGATGAAAACGTACTCGGTTAAAAAGGAAGAAGTAATAAAGAAGTGGTACGTTATCGACGCGAAGGACAAGGTCCTCGGCCGCGTCGCAACGAGAGCCGCTTCAATACTGAGGGGGAAACACAACCCCCGGTTTACACCACATGTGGATATGGGCGACAATGTCATCATTCTCAATGCCGACAAGGCCAGACTGACCGGATCGAAGTCCCTGAACAAGATGTATTACCGTCATTCAGGATACCCGGGTGGTTTGAAAGAAACCACGTACAGCGAAATGATGAAAAAGGACCCCACGTTCGCAATGAGAAACGCCATCAAGGGCATGCTTCCCCGAAACAGGCTCGGGAGAAGGCAGCTTCTGAATGTAAAGATTTATGCCGGTGAGAACCATCCTCATCAGGCGCAAAAACCTGAATTGATCGAAATTTAACGGTATCGGGGAGGAGACAGGTGCCCTCAGAATCAATATTCGCCACAGGGCGGAGAAAGACTTCGATTGCGCGTGTAATGATATCCAAGGGAGACGGAAGCTTTACCATTAACGGCAAAGAAGTCGACAACTACTTCCCGACAAAAATCCACGCGATACAGGCAAATCAGCCGCTCAAGATAACGGACAATGAGGGCAAGTGGACCATACGCATAAACGTATCGGGCGGCGGCTTCTCCGGTCAGGCGGGCGCGGTCCAGCACGGCCTGGCACGGGCGCTCCTCAAGGTGGATCCCGATTCGAAACAGGCCCTTTCTCAATCCGGTTTTCTCACGAGAGATTCACGCATGGTGGAACGAAAAAAGGCGGGCCAGCCAAAGGCACGCAAGAAGTTCCAGTTCTCGAAGAGATAGAACGCGCCTTTATACCTCTATTTACACACCCTGGATAATTTACCCGGCGGGACAATTTCCAAATACCATTGGACTCGCACACCTTCTAAAGATAAAATATTCAATCCTCTCGGATGCTCATTCAGCTATTTTCCATCATTTTCCGATGTACAATCTTTCTTTGCCCGAATTCAAAACAGTA
>CAYWUT010000047.1:0-23177 GCA_964460545.1 uncultured Spirochaetota bacterium
TTCCACACCTCGCCGTTGGCTGAATACCCGTAAGAAATCTCGATTCTTGACAGAAAACCTTGGTCCGGGTAGCTTAGTGACACACTGTATCCGTTTTATATCGAACGAGGGATCTTCGATGAAAATCCTGTCCGCGGATTTCGGGACCAGCTCGGTCAAGCTGGGCATCCTGGATGAGGACCTCCATATTCTCCGCTCTCATCGGCAGGAATATGCCTGCAGTATAGACGGGAACCGTGCGCAGATGGACCCCGAGGCCGTTCTCCGTGCCTTCGAGACCGGTATACGGAATCTCGGCGAGAACCTTCAAACCGTGGACGTGCTTTCGATATGCGTGCTCTGCCCCTCTCTCATCGCCATGAACCGTGCGGGAGACCCGTTGTATCCGGCCATCATTCATCTGGACAGGCGCAGCACCGCGCAATCCCGTATCGCACTCAAGCGGGTGGGCAGGGAGCGGTTTCTCTCCATCAACGGCAACCTCCCTTTTCCGGGCGGCATCTCCCTGACCAGCATCATGTGGCTGAAGCAGCACCATCCGTCGATTTACCGCGACACCTTTCGATTCGGACACCTCAACACCTACCTCCACAGACTGTTCGCAGGAAAGTTCGTTATCGACCCCACCAACGCCAGTTTCACGGGCCTGTATGAAACGCCGGCATGGGGCAACTGGTCCGACGAGCTCTGCGGGGAGCTGGACATAGACAGGTCGAAACTCCCCCGTATCGTTGCGTCTGATGAGATAATCGGAGGTCTCACCGAACAAGCCGCGAAACTGACAGGGATGAGGAGCGGCATACCCGTGATCATGGGATCGAACGACACCTCCCATGGAGCGCTCGGGGCGGGTGCCGTGGAGAACGGTTCCATCCTGAACATCTCAGGGAGTAACGAAATCATTACCATCACCACCGACCGGCCCCTCCCCCACGAGAAGGTGTATCTCAGGACCCATGCCGTACCCGGAAGATGGCTGATACTCGCGATAACCATCGGGGGAGGTGCCCTTGAGTGGTTTCGTCGTGAGTTCCTTGGTGATATGGATCCGAACGTCTTCTACGGGGAGTACCTGTCCGATTTCATCGCCCATAGATACAGGGAAACGGACGTCGGTTTCTCTCCCTACCTCGCCGGCGACCGGCACAGTATCACACAGCGGAAAGCGGCGTTTTCCGGACTGACCCTCGAATCGACGCTGGACGATATACTCTCCGCCCTTCTGAACGGTATACTGGAACCGCTCCACCTGGTGCTTGAGCTCTATGGAAAGCAGGTGCCCCTTCAAACCGAGGTGGTGCTCACGGGAGGCATGGCGAACAGCGCCTACCTGGAGTTCAAGCGGAGGTGTTTCGGACGGTTCACCTTTAAAAGAATCGACGAGTGTCCCACCCTGGGAAACGCCAGGACGGCGCTGGCCGCCCTTCAACGTTAAAAACCGGACAATGCTGAATACCCGCATCTTCTTCGAGCTTCCCTATTCCACGTATGTATTTTTCATTCTCCCGGCGTAATCGGCAAGGAAACAGATGACGGGCCGGACGCGCGGTTATATCTTTAAATGGCTGCTATACGACGAGAAAGAGTATTAATAAAAAGCAAAGAGCAGGAATTCATTACACCTTCCCACACAAAACGGAATCGTACAGGGGGTCAACAGATGAAGACGGTACAATTGCTCTCCGGTGTATTCGCACCGGTCACCACGCCCTTCGAAGATGACGAAGTGTCACACAAACAGCTTGCCTCGAATATCGAAAAGATGAATGCATCCGGCCTCAAGGGGTATTTCATACTCGGAACAAACGGCGAGTACAAGTCGTTGTCAGTGAAGGAACGGATCGAGGTATTGAAAACGGTCGCTGCGCACCGGTCACCTGAAAAAACCTTCATGGCCGGAACCGGTATGGAAAGCACCCACGAGACGATAGAAATAACGCGCAGGGCTGCCGATATCGGGGCGCAGCTGGTCAGCCTGCTCATGCCTCATTTTTTCGCAAAGCGGATAGACGACGAGGTGCTGAAACGTTATATACTCGAGGTTGCCGACAATTCACCGGTGCCGGTGCTCATCTACAATAATCCCTCGGTGGCCTCCGGCATAACGGTAAGTCCGGAGGTTATCGGCACGGTTTCGGAACACCCGAACGTCGTCGGTATGAAGGACAGCTCGAAGGGCAATTACAAGGCATACATCGAAGCCTCGAAAGATGAATTTTACATGCTGGCCGGATCAGCGGGATTTTTCTTCGATGTATTGCAGGCGGGCGGCATAGGCGGAGTGCTTTCCCTCGCGAACGTCTTCCCGGACGAGTGCGCGAAGCTCTATACGTTGTTCATGGAAGGAAAAACAGAGGAAGCCGCCGCCCTGTCGGAAAAAATAGTCAGCCTGAACAAGGTCGTGTCGGGTATGAGCGGTGTCGCGAGCGTCAAGGCGGCGATGGACCTTGCGGGTTTCCACGGAGGAGAACCCCGACGTCCGATATCGGGTATCACCGACGAGCAGAGGAAAGAACTGAAAGATGAGCTCGTAAAACGGGGGTTCCTGAGCTGAAAGGAGATACACGCGTGGAGCTGAACGGCGGATACGTATTACTCCCGCAGCCGATAGAGGATGCGGCTTGCAGGCTGTTGAAAGAAAAAGAATTGCCGGTAGTGGAGGCGGGGAACCCGAAACGCGAGACCGTCGCACCGCTTATGAAGAACGCACGGGCCATAGTGCTGCGTACCGGGATCACGATGGATGAGGAACTCCTCCTTCAGGCAGACGACCTGATCACGATATCAAGAACGGGCGGCGGAGTTGACAACGTCGATCTCGACACCGCCACAAAACGGGGCATCATAGTGACATCGAGTCTCGGGGTGAATACCGGCTCCGTTGTCGAGCACTGCTGCGCCCTTATCCTCTCCCTCTTCAAACAGCTCTTCCTTCTGGACCGGGAGACAAAGGCGGGAAATTTCCGTGTACGGTACAGGAACGAACCCGCGGATCTCATGGGGAAGACGGCCGGTGTGATCGGATTCGGACGAATAGGCTCCGGGCTCGCGAAGATCCTGCATGACCCGTTCGGGATGGAGATACTGGCCTACGACGAGTACCTTCCGGAGGGTAAAAAAAAGGACTACGCCGGGTGGGTTTCATTCGTACCGCTCGAGGAGCTTTTCACCCGGGCGGACGTGGTGTCCCTCCACCTTCCGCTCACCGACGAGACGAAAGGCCTTGTCGGGAAACGGTACCTTTCCATGATGAAACCCTCCGCGTTTATCGTCAACAGCTCGCGCGGGGGAGTGATCGTCGAAGATGACCTTGTGCAGGCCCTAGAGCAAAACAGGATCAAAGGGGCCGGGCTGGACGTATTCGAGCATGAACCGCCCGCGGAGGACAATCCTATCCTCCGATGCCGGAATGTCATATGCACGCCCCATTCGGCCGCGCTCACCGCCGAATGCGTGGTACGAATGGCGACGAGCGCCGTTCAACGGATAATTGAAGTACTCGAGGGATATATCCCTGAAAGCATCGCCAACCCGCGGGTTCTGCAGAATCCGCGCTGGAAATCGTTGAAAAAAAAGCGGCCCCTGAACTGAATAGGGACCGCAGTTAATAAGCCGTCTAATCAAACGGTTCGCCGTGGATCCAACCGCCGTTTATACGGTGTTTCTCGTATAACCCGGGCCCCCATTCTTGATTCTACGAGACCCCGATTTCCTTCAGTACGGTCTTGATGCCCTCGTATGATTTTCGAAGGCCTTCCGGTCTGCCGCCTTTTTCATCGACATATTCCGGTTCAAGGGAAAGTACGCCCGAGAACCCGTCGTCCAGGAGGCTCTGTACTATACCACCGTAATCGATAACGCCCTCGCCGAGCGGCACCATGTGCGGCTCTCCGTCCAGCGATATGTCCTTTGCATGAACGTGTTTTATATACCTGCGGATATTCCCGTAATCCTCGGGATAGGGTTTGCCGCCTGATCTCATTGCATTGGCGGGATCCCATAAAGCACGGAAATGCTTCGAACCGATTTCCTCGATAACCCGACTCGTAAGAGAACCGAACTGCAGGTAGGTGTGCGGGCAGTTTTCCAGCACGAGCGTGAGCCCCTCCTTCTCGACCATTTCAAGCGGCTTGATCAGGCTCTCCTTCACCTTTTCCACCGCCCTGTTTTCGTCCAGATCGGGATCCTCCTTGATGAATCCGAAGATGCGTATCTTGTCCGTATCGAAAACATCGCAGAGCTTTATGCATCTTTCCAGCGCCTTCATGTGAAATCCCCAATCACCCGCGATCGTGATGAAGTAGTCGTCGATCGGACCGAATGTCTTGTCGCTTTCGAACAGGTGGCATTGAAGAAAGAGTGTCGAAGAAATGAGAGATGTCTTCAGACCGTACTTCCCGAGCAGCCTCCCGGCCTCGGCGATTTCATCGTCATCCAGCTCCTCGATGTTCTTGTTCCAGAGCGCGTGAAGCTCCACGTACTCAATTCCCAGTCCCTTGATAAATGCCAGCGCTTTCTCGAAATCCATATCGGCCTGATCGGTTATTGTTCCGATTTTAAACATGCTTCGCTCCTTAAATGAAAATTGATCGCCGCGGCCCTGCTCGCACAGCGTCCGCAGACCCGTCTTTTCATGAATCTACTTGACTATGATCACCTTGCTCCGATCGAACGTAACGGCAACCGCGAGTATGATCAGTATACCCAGGAATGTCTGCTGCGCATAGATATCGATTCCCACGACCGTCATCCCGTTTTTAATGATACTCATGATCAGGGCACCCACCAGGGTGTTCAAAACGCCGCCCGCACCGCCGGTCAGGGCGGTACCGCCCACGACGACGACGGCTATCGATTCCAGTATGTACAGCGCGCCGAAAACCGCGGAGCCGCTGTAGAGGTTGCTCGCGAGAATGATTCCGCACATTCCCGCTCCCATCCCGGAGAGCATGAATGCGAATACCTTGGTCCGCCTCACGTTGATGCCCGACATCCACGACATCTTTTCATTGGAGCCGACCGCGTATATGGTTCGTCCCAGATAAGTATATTTTTGAATGACGAAGCAGAAAAGGTACACCGCCGCCGCGATTATCCAGCTGTGGTTGATTTTTACGGTAGACCCGTTGATGATATCCAGGAACTTATAGGTCTCCTCGGGTGCAGCGAGCGGAGCCGCGTGAAGGAGATAGGCGATGCTCCCGTAAATACCTCCCGTTCCCAGGGTCGTAATAAAGGACGGAATGCGCAGCCGGGTGAAAATCACTCCGTTTACGAATCCCAACCCGACCGCGACCGCGATCGTCAGTATAAAGCCCATGAATCCGAAATACTTCAAACCGAGAATGTATATGATCGATATCAGGGAGACGATTCCGCCCACCGACAGGTCGATTCCTCCGGTGAGGAGCACGAAGAGCTGCCCCAGGCCGATGGTGAGCAGAATGGCGGTCATATTGCCGATGGTCTTCAGGTTATAGGGGGAAAGGAAGCTCTTGTTGCCGACTGCAAAGAAGAGCGTAATGAAGAAGAGGAGTATGAGGGACAGGTAGATGACCGGCAGCCCCCTCAGGAATCCCGCGATTCCCTTTCCCGCTCCGGTTTTTTTATCCTGAAACATGGATCTCGGCCCCACGTACATCCTCCTCGAAAACGTTGTCCCCTATACCATATAAGTGATAATATCAACGGGTTTCGGTTTACCGTCCGACGGACAGTATATCTCCCGGGTGATACGTCCGTCCCGCATAACGATCATTCGATTCGACAAACCGATGTCTTCCTCGAGTGTGTCGGACATAACGATTATCGCAAGCCCCTCCGCCGCAAGCACGCGGATGCGTTTGTATATCTCTTCCTTCGCTCCGACATCGATTCCCCTGGTGGGATGATCCAGGAGGAGCACGTTTACGTTCCCTGCGAGCCATTTCGAGAGCACGATCTTCTGCTGGTTGCCGCCGCTCAGGGACATACACTGCGTCTTCAGCGAGGGGGTCTTGATGTTCAGCTGCCGTACCCAGTGCATCGCCTCATCCCGCTCCCTGCCGAGATTGATCAAGCCGCATGATATCATGGAGTGAAGGGTCACCAGGGTTATATTGGAACAGACATCCATCTGAAGGGCAAGCCCCTCGTCCCGCCGGTCGATCGGGATGTAGCCTATGCCCGCCTTGATCGCGTCTTTCGGCGTACTGATTTTCACCCTCTTCCCAGTGACCTCTATGTGACCCCGGTCCGCCCTCGATATTCCGGCTATGCACCTGCATACTTCTTCCTTGCCGGAACCGAGAACGCCGACGAGGCTCAGGATTTCTCCCTTTTTCAGCTTAAAGCTTACCGGTTCGAAGCTTCCTTCCTTTTCCAGACCGCGGACCTCGAGACAGACGTTCTCCATCGGCTCCTTCTGCTCCGATTCCTTGTAATGATCCTCTGCGAGCTCCCGGCCTACCATCGATTGTTCGACTTTATGTATTTCGGCACCGTCGGCTTTGAGCTCTTCGACATTTCTCCCGTCCTTGAAGATCACGATCCGGTCGGATATCTCCAGCACCTCTTCGAGCCGGTGGGATATGAAAATGATGGATGAATCCGTCTTCAGCTCCCGCATGATACCGAACAGCCTCTCGATCTCATCCGAGACGAGCACCGTGGTCGGCTCATCGAGTATCAGGACAGGGTTGTCGACGCCGGATATACGGGAGAGCCACAGGAGCCGGGTGATTTCGATCATCTGGCGCTCGGCCGCCGGGATATCACGAACGAACATCCCGGGATCGATCTTCATCCCCGTTTTTTCAAGCTGCCTTCCCGCTTCCTCGTTCATCTTTTTCTGTGAGAGAAAACCGTTTTTCCGAAAACTTCTTTCATGACGCAGAAACAGATTCTCCGCCACCGTGAGGTTCGGGAGCAGGCTTCCCTCCTGGAAAACCATTCCGACGCCGAGATTCACCGCGGTCTTCGGATCGAGAAGATCGATCGTTTCGTTTCTGATGACCAGCTCCCCGGAATCCTGCCTGTAAAGCCCGATCAGTATCTTCATCAGCGTGGATTTCCCGGCCCCGTTTTCCCCGACCAGGCCGACGATCTCGTTTCCGTGGACCGTAAAATCAACGGAATCGAGCGCCCGCACTCCGGGGAAGCTCTTGCTGATACGCCTCATTTCAATCACAGGCCCATTGCCCATTCCCATTCACGATTCCTCCGAGAAACGGTGAATACCGATCGCGCGCTGTTCGACGCGGACGATGCGAAACGCGTTGAAAAACGCTTAATGTTATTTTATAATTCCTATCTTTTTCCTGTCTATGGTCAACGCGACCGCGATGATGAGCAGTATCCCGTTCACGGCGCCCACCGCATAGGGATTCACGTTCAGGAGTACCATCCCGTTGTTGACACCCGTCACGACCAGGGCGCCGATAAAGGCATTGAGCGCTCCTCCGATTCCACCCGAGAGCGCGGTACCTCCCACGACCGCCGCGGTGATTGACGGAAACAGGTAGCCGGTACTGATCATCGTGCTCGAGGCGAGGAGCCTCGAGACGAGGAAGAAGGATCCTATGCCGTATAAGCATCCTGAAATGGTAAAGACGATGATCTTCACCCTGTCTATACGTATGCCGGCCATTTGAGCGAGTGTTTCGTTGCCCCCGATTGCGAAGATGTACTTCCCGAGCGCCGTCCGTCTCTGTATCGCCATTGTTATGACGAGGAGCGCGACGGCAACCAGTGTGATATAGGGAATCCCTATTATATCTCCGTTTGCGAGCGTCTGCAGCCTGTTGTCCAGAATCTGTATCGTCGCGCCCTTGCCGATTATAACCGCAAGGCCCAGTGTCGCGTATCCCATTCCCAGCGTGACCATGAAGGAAGGTATCTTCACTTTCGTGATGATCACGCCGTTCACAAATCCAATAACCGCACCGATGGCCATTACTATGGGAAGCACGAGGAATCCGAAATCGGCACTGTTGATCGGATTCTTCAGAAGAAGCCCGCAGATCATGGACGAAATCGCCATGACGCCTTCGAGCGAGAGGTCTATCGCCCCTATAAGGATAACGAGGGAGCTGCCGAGGGCCATTATCGCCAGTAGTCCGGACAGGCTGAAAATGACCTGAATGTTCTCGAGGGATGTGAATGTCCCGAGAGTGCTTATAGTAAAAATGACATAGATCAGTGCAAGTACGGAGAGGGGCCCGATCGTGGTATGAGAGATTACGAATTGGAAACCCCTGCCGATTTCCTTGAAGATAGTCCGTTTCCCCCGGCCTCTTGATGGCTTGTTCCGCTCACCCGTATCCATCATCTAGTGTCTTCCTCTTCGCATTATGAATGCCATTAAAACATTTTATTAAAAAGATCCCTGTTCCGGAAAGAACAGGGATCTCTTTTTCGGCCTTTCCGATACAACCGTGCTTACAGCACTACATTCCGCCTGCCCACTTGCCCCACCAGTCGTTCCAGTCGTAATCGGGAGGATTATCGAAATACTCGGCCTTGATCTGTTTCGCGTTGTCTCCGTTGACATAGGTCGGCTCCGCATACCAGTTCCGTTTCCCTTCCGGCAGAGCCTCCACGTCCAGCTTCCCCTGTTTCGCAGCAAGACATAATGAGAGGCCGATACCTCCCTGGAAATAGGAATCCGTCAGAGTGGTCCCCGCAGCCTCACCCTTGATGATCGCATCGATGAACTCCGGATTGCCGTTGAAACCGCACACCTTTATCTTACCAGCTTTGCCGGCGGCGCGCAAGGCTTCGATGACACCCATCGCCATGTGATCGTTCGCGCACCAGACTCCGTCTATGTCCGGATGGGCGACGAGCATGCTCGAAACGATATCGAATGCTTCGGTACGGTTCCAGTGGGCTGACTGCTCCGCAACCATTTCCACACCGGGATTCTCAGCCAGCGCCTTTTTCAGCCCGTTGAAAAGGTCTATGGCAATCTGGTTGGCCAGCATTCCCTGTATCGCGACGATCTTTCCCTGGTTCGGTGTGTCGAATGTCTTGAAGAGCTCGGTTGCGCCGTAGTAGCCCGCATCTATTCCGCTGAATGCGGCATGTCCGACCCAGTGGGGATAATCCGTGACGTTCAGCTCCGGCGGTTTGTTCCACCAGGTCATGAAGTAGACACCCGCGTCCTCGAGCGCCTTCGCGATCGGCACACAGTCCGGAGATTCGTTCGGGTCGATATTGAACACGACGTTTCCGCCTGTTCTCGCCACGAGGGCCTTTATGTCGTTAATCTGTTTTTCACTGCTTCCCCCGCATGTGACGAGCTCATGAGTCATACCGACACTCGCCGTGTACGCTTCCCCGCCCTCGTTCCATCGGACATGATACGGATTGTCGATCGTCCGTATCACGGTGGCGAGAACCGTATCGCCCTCCGCTTCCTCTTTTCCTTCGCTTCCGGCAAATACCGAACCCGCCCCAACACACACCATCAGCGATAATACCAGCATGATCAGAAAATACTTTTTCATTTTACCTCCTTGAGATATTATTTTATATGAAAGCATCGTATATAACTGATACTTCAAGCTATGAAACAGGTTTTATTTGATGTAATACCGAGATATTTGAATGAATATTTCATAAATAATTGTTGTTTTAATTTATTTTTGATGCTAAAATAAGCAAACGATCATTTTTAATATTCAATTATACCAAAATGCTAGTGGCTGTCAATAAAAATATCTATTAATTAGTGAATATTTAATATGTCAAAGAAAACAAACAGGATGAAGGCCATCATCGATCTCTTAAATCAGAAAGGCGAGATATCCGTCAAGGAGCTCTCCCGGCATCTTTTAACCTCGGATGCCACGATCAGACGTTACCTCGGCCATCTTGAAGAGGAGGGAATGATACGAAGGACCCACGGGGGCGCGATTCTTCAGGACCACTATTCGATCAACGACAGGAACAAGTATCTGATCGGAAAAGAAATCGAGAAACACGTGAAGGAAAAGAGCAGAATCGGCCTGAAGGCGGCCTCGCTTGTAAGACCGGGGGAAACAGTCGCATTCGATATCGGCTCCACAACGGGTTTTATTGCGAAATATATCGGAAGGGAAATCGAGATAAACGCGTTATGCGTGACCTTCGAGTGCGCGATAGAGCTGTACCATAAAAAAAATGTGAACCTGATTCTTACGGGCGGCCGGCTGCACCGGGACTCCGATGTCATTAACAGTGATGAAGGAATAGACATTATAAAAAAGATCAGAACCGACAAGGTTTTCATTTCAGCCGGCGGGATAGACGAAAAACTGGGCCTTACCTGTTATCATGATTTTCACGTATTGATTAAACGGGCTCTCATGGAGTCCAGCAAAAAGATCATTCTTGTTGCCGATTCCAGCAAATTCGGGACCGTGACTCCGTCTTTCTATGCCGACCTGACGGAAATGGACGCGCTCATAACAGACGGAAATATACCTGAAAAATACAGAAATGTTTTGGCGACGCTTGGAGTGGAGCTGATTATCGCGGATCGATAACGTTACCTCATGAACCGATTCCACCACATCATTTGAAGCGTTTCCTGATGGAAAATAAAATTATACATAAATATACGAAGAGGTGAACGCGATGAAATACAGCATGCTGATAAACGGGGAATGGGTGGACGGTTCCGACGGCGTATCCATGGATGTGGAAAATCCTGCAACGCTGGATACATGCGGCAGCGTCGCCGTTTCCTCCGGTTCGGACATAGATGCAGCGGTCGAGGCGGCGCATCAGGCGTTCAAAGACTGGTCCCGCCTGTCTCCGGAAAAAAGAGCGGGTTATTTATTCAAAGCCGCTGAACTCGTTCTGGAACGGGAGGAGGAAATCGGCAGAACCATGACCTCCGAGCAGGGAAAACCGCTCAACGAAGCGCGGGGGGAGGTGAGAAAAGGAGCCGATATACTCCGTTATTACGCGGAGGAGGGCAAGCGCATTCTCGGACGGGTCGTGCCGGGCTACGATGCAACGACGACGAGCTATGTCATATATGAACCGGTCGGAGTCGCAGCCGCGATCTCTCCCTGGAATTATCCGATTGAGCTCGTGGGCTGGAAAGTCGGGGGCGCGCTTGCGGCGGGCTGTACGAGCGTCGTAAAACCGCCCTCCGAAACTCCGCTGTCGCCCGCAGCGTATATCAAGTGTCTCGTTGACGCCGGCATCCCGAAAGGTGTCGTCAATATCGTGTTCGGGAGGGGGAGCGCGGCCGGCCCCCCGCTCATCGGGCATCCGCTGGTCAGAAAGGTCGCTTTTACCGGTTCCAACGAAGTGGGCAGGAACGTCGTTAAGCTCTGCGCGGACCATATGAAGAAGGTATCGCTGGAGCTCGGCGGTCACTGTCCGCTGATCGTGAGCGATAAATGCAGCCTGGAAGAGGCTGTACGCGGAGCTGTGCGAAGATCGTTCAGAAATATGGGACAGATATGCATCGCGATCAACAGGATCTATGTACATAAAAATATATATGAAAATTTCCTGAAGGCCTTTGTCGAGGAGACCGGCAAACTGGTCATTGCGAACGGTCTTGAGAAACCGGATGCCGACCTCGGCCCGATGGCGAACCGGGCCGGAATAGAAAAGACGCTCTCGCATATCGAGGATGCGGCCCGAAAAGGAGCGACCATCGCTTACGGAGGTGAAAAACCGGCGGGCAAACCGTTCGAAAAAGGGCATTTCTTCACACCCACGGTTATAACCGATGTGACGCACGATATGCTCGTGATGAAAGAAGAGTCCTTCGGCCCGATCGTCGGCGTGATGCCGTACGGATCAACGGATGAGGCGATTGATTTCGCCAATTCGACGAGCTTCGGCCTCGCCTCGTACGTTTATACCAACGACCTCAACGAGGCTGACGAGTTCATCAACAACCTCGAATCAGGAAACGTCGCGATTAACAACCCCGATGCAGGCGTCATAAACGCTCCGTACGGAGGATTCAAGGAAAGCGGTATCGGATACGAACACGGACCCGAAGGGCTGCAGCAGTATCTCGCGGCAAAGCATGTTCGAATAAGATATTTTAACAGGAAACGTTGAAATTATAAGGTATGGAGGAAGCCGCTCAATGAAGTATGTGAAAAACATCGAAGACATGGAACCTGATACATGCGAGAGATCTCTTCGTTTTGCTACGGGAGACCGGAAGGACAAGACCCTGCGGGACACCTATTTCCTTATCGATCCTAAAAAGTGCCCCTCAAAAAACCTGAAAATGGGTATGACCACCGTTTATGCCGACGGGAAAACCACCGGCCACGATCATCCGAATCATGAGGAAGTGTATTATGTTATTCAGGGAAAGGGAATTATGGTGGTCGGCGATGATAAATACGATATCAAGACGGGCGACGCGCTCTACGTTCCCTTCGGTGAATTCCATACGACCTATAACACCGGAATTCTCCCGCTTCAGCTGCTGTGGGTGACCGCCGAAGACAGGGAACGCGATAAAAAGTAAATGCTTTCGAATACGAACCACCGGATATCCGGATGGCATCCCGTCATCGCCCGTATGGTTCGATCGGTGCAATCCGGGTCCAACACCGGAATCACCTGAAAGAGGACTTCGATATGGGACGAGCTGTACTGATGGGTATCGATATAGGAACGACGGGATGTAAAACGATCCTTGTCGACGGTACCGGAAACGTGCTGGAGAGCGAGATAGAAGAGTATCCGTTTTACTCTCCAAGACACGGATGGGCTG
This sequence comes from uncultured Spirochaetota bacterium, assembly GCA_964460545.1. Taxonomy (GTDB): domain Bacteria; phylum Spirochaetota; class B62-G9; order B62-G9; family DRHN01; genus CAYWUT01. The sequence goes on from CAYWUT010000047.1 coordinate 12,725, forward strand.
AGCAGGACCCCCGGGACTGGTGGGATGCCGTAGTACGATCCATACGTAAACTGGCCGGTTCCAGGAAAGACCTCGTTTCCGATCTCAGGGGCATCGGGTTGTCCGGACAGATGCACGGTCTCGTGGCTCTCGACGATAAGGGTGAGGTCGTAAGACGCGCCATACTCTGGAACGATCAGCGTACGAAAAAACAGTGCAGCGAAATCTACGAGGCGGTCGGAGGAATAACGGGCCTCCTGTCCTACACGAACAACCGCATGCTTCCCGGTTATACCGGCGGGAAGATACTCTGGATCAGGGAAAACGAACCGGACAACTATAAGAAAATCAGGAAGTTTCTCAATCCGAAAGATTACATTCGCTTCCGTTTGACTGGACACTATGCGACCGAGGTCTCCGATGCATCAGGAACAGGATTGTTTGATGTTCAAACGAGATCCTGGTCCGAGCCGCTGCTTGAAAAACTCTCGATTCCCCGTGATTGGGCTCCCGAATGCAGCGAGTCCCCTGAAGTGAGTGCAACGGTCTCCGCCCAGGCAGCCCGGGACCTTGGTCTCCCCGCGGGATTACCCGTGGTGGGCGGCGGCGGCGATTCAGTCATACAGACACTGGGAACAGGAGTGGTACGGTCCAATGTGCTGATGACGACCATAGGAACCGCGGGTATCGTATCCACCGCCCTCGATACGTACAGCCCAAATCCGGATGGAAAACTCCAGATATTCTGCAATGTAATGCCCTCCAAATGGCATGCAATGGGTGTCACGCTCGCGGCTGGCGGATCCATGCGCTGGGCTCGTGAAGCCCTGGCGCACGCGGAACAGGAGGTCGCCGACCGCTGCGGCGAAGACGTATATTCGATGATCAGCAGAGAAGCCGCCCGATCTCCGCGGGGTTCGGGGGGACTCATTTTTCTGCCCTACCTTCAGGGAGAACGATGTCCGCATACCGATCCGGATGCAAAAGGCGCCTTCATAGGCTTGAGCCATAATACGAGAAAATCCGATCTCTTTCGAAGCGTCATGGAAGGTGTCATTTTCAGTTTCAGGGATGTCGCGGATATCTTTTCCCGTTTGAAAATGGAATTCGACCATATCGCGACATCAGGCGGAGGGGCCCAGTCGGACGTTTGGAGGCAGATCCACGCCGATATATTCAAGAAGCGGGTGGTAACCGTCAGCGGCAGCAGGGAAGGCGCGGCATACGGGGCCGTCATCGTCGCAGGCGTGGGACTTGGAATTTGGGACGGGTTCCAGGAGGCATGCAGTCTGCTCAAAACGGAAACGTCAAACGAACCTGAAACCGAAAGTTTTCCGCTCTACGACAGATATTTCGAGATATACAGGAGTTACTACGACCTGCTCAGAGAGAGTTTCGGCAGGCTGAACGCGAACGAATAAAGCTGCATGCGGGTGATCCTCTTGAAAAGCCCCTCCGCTCCTCAGGAAAACAAATCGTGTATCTTTTTATTCAGGTGCCTCAAGCTTCCATACAGCGGCGTGAATATGTCACGGTAATACCGGTCGTACAGGGCTGAACGCCCCCTGTCCGGCGTGTACGTCTTTACCTCGAAATTCCTTCGTGACAGCGCTTCCGAATAATCGTGAAACACTCCGGTCCCGACCCCCGCCAGAATCGCGGCTCCGAGAGAGGTCGCCTCCCTGATGTCGGGGACCTCGATTTCCATACCCGTGACATCCGCCCTGTTCTGCATCCAGAAATCGCTATACCCGCCTCCCCCGATATTGATCGCCCTTTCAAAGCCCGTCCCGGTCACGGCTGAGAGTGCTTCGAAAATCGCCCTGCTCTGGAAGTTTATCCCCTCGATTATCGCCCGAAGCAGTGCGCGTTTGGTCGTGGCCTCCGTCAGGCCTATGAAGGCCCCCCGTGAACACTGATCCGCGGCCGGAGTCATTGCGCCGAGAAGGTGGGGGAGCATGAAAACACCGCCGGCGCAGACCTCCTCCCGCCTCAGCATTCCGAAACGGTCCGCGGGGACGGACACGTTTACACTTTCTTCCTCCCTTTCCATCCCGAAACGTCTTTCGAACCATTCCACCACGCTGCCCGCGTGCTGCGTGCCCCACAGGACATGTTCTCCGGAAATCACGCTTTTTTCGCAGACGATATTCCTCCGCAACCCCTCCGCGCACAGCAGGGGCCCGGGTAATGAGAGCAGAACGGATTCGAAAGTTCCGGTTATGATCACCGGAACCGCGTTCGCATCCCGCGCGGCAACAAAACTGCATATATTGTCGTGTCCGCCGAGCACGACGGGAGTACCCGCGGCAAGGCCCGTTTTCCTCGCGGCTTCCTCACAGACTCCGCCGATCACGGTCCCGCCCTGGAGAGGCTCCGGAAGTTTCGACCTGTCTATACCCGCGACGCGAAGCATGGTTTCCGACCAGCTCCCGGATGTCTGGTCGAAGGCCATGGTCGTCGACGCCTCCGAGAAATCCGTGGCCGCGGTGCCGCACAGGCGGTAGTTGATGTAATCGGTTATAATGAGAAACTTCCATGCATCATCCACGATCCCAGGATGATGCTCTTTCAACCACATAATCCGAAAAAGGGTGTGGAAATACCAGGGGCGCGTTCCCGTTATCCGGTAGACTTCCTCTTCGTTCATGCTCAGCAGAAAACGCTCCATCTGGGGAACGGTCTTTCTGTCGTGCCAGCTTATGAAGGGATACAGCCAGCTACCGTCCCGCGCCACAGGCACCGCGTCCTGCCCGAACCCGTCGACCGAGACTCCCGCGATTCCTGCGGTATTCTCGACGGCAGAAAGAGCCTCCCGCACCGCATGTACCACGCCCTCCCACATATCATCGGGGTTCCAGAAGAGCTCGGTCCCACCGGCTTCCGATTCTTCCGTCCGGAGCGGCGTGGGAACCTGCCCGCGCGACACGATACCCAGATCCCCGTTGTACACGACCGCCTTGATCGACGTTGAACCTATGTCGATTCCCATAAGCAGCATTCTTTCATCCCTCCGGGCCTAATTCCCGCCCGGTACCGGCGCATACCTGCCTATCCGGTGAGCGGATTCGATCATAACTCTGAAGTTTTCGGGATTCACTCCGGAATGAATGGAGTTGCTCGAAGACAGTATGTAGCCCCCTCCCCCGCCCGCCATTCTAATACATTCCCGAACGGCGCTTTCCACCTCGCCGGACGAACCGCTGACGAGTGTGCCGGTACAGTCGACGTTTCCCTTGATGCATACCCTGCCGCCGTACTGATCCTTAATCCTGTCCAGCTTCATGCCCGCGGTAGGATCGACGGGATCAATACAGTCGATGCCCGATTCGATGAAATAGTCCAGGACGGCCGTTATGTCGCCGTCGCAGTGTTTGATGTGAAGGAGTCCGAGGGCCTTCAATCCACTCGTTATCTCACGAAACCTCGGCCCTATGAACTCGAAAAAGAGGGATGGATGGAAAAGCAGTCCCCTGTTGTCCGCAATATCGTCCGTCGTTACCACGACTTCTATTCCGTAACGCGCGCGCGCGATACGTGCAAGGGCGAGGTTGTATTCGATGCAGCGGCGCAGGAGTCCGTCGTACTCCCTCCGCCGTGTAAAAAGCGCGATCAGGGCGTTCTCATACCCTACGAGGTCGCGTATATCCGAGAAAACATCCCGTATGTTGAGGATCACGGCCTTCCGGGACCCGAAACGGCGGACCGCCCGCTCAAGCGATTCGAATCGTTCCGGGGATCCGGGATCCGGGAACGTGTATTCCGCATGACCGCCGATATCGGGGAGCGGCGTCTCCACGGTCATCGGGATATGTTCACCGGTTCTTTTGCGGCGAGCGCCCCACTCGTCTATGTATTCGTCCCCGGACACCCTGCGTATCGTATAATCGGGTCGGACGACGACGCCGTCCAGATCGAGGCAGTCGACCGCTTCGAGCACATCGGTTACTCCGCAGAGCGCATACACCACCTTCGCATCGATGCTCCATTCGAAAACGGGAACGACGTCGGGAATCCCGAGCGTGAGCGCGCAAAGTACCCTCTCACGTCCGTTCAATTTTCAGGATCCTCCATACGCCCCGCGTGCCCAACTGAAAGGCACCTGTCGTAAAGGTCAGCGGTATTCAAGGGCGGTTTCGTACATGGTGATGATATTCTCGGGAGGGTCGTTGGCCTGAATATTGTGCACGGAAGCGAATACGAATCCCCCGTCTTTCGAAAAGTCCTCGATGCGGGTCCGCACCTCTTTTTCCACGTCATCAGGCGTGCCGGTCGTAAGAACCCTCGGATCGCACCCCCCTCCCCAGAAGGTGAGATCCTTGCCGAAGTCCCTCTTGAGGTCACGGGAATCCATATTCATTGCCTGGATCTGCACGGGATTCAGAATATCCACCCCGATATCAATCATATCCGGAATCACTTCGCGAATTGAGCCGCAATTGTGAAAATATATAAAGGCATCGGAGGCTTTCCTGATCGAATCGATCAGCGCTCTCTCCCGGTTCTTGTAGTATTTGTGGTACATAGCCCGGGAAAACAGCAGCCCGTTCGTCGAGCCGAGATCGTCACCCACCTGCACGATGTCTATATACTCACCTATCTCCTGAAGTATAGAGGTGAAATATGCCGAGGACCATTCCGAGACGCGTGCCGCGAGGTAGTCCGCGATATCAGGATTAATAACAAGATCCATGAGAAGCTGGTCCAGTCCCCGGAGGAAATAGGAATGCTCGTGCGTTCCGCCGATCGGGTTGAACAGTATGAGGACCCTGTCCGTCTGCTCCTTCAGCTTTCTTACCCTGTCTTTCAAACCGCGGATCCTCGCCGGGTCCTCGGGATCGGGCCACCGGTACTTTTTCACCTCATCAAGGTCCGCGGCCTTCTGGAGGGGACATTCCTTCATATCGAAGAAGTAACCGTCCTTGGGTTTTCGGAGAACGATACCCCACTCGTTGGTAAAATATTCGAAGTCATCATCCTCCTTTATCTCGAAAGCCCAGTCTCCACCGGGATTCGCATATACGGGCATACAGTCCGTGCCGAACGCATCGAGCAGCTTCCGGTCGGGATAAACGATCATCTGGAACCAGTCCTGTATCTCGGGCTCCGGAACCTTCCAGCCCTTCCTTTCGATCACTCCATTGTACGCCTTCAGATGCAGGGAGGAATGCAGCCCGCCGAAGTCTATGGGAAGGCCCCCTCCCTTATGATTGACCGCCTGTTTCACTCGTTCTTGAGAAGTCACCGCTGACCTCCACCGGTTTAGTTCCGTAAAATTTATTACATACCGCTATCGAGAACAACACCTATCTTCATCGCCTGGGGGAATATGCGGAATGCGGAGGCGGGACTCACCCGGAAAAACCTTTTTTTATCGTCCTGAACCTTCGTTTTTCCAGGTAGTTGTTCAGCCCCATCACCATGATGAGTATGGTTCCCCAGAGGGAAATGGTAACGAAAGCCGTAACCCCGAGAAGATTCAGCCCGCTCGATATGAACTGGAGTATAACGAGGGCCATGACGAGCCCGGATACCTTTCCGAAACCGCCGAACGGATCGACACCGCCGAGTACCGCTATAAGCACGGTAACGAGCAGGTAGGAAGAGCCGTATCCCGCGTTTGCCGAGTTGAACCGCGAGGTCATGATGATAGATGCTATTCCGGACAAAAACCCGGAGAGAAGGTATGTCTTCATAAGAACACCCTTCACGTTTACCCCGGAAAATTCCGTGGCCCTTTCGTTCGAGCCGATCATGTACGTGCTGAGACCGAACGGCTTACGTGCAAGTATCAGGGACATGAGGTATGCACTCACGATAAACACCAGGAGTGCTACGGGCACTCCAAGAACGGTTCCGGTACCGATGTAGAGAAAGCATTTCGGGAAATCCGATATCACATATCCCTTTGTTATCGCGATACCGAGGCCGTCATACAGGGTCATGGTCCCCAGCGTTGCCAGGATCGCGGAAACCCCGACATGGGCGATGAGGAATCCGTTGATCAGGCCCAGCACGAGCGAAACGGCGAGCGAAGCCACGATCGCGAGAACCATGATAAGCACGGTGATGGTTCCGGTGTCGGTGGGCGTACAGTAAGTCTTGAGTATGAGCGCCCCGATTATACCGGAAAGGTTCGCGGTAGTAATTACCGAGAGGTTGATGCCGCCGGTCAGGAGCGTTATCATCATCGCGAGTGCGAAAAGTCCGACCTCGGGAAGCTGAATCGCCATGGATTGGAAATTACTTCCCTTGAGAAATCTGCTTGGGGCGAGACCCGACATAAGGGCGAACACCACCACCAGCACAAAGGGAAGCGTGGCCAGTTCGCGGTTATTCCTGAACCAGTTCTTAATTTTGTACTTTTCACTCTTCCACATCGACCGCTGTGACCCTCCTTGCGACTGCCTTTCGCTGCAGTGCCGTGATGCTCACACTTATAATAATTATGAGACCGATAAATACGTTCTGCCAGTATGACGATACGCGCATCAGGGTCAATCCGTTCGTAATCGTTGCGATAAGCGACACGCCGAGCAGGGTGCCGACAAGACTGCCCGATCCTCCGGCAAGACTCGCCCCTCCGAGTACGACGGCCGCTATTACCTCGAGTTCCCTGCCCATAATTGCGTTGGGCGCCACGGTTTGTGCAAGCAGCGCCTGAATAATCGAAGCGACCCCGGCCAGCAAGCCCATAAAACAATACACGAACATCTGTATTTGAAAAACATTGAGCCCGCTTCTCTTCGCGGCCTCCGTATTACCGCCCATCGCGTAAATCTTCCTGCCGAGCGTCGTGTACCTGAGTATGAAAAAGGTGCATACCACGATTACGATCCAGATTATCGTCAGGATCGAAAGTCCGTACGGAATACCTTCGGGATTTACGAGATGAATCACCGACACCTTCGGAAAGTTCCTGAACCATACGGGAAAGTTGTACAGCCACTTGCCGCCCGATACAAACTGCAGCACGCCGAAATACACGTTGAGGGTGGAGATCGTGATTATTATGGGAGGGGCGTTGAGAAAATATATGAGAGACGCGTTGATACCGCCGAGCGCGACCCCGATGACGCATGGTATCAGTATTGCGAGAAAAATGTTCATCTTGAGATGGTTCACGAGGAGGTACGCCATTACGTACTGCGCAACCGTTGCGTTCGCCGTAAAGGATATATCTATGCCGCCTGAAAGCAACACGACCAGCACACCGACCGCCAGAATACCCATAAACGAATAACTTCTCAGTATATCGAACAGGTTTTCCAGCGTGAGGAAGTTCGGATTAACGATCGAGAGCATTATGGAAAGACCGATAATAACAAAGAGAAGATAGATCTCGTTCCTTTTAAGCAGCCTGTTGATAAATCCTTTTGTTTCCATTTCGATCCACGGTGTTGAGTAAGTTAACCTACATTAACGATCTGAAAGAGCTGTTCCTCGGTTATGTCCCTCGTTTTTGCATCTCTTACCAGCCGTCCCCTCCGCATTACGAGAACCCTGTGACAGTTGTACAGCACCTCATGAATCTCGTCTGAAATGATGATAATACCGATACCCCGGGCGGCAAGCTGTTTTATGGTTTCGTGTATACTGCTCTTCGCAGCGACGTCGATACCGACCGTGGGTTCGTCGAGAATCAGGATCTTCGGTTCAGTGGCGATCCATTTCGCAAGGACCACCCTCTGCTGGTTCCCGCCCGACAGTGTCATCACCGCGGAATTAACCGATGGTATCTTTATCGCAAGATCGGCGACTCCCTTCTCCACGGCCCGCCGTTTCTTTTCCTTATCGATCATATTTATCGAGTTGAGGAGGTTGTCCAGTACTGTAACGGTGATGTTGTTTCCCACCGACTGGGGCATCACGAGACCGAGCTCCAGCCTGTCCTCGGGCACGTACCCGATGCCGTTCCGAAGCGCATCCCCATTGGAACGAATGCTCACCTTCTTCCCGTTTATAACGACCTCTCCCCGGTCAGCGGGATTGATCCCGAAAAGCGCGAGCGCTAACTCGGTGCGGCCCGAACCGAGCAAGCCGGTAATGCCGAGTATTTCCCCCTCACGCAGATCGAAATCGATGTTTTTAAAATTGCCCTTCTTCGTGAATCCCTTCACCTGCAGCAGGACGTTGTCTTTCACGACGCTTTCGTCCGGCCTTGTATATTCTATCTTTTTCCCGGTCATGAGAAAGGTCAGCTTTTCATGGCTCAGATCGTCCGGGTCATACACCCCGACGCATTGACCGTCCCGCAGAACGGTCACGCGTTCGGCTATCTCGAGTATCTCGTTGAGCTTATGGCTGACGAACATCGTGGTTATCCCTCTCTTCTTAAGCTTCTTGACGACCGTGAAGAGAGAGTCAACCTCGTTCTTGGTAAGGGATGAGGTCGGTTCATCCATGATGAGGAGCTTGAGCTCGCCGATGAGGGCCTTGCATATCGCAACGAGCTGCTGATCGGCGATCGACATCGTTCCGAGCACCCTGTCGAGATCGAGATCGATCCCGATATCCTTCACAACATTCCGCGCGATCTCGTTGATGTTCGACCAGTTTACCAGTTTATGGCCTTTTTCCACGTGCACATTGAAGCTGATATTCTCACGTACCGTCAGGTTCGGAAAGAGTGAAAGGTCCTGGTAGATTACATGCACCCCGTTGTTTATCGAATCCTTCGAGGTGAAGTGGCTGATGTCGAGGGGCCTTCCCTCGATTTCTATCTCCGCCCCCTCCTCCGGAGGTATGACTCCCGATATTATCTTGATGAGCGTCGATTTGCCCGAACCGTTCTCTCCGACGAGACAGTGTATCTCTCCGTAATCGAGTGAAAAAGAGACGTCGTCCAGTGCCCGCACACCGGTGTACAGCTTACTGATGTTCTTCATCTTTAAAAATTTTTCCACAACCGGCCGCCTTTTTTCCCTTGTGCACGAAGAAAAAGGCTGGCTTGAAATGCTTCAAGCCAGCCCGTAATTACAGCAGTTTAGAAGCCGTAGGTGTCCACGTTGTCCTTGTTGATGTCGATGATTCCCTCGACTATTATTATTTTACCGTCGAGCCTGAAACCGCCGACACCTGAAATCTCATCCAGGTCCTTGAGCTCGTTCCCTTCGAGGAGCCAGTGAGCCACCCTTACCACGCTGACCCCGCAGTCATACGGTGAATACAGGACCGACCAGTCCATGGAGCCGTCTTCCAGGTACTGTGCCGACTGGTTGGGAAGCGACGTACACACCACGGATATCTTGTCGGTCATGTTCTTTTCCCTGAGGGCCTGAGCCGCGCCGATACCTCCGAGGCTTCCGTATATAGCGAGGCCCTTCAGGTCGGGATACGCCTTAATCAGCTCTAGTGTCCTGTCATGCGAATCCTCGACACTCTCCGTGCAGGGAACCCGGTCCGTTACCTGGTAGAACTTGGGGAAGTTCTTTTCCTGGTAAGCGACGCCGGCATCGGCCCACGCGTTGTGCGTCGGAACCGTAAGGCCGCCGACCATAACCGCATAACCGCCTTCGTCGGTGCCTGTGAAATCTATCATCTTTTCCATGACACGGGCACCGAAGTCCCGGATATCGACCATTTCGATATCGTAGTGGTTGCTTCTCGACTTTTCGGACTCGTGCGTGAGCACGATAATACCCGCGTCCCGGGCCTTTTTAAGCGCAGGCTCGACCGTCTCGGCGTCGTTCGGGACGACACAGATGGCGTCAACGCCCTTGGCAACCATGTCCTCTACCATTCTCGCCTGCTGCGCGGGATCCGGATCGGGAGCACCGACCACATAGGCCTTGACGTTGCCGATTTCCTCGGCGGTGGCCTTCATCCCGTCCTCGGTAAGATTAAACCACGGTATACCGATGAGCTTTGCGACGTAGACAATCTCATATTCTTCTTTTTCCGCAGAACCCTCCCCCTCGCTGCCCGCAAAGAGCACGGAGACCGAGAGAAGCAACATTCCGATTACAAGCAATGCAACCTTTTTCTTCATTATTATACTACCCCCTTCAAAATTGAGTTGAATGAAAATCTATATCATTCTATGGGCTCCCCTATGGCATGTCAAGCAAAAAATCATTTCAAAAAATATATTATGTATTATTGATCGTTTTGAGGCATTATTATGTACAAAACGTTCATTTTTAACAAAATTAATGATATTTATTTAAAAGCGATTCAGTTGACAAATGATGAAAATTCCGTTCCTTTCGATAAGGCGGTAAAAAATTTGCATGCATCCGCTTCAGCCCGCACCACAGTGGTAATGAAAGAAAATCTTCAGCGGTAAGAGGTCCCTCTTTTTCAGGAATACCCCGGAAACCGGAGGACATCGACTTTCTTGACAGAAAACCCCGGTCCGGGTAGCATGTTAATATAAATGTCTTCTTCCTCCATCGGAAAGAGGAGTACGGAATGAAAAAAATAATCGTTATCGGGGCCGGGATCGGCGGGCTCACGGCCGGCGCGCTTCTGG
>CAYWUT010000048.1:0-22903 GCA_964460545.1 uncultured Spirochaetota bacterium
CGAATCGTTGATAAATTATTTAATCATGACTACGTTCTCTCTTTCGAAGGAGAGGTAAACCGCGATAAGGAAAATAATTCCCTTGATCGCCTGTTGTATTTCGATTCTTACACCCAGTAAAATCATGCCGTTGGAGAGTATTGCGAGAATTAAACCGCCGATAATGGCGCTTTGAATCCTCGCTCCCGACCCGCCCGTGAGGGGCATCCCGCCGATAACCAGTGCAATGAGAATGTCTATTTCGAATAGAATACCCGTCTTGTTGTCAGCGGCCCCCGTCCTAAGGATATTCAGAAAACCGCACAGACCGCAGAGCGTACCGGCAATGATATATGCCAGAATCTTCACCCTGCTGATTCGAACACCCGAATATCTGGCGCACAGCTCTCCGGAGCCGATTGCCTTGCAATATTTTCCCAGGCGCGTGTAGTTAAAGAAAAAAGCCGCAAGGATTATCAATGCAACGAGCACTATTATTTTCATATTGAACGAGTCCAGATTATACATTTCCAGGGGTATGGGAATCGATCCCGCGTGTGTTGCAAATACCGTCATACCTCTCAGGATGAAGAGCATGCAGAGCGTGACGATAAATGAGGGGATCTTGAACTTTACCAGCAGGGTTCCGTTGATCAACCCGACTATAAAACCGGTAGCCAGGGCCGCCGGCAGTGAGAGCGCGGTGTTATAGGCGGTGACCGTTGCAGCCATTGCACTGCTTATGCCGAGAAGTGAGCCTTGAGAGAGGTCCAGGCTTCCCTGTGCCATGACGAATGTGACTCCCAACCCGGATATCATTAAAAACAGCGCCTGGTTGAATATCAGTTTCAGATTTCTAGGTGATACGAGGTTCCCGCGGGTGAGTGCTCCGAACACCACTATCACGATAAACAGGCCGATAAAAGGTATGAGCCTTTTTACTCTTTCCATTCACTTGTTCCGATCAGAAGTTTCACAATTAAATCATCTCAACGCTCTTTCCAATCACATGCGATTTATATCATGTAGTGAATAAGATCTTCTTCCAATAAACTTTCATTTCTATCGGAAACGGCCTGTATTTCGCCGTTTTTCAGTATGATAATCCTGTCGCTCATACCGATGAGCTCCGGGAGTTCTTCTGAAATCATTATTATTGATTTCCCCTCCGATTTGAGCTGCTGCATGAGTACGTAGATGGAGGCTTTTACCGATACGTCGATGCCGCGCGTGGGGCAGTCGAGGATCAGAATATCGGAATCCCGGGCCAGCCATTTTGCTATGGAGACTTTCTGTTTGTTTCCGCCGCTGAGGTACATACAGAGCTGATCGATGGAGCTCATCTTGAGGTTGAGCTGTTTCGCTCCTTTTTCGGCGATTTTTCTCTCTTCTTTATTTGGAATGAAAAATCTTTTCCCCAGCTTATCAATAGACGCCAGACAAATATTGTCCTTGATTGACGAAAACAGCATCAATCCTTCCTGATCCCGGTTCTTCGGCAGATATCCGATACCGGAGGAAATAAAACTCGTCTGTTCTTTCAGTGTCTTGTTTTTTCTCGGGAGCTCAATGCTTCCGCCGCTGTGCTTCATCATCCCAAAAAGGGCCTTTCCCAACTGGTGCATACCGCAGTTGGTAAGCCCCCCTATTCCGAGAATTTCGCCCTCGTGGAGATCAAATGAAATTCCTCGAAAAGCCCCTTCCATATTTAAATCCCGCACGCGCAATACAATCTTTTGTTTGTATGATGCTTTTACATCTTCTCTGTAATAATGATGTTCCAGCTCTCTTCCCACCATCAACTCTTTCAAGGCATTTTCATCGATCGCATCAGTGGAAACCGTGTCGACTATTCTTCCATCCTTCATGACCGTTATCCTGTCGCAGCACTCGATCACTTCGCCGAGATCATGGGAAATGAAGATTACCGTTTTGTCCTGTTGTTTTAGTTTTTTCATCTCACCGAAAAGTATTTCACGTCCGTCCTGGGAAAGCGCGGTGGTCGTTTCATCTACGATTAAAAGGTGGGGATCCGAATAGAGGGCTTTCTCGAACTCAACGAGCTTTCTCTCTTCGAACGATAAACTGCTGATGTCGCTATCAGGTTCAATGGTGTATCCACCGTATTTGTTCAGCAGGTTTCTCGCTTCCGTATTGACTTTTTTCAAGCTGAGGAATCCATTTTTTTTAAAATTCCTTTCCTTGCCGAGGAAAAGATTCGCAGCGACCGACAGCCCTTTGATGGTGCCCATTTCCTGCACTATGATGCTAACCTTTGCGTTGTTCGCGTCGAGCAGGTTTTGAGGTTTGTAGTCTTTTTCCTGTAAGACCATTGAACCTTCGTCAGGTTTGAGTATTCCTGCAATGATCGAAACGAGGGTCGATTTCCCGGAACCGTTTTCGCCGACGAGTCCTCGAATCTCGCCCCTCTCAATCGACAGGCTTGCATCGCAAACCGCTTTTGTCGTCACGAAATTCTTACTGAGGCCCTCCAACCTGATCATGGTTTTATCAGTATGCATGATTCAACACCTTGGATTCTTATTGACCCGAAGAAACCATACGAGTCGTTCGTATCGTGTTAATCGAACCCGGGGAGCCATTCTCGCTCGGCTTCAAACATCTCATCCGCCATAGCGCTGATTTTATCAAGATCCAGCAGCGCGGCGGTCAATGGATCAACCATTATTGCCTGGCGCGCTGCGTCTTTGTCATGACCCAATGCAGCCTCAACGGTGAGCGACTGCACATTGATGTTCGTTCTGTTGAGAGCGGCAAGCTGGGGGGGGAGTTCGCCCACGTAGCAGGGATTTATTCCGTTTTTATCCACCAGGCAGGGGACTTCGACGCAGCAATTATCAGGGAGATTTGTAATTAATCCGCTGTTATTTACATTACCGTTGATTCTGATCTCTTCTCCCGTCACCATGGCGTTGATGATTTTGGCCCCGTACTCAACGCTTGGTTTCAGCTCGATTTTTTCCTTCCCCTCTATCTGACGAAGGATCGATTCATCGTCGCCCTTTCCTTTTTCCCTTACAATTTCTAGGGCATTCCACGTGTAGCTCATGAAATGATCTATTGCCTTCTGACTCTTCCTGAAGTAGGGAACGTACTCTGAAAAATGATGCGGTGACTCTGTCACAAAATATCCAAAGTGTTTCAATATCTCGAAACGCACCGTATCCGCCTTGTAGGCCCGTGTATCATTATAGGCCTCACGGATCCTTGGATAAGCGTCTTCACCGTCAACTTCATACTTCAGATACCATGCCATATGGTTTATTCCCGCGACGTAGAAGTTGACGTTCTCGGGCAGCGGCCGGTAATAAAACTCGTGCCAGTCCTCATTGGTTATTGGATAATTTTCCCAGTCGGCGGCTCCGATGTATCCCGCGATCTCCTTTGTCGTCGCCTGTACACTGTGGCAGAGGCCAATATTCCTTATTGAGCTTCCCCTGTTCACAGCCCACATAATGGCCGCCATCGGGTTGGCGTAATTAATGAATAGTGCATTGGGACAGAGTTTTTCCATTTCCCTGCACACACTGAGAATAGGATCGATATGCCGCAGGGCCCTGAAAACCCCACCCGGTCCCAGCGTATCGCCGACAATTTGATCGACTCCGTATTTCAAAGGAATTTTTTTATCGATTTCCCAGGCATCAAGGCTCCCGACTGCAATCATACTGATGACAAAATCCGCGCCATCGAGCGCCTCCTTCTGATCAGTTGTCTTCTCAACCTTTCCGGGCAGGTTAAAATCATTTATTATTTTTTGAGAAAGCCTGTAGGTAAGGTCCAGCCTTTTTTCGTCGATATCTTCGAGAACGATAGTGGCCTCTTTCAAGGCCGGGTGAGAATAGATATCGCACATCAGCAGCTTTGCGAACATGGTACTGCCTGCTCCGATAAACGCAATTTTTATACCCATGATAATCTTCTCCTTATACCGGCGTATGGTGTATTAATAACGGGTCCCGATACTGAGCGAATGTTCTCACGGCAGTCTTCCTGCGCGATCTTATCAGCAGGTCAGTGTATCCATGGTTTTTCGCTTCATCGGCAAGTACTTTCAGGGACTCCGGGATGTACATTAAACCGGTTTCATGTAACCGGTTTCAATCGTATGAGAAAATAAAACACCCGTCAAGAAAAAAAACTAATTTTTTGATATTCCGGGCTCTACCGAACGGACGATAGAGGGCATACCATTTTTTTCATGCCACCCGTTCGTCTCTCGAACGCGTGTGTTTGGCGAAGTAAAAGAAAAGGGCTGTTTCATACTCGCTGAAAAGTTGGATACAGTCGTCGATGGGGAGAACGTTGGTGGGGCCGTGTGCTTTTTTACCGAAATGCGAACATGCCGTCCCGCACTTCATGGGTACCTTTCAGATCATGACGATGTCCCGCGGATTTAAGATACGCTTACCACGATCGAATCTCCGGAAATTCGGGCGTCGAAACGCTTCAGGTCCTTCGAAGCGGGTCCGCTCAGCCGCTTTCCCACGTCGTCGAAAACCGAGTTGTGACACTTGCATACCGCCTTGCCGTTATTCGGCAGCTCGACCTTGCACCCGGCATGGGTACAGCGTGACGAGAACACCGCGGCCTCCGAGTCAGAAACACGGTGAATGATGACCTGGTCCCGGTAGCCATCGATCTTGGCGTAAACGGCTCCGCCCTCATTTTTCAGAGGGGCGTATGCCGGGTCGTTCAGGTCGAACGTGGTCGTTTTCAGTGCATCGTTGTTTTTCGAACCGCCGCTTTTCTTTGAGTCGCTGCCCGCCAGAAGGAACGGGGCGAGCATGAAGGCCGCAGAGGAAGCGGCGGCGCGCACGATGAATTCACGACGGGTTATTCCGCTTTTCTTCATGCTATTTCTCCTGCATAAAATTATTCCTGTTGAATACCGGAGTCCGCATCTCCATGTATGCTTAAGAGCGGACCTTTTCTCAGGATACATATGTAAATAATACTATATGCCCTCTTTACATCCCTGCCAAGAGGGGATTTCCCGATTCGCCGCTCTGGACCGGTCGCCGGCCGGTCCCCGCGGGGATGCGTCCCCGGGGTAAGCGGTATTTTTCATTGATTATCATGTTTTATCTCATCATCTTAACCCCTGAGACGGGGCACACACACCATGAACCGAAGGAAACCGGTGAAGGTACTTTTTCTAACCTGGGAGTTTCCTCCCCGCATTACCGGGGGACTCGGAACGGCATGCTGGGGCATGGTTCGGGGGCTCCTCGAACTGGGGGTGGAGATTTTCCTCGTCTTGCCCGATTCTGAACCGTGCGGCTTTCATCTGAAGCGCCCGGAGGACATCGACCTTCCCATACATGCGATGGACGTACACGGGACCAGCCGAAAACGTGAAGGGGGCCCGTACCGGTCCGACCCGTTTTCGAACGTCAGGTACCGTGAGCTCGTGGAATCGGTGATCGTCTCCCTGGATTTCGATATCGTACACGCCCATGACTGGCTCACCTACGAGGGAGGCCTTCACGCGAAGGAGGCGGCCGGAAAGCCGCTCGTGTGCCACGTGCATTCCACGGAGTTCGACAGGTCGTGCGGACGGCAGGATGAACGGATCGAGGAGTACGAGCGCATCGGCCTCAGCCTGGCGGACCGTGTCGTCGCGGTTTCAAGGTTCACGGCCGAAGCGGTTCGTTCCCGCTACGGTGTGGCCCCGGAAAAAATACGCGTCGTTCACAACGGGTTTTTACTCGAGGATACTCCTTCACCCGCCGCCCGCCCGTCCGACGAGCCGGTCGTGCTCTTCATGGGGCGGATGACCTGCCAGAAGGGACCGGATATCTTTCTGGAGGTGGCGCGCGGGGTGCTTGGGCGTTTCCCGGGTGTGCGGTTTATAATGGCGGGCGAGGGCGATATGACGGAAAGGCTCATGCGCCGGGTGTCCCGTTATGGAATAAAAAACCGTGTCACGTTTACCGGCTTTCTTGAAAGGGAGGATGTAGCCCGCGTTTTATCGACGTCCGATGTGCTCGTCGCGCCGTCGGTCTCGGACCCCTTCAACATCACCGTGCTCGAGGCCATGAGCAGGGGGCTCGCGGTGCTGGTTTCCAGGCAGTCGGGTGTGATCGAAGCGGTCCGCCACGTACTCACCGAGGACTACTGGAACGTGGACGGAATGATACGGCGTGTCGTATCCCTTCTGAAGGACCCGGAGGAGATGACGCACCTCGGCCGCCTGGGAAAGGCCGAGGTACGGGGGATCAGCTGGCGGGACAGGGCCTTCGAATTGACGGAGGTGTACGCGGAGCTCCTCGATTTTCCGGTTATACCGCGGGCCGGCTGAGATTATATTAATGGTGCACGAAACAGGAGAATCAAATGAATCTGACAAAAATATTCGTTTATCCCAGATATCCCGAGAGGCTGCGCCGGCTTCTCTACTTCGCATACAATCTCTGGTCGCTGTGGGATACCGAGGCCCTGCGGCTCTTTCGCAGGATCGATCCGGACCTCTTCGAAAATCTCGGCAGGAATCCCGTCAAGCTCCTCTACTCGTTGCCGGTTGAGCGGCTGGATGAGCTGTCGAAGGACGAGGGTTTCCTGCGCGACCTGGATGGAATATGGAAGCGCTACGAGCGGTATACGGATTCGTCGTCCGAGTTCAGCGATCTGTTCAGGGACAGGGTCATTGCCTATTTTTCAATGGAGTACGGTCTCCATCAGTCGTTGCCCGTGTACGCGGGAGGTCTCGGCCTTCTCTCGGGAGACCACCTGAAAGGAGCGTCCGACCTGGGGCTGCCCGTAATCGGTGTAGGGCTGTTTTACCGGTACGGCTATTTTAATCAGAAGATCAATATGAACGGCTTTCAGGAAGAGGAGTACCTTGACAGCAACGTGTATCACATGCCCGTCAAGGAGCTGAGCACCCCGGACGGCGACCCCGTCTATATCGACCTGAAAATACTGGACGCCGTTATCAAGATTAAGGTGTGGCTCGTCAACGTGGGGAGGGTGAGGCTTCTGCTCCTGGACTCCAACCTGGAGCAGAACCCGCCCGAGTACAGACGGATTACCGAGTACCTCTATGACGCCCGGCGGGAAATACGCCTCCTGCAGGAGCTCCTGCTGGGATTCGGCGGAATGAAGGCCCTTGAAACCCTGCAGATAGAGCCCGACGTGTTCCACCTGAACGAGGGGCACTCGGCCTTTCTGCTCATTCAGCGTCTGCGGAACCTCATGCGCGACGAGGGGTACGGTTTCGAGGAGGCGCTCGCGTTCATCAAGACCACGACCGTATTCACAACCCACACCCCGGTGGAGGCGGGAAACGAGAATTTCCCGGTTGAGACGGTAAAAAAATACCTCAAGGACAAGACCGAGGACCTGGGGGTACCTCTGCAGAAAGTGCTGGAAATGGGAATGCTCCACGACGACAAGACCTTTTGGCTTCCCGTGTTCGCAATGCGCTGCGCGGCGTATGTAAACGGCGTGTCGAAAATTCACGCGGACGTTTCCAGGGGTATGTGGCAGAGCGTCTTTCCGGATCGCCCTAGGTGCGAGGTTCCCATAGACCATATTACGAACGGCGTGCACTATTCCTGGCTTTCGTCACAAATGCGTTCTCTGTTCGAGCGTTCTATCGGGGAAGATTACCGGACCCTTACCGGTGACGACAAGCAGCTTCTCAAGATTCGGGATATACCCGGTGAGGAGGTCTGGGAAGCGCATTCGAAGCGAAAGAAGGAGATGATCGCGTTCCTGCGCGGGGCTATCGAATCCGGTTACGCGGAACAGGGATACTCGTCCGTAAGAATCAAGAAGCTGGACCAGGTCCTGGACCCGCAGTTTTTAACCGTCGGTTTCGCGCGGCGCTTCACGGCTTATAAAAGGCCGACCCTGGTGCTGCGGGACCGGGACCGGCTCAAGGCGATCCTGGCGAACCGGACACGGCCGGTTCAGCTTATATTCAGCGGCAAGGCCCATCCGGCGGACACCGAGGGCAAGAACATGATAAAGGAGATCATCGATTTTGCACGGGAGCACGATCTCGAGGACCGGGTGGTCTTTATCGAAAATTACAACCGGAACGTGGCGGTGAACCTGGTCCAGGGTGTGGACGTATGGCTCAACACGCCGCTCGAGCCCTACGAGGCCTCGGGTACGTCCGGTATGAAAGCGGGTATGAACGGGGTTTTGAACTTCAGTGTCATGGACGGCTGGTGGCCCGAATGCTGCAACGGGAAGAACGGATGGGAGATTTTATCCTCGAACCTGCACGGCGGGTCCGAGATCAGGAACGTTATACAGGCGAACCGGATATACGACCTGCTTGAGGATGAGGTCGTGCCGCGCTTCTATGACCGCGACGAGCACGATGTGCCGCGGGAGTGGGTCTCCATGATGAAGGAATCGATGTACACGGTATATCGCGACTTTACCATCAACCGCATGCTCGAAGAGTACGGCAGGAAAAGCTATCTGCCGGCAATAACCGGGAGGCAGTCGCTTCTGGCCGACGACGGGAAGCGGCTCAAGGAGATCATCCAGAACCTGCAGAAGGTGCAGGCGGTATGGAGCAAGGTGTATATAAAGGACGTTTTAACCGACGCGGACAAAAAGGATCTTCTCTTTACCGACGACGAGATCAACGTACAGTGCTATGTGAACCTGGATGACGCGGACCCCTCGCTGTTCGAGGTGGAGCTGTTCTACCTGCTGCAGGAGGAAGAAAGTTGCGATACCGTCGGGCTTCGTTTCGTTGAGCAGTACAAGGACCGGGTCGGGAAGTACGAGGGGAGCGTTTCCCTCACGTCATCGGGCGTTCAGAGCTTCGGCATTCGGATTGTTCCCTCGGACGCGGATGTTCGGAAGCTCCACCCTGAGCTCATCAAGTGGCGGGAGTGAACTGACCGGTGGAAAGGCCGCGCCGCGCCGATGTCTATACGGATACGGTTTTGAACGGGGAGGTCCCTCTCGGAGCCGTACCGGTCGACGGGGGTGTGCGTTTCTCGCTTTACTCTTCCCACGCGGAGCGCGTGTTTCTCATCCTCTTCGACGGTCCCTCCTCCGGACCCTCTGCCACGATCGAGCTCAAACGAGTCGACGGGACCTCCCTGTGGCGGACCTTCGTCAGGAATACGGGTCCCGGCCTGCTCTACGGGTACAGGGTCGCCGGCCCCCACGACCCCGCCCGCGGCCTGCGCTTCAATCCCCACAAGCTCCTCATGGACCCCTATGCGCGTGCGCTAACGGGCAAGTTCAGGGACCGTGACGGGCTCCTCTACGGCTATGACCGCCGCGCGCATCCGGACGACCTGTCAATGGACGAGAGGGACAACGCAGCTCTCGTACCCAAGTGTATCGTGATGGACGGTCTTTTCGACTGGGACGGCGACGTGCGTCCCGCGGTCCCACCCGGCGAGATGATCATCTACGAGGCGCACCTCCGGGGGTTCACCGCGCATCCGTCCTCGGGTGTAGCCCATCCGGGGACCTACCCCGGCTTCGCGGAAAAGATTCCCCATCTGCTCGAGCTCGGGGTCACCTCGGTTGAGCTCCTTCCGGTACAGGAGTCTTACACGCGCGGCGACCTGGTTCGCAAGGGCCTTTCCGACTACTGGGGATACAACACCGTGGGCTTTTTCGCGCCGGAATCCTCCTACGCCGCGGGCTCGTCGCCGGGCTGCCAGGTAAACGAGTTCAAGACCATGGTGCGCGAGCTGCACCGGGCGGGCCTGGAGGTCATTCTGGACGTGGTGTACAACCACACGGGAGAGGGAGACGAGCTCGGTCCCACGATCTGCTTCAGGGGTATCGACAATCCCTCCTACTACGCGCTGGAGGGGCCGGATCATCAGCCGGGAAGGTTCTACAGGGACGATACCGGGTGTAAAAACACCCTCGATATAGAAAAACCCGCGGTGCTCAGGCTCGTTTTGGATTCGCTCCGGTACTGGGTGCGGGAGATGCATGTGGACGGGTTTCGATTCGACCTTGCCACCGTGCTGGGATACGAGAAGCAGCGGTTTACGCCCGGGGCGCGTCTCTTTACGGTCCTGCGCGAGGACCCCGTGCTGAGTGAAGTCAAGTTTATCGCGGAGCCCTGGGATATAAAAACCCGGGAAACGGGCCGCTTTCCCTCCGGTTGGATGGAGTGGAACGACGGCTACCGCGACACGGTGCGCGGGTTCCTCCGGGGGAAGGGGGGTATCGGGGTGTTCGCCACACGTTTCGCGGGCTCCCAGGACATATTCGGCGGCGGAGAGAGGTCCGCCTGCGCCTCCGTCAACTTCATCACGGCCCATGACGGATTCACCCTGCACGACCTGTACAGCTTCGAGAAGAAGCGAAACGAGGCGAACGGCGAGCAGGGCCTCGACGGTACCGACAACAACATCTCCTTTAACTGCGGTGCGGAGGGCATAACGGACGAACCGAACGTGCTTCGGCTCAGGGAGCGTATGATCAGAAACGGTCTCTGCGTTCTGCTTCTCTCCCGAGGCGTGCCCATGCTTTTAAGCGGCGACGAGGTGATGAGGACGCAACTGGGCAACAACAACGGCTACTGCCAGGACAACGGGACGAGCTGGTTTCCCTGGGAGACCGCGACGCGGGCCGGGGACATGCTCGCCTTCTGCAGGGGATTGATAAAACTTCGAAAACGATTCTCCGTTTTAAGGGAATGCGACTTCTTCTCCGGCGGGAAGGAGCATGAGACCGGCCTTCCGGACCTGAGCTGGTACGGGCCTGATTTGGAAAAGCCGCGATGGGATGACCCGAACGCCCGGCTGATTTGCTGCGAGCTCGCACTGAAAGGCAAAAGCGGGGGTCCGGAGGAGAACGGGTCGCTCTTCATGATCTTCAACACCTGCGACCGGGAGGCCTCCGTTCTCCTGCCCGTTCGCGCGGGCTTTGAATGGCGCAGGCTGTGCGATACGGGCGCCGAGGATAATAAGCGCCTTGTGCCCCCTCCCGGATTTCCGCTGGAAGAACGGGGAAAATACCGCTCGATCCCGCGAACGGTGATTGTTTTAATGAACATTCGGATAGAGGGCCCGTCCGCGCTCAATCCCCGCGAATGATCTCCTTGATCGTGTAGATGTTTTCAATGTAATGCCTGGCTGAGCGGTCCCAGAAGTAGACGTACTCCCCGGCCTTTTCACGCGCTTCACGGAGCGTCTCTTCATCAGAGCTCTGAAAAAAATCCATACACCGTTTCATGGCGTCGTAAAAGGAGGGGGCGGTGGAATCCGCGAAGAGGAACCCGTTGCCCTCTATCCGTCCGTTCTTCACCTGCAGGGGGTGGACGGTGTCGCGGAGTCCCCCGGTGGCCCGGGCCACCACGAGACAGCCGCACGCGAAGGCCTCCAGCTGCGAGATCCCGCCCGGCTCGTACAGGGAGGGCATGAGGAAAACGTCGGATGCGAAGAGGGGTACGGCGATGTCCTGAAAGCCGATGGTGACCGAAACGCTTCGGGGATAGAACTCCGCAAGTCGAAGAAGCCCGGCGGCAAGCTCCTCTCCCCCCCGGTCACCCCCGGAAACGGCGCCCCCGATAATTCCCTGGAACCCCAGGTGCTTGAATATGCCCTCTGACGCATCCAGCACGAGCTGAAAACCCTTCTGCTCCGAGATACGGTGAATCATGGAGAAAAGCACGCGGTCGGGATCCGGGTCCAGGCCCTTCCGGGCCTGAAGGAGGAGCTTGTTCCGCATTCGGACGAGTATCTCCCTCCGCCCGGGGTCCGGGGCGGTCTCGCAGGAGCGGGCTGATTCGAGAAGCTCCGGAAACCGCTCGCGGAGCTTTTTTTTCAGATCGGGCCTGGCATTTACCTGTTCGAGCAGGAGGGGCCAGCTCTCCTCAACGAATCCCGATTCGTTTGCCCGGCGCACCGTCTGCTCCTTGAAATCCCGTCCCAGCGCGTTGTTGATCCCTATCACGTCGTGCAGCAGGTTTTCCATGCCGTCCGCGGCAAGCTCGATCTGACGGGCGTAGGAAGGGCTTACCGTGATGACTCTGTCCGCGTACCGTATCCCCGCGGCCATGCAGTTTATCCGGTCGGAGTGACGGGGATCGAGAAAGCCCGCCGCGTGCCACTCCGGGAGGTTGAAGAGCAGGAAGTGGTCGAATCCGCGCTCGTACCGGTGATAGGCGTCGAAGTACTGCCAGCCCATGTTGTGAATGATGTGGAAGTAGGTGTTTCTCACGTAGTCGGTTTTGTTCTGGTAGTAGGGGTCGGCGCGAACGATACCGTTGTAGATACCGGCATAGGCGTCGTTCGTGAAGGTGCACATGGGGTGCAGGCCGAAAGCGACGATGACCTCGGTGGCGGCCCGGGCGAAGCCGATGCGGCGGCGGAGCTTCTCCTCAGCCGTGTATCCCCAGTAAAGCCCGTCGAAGAGTTCATGGTGGTCGAGGAGATAATAGGTGACACCGTCCACGGTTCCGCTGTGTACCCCGCATTCGTATTCATCGTCCCGTATCTTGAAGCGGACGTTCCGCCCGGTGTAGGATATTCCGTAGCGGTTGACGGCGCTTTGCATTTTCCTCACGAGTTTTTCATCACCGTGCCGGTAAAAGGGAGTGATGACATACACCTTTTCCCCGAGGGAGGCGAGCTCGCGCGGCAGCTCGTAGACCACGTTGGCAAGGCCGCCGCTCTTGGAGAAGGGCTCAGCTTCCGCGGATATGAAAACGAGGGGCTCACGCCTGTTGTGATCCCGCAGTTTTTTACCCAGTCCGGAGAGCTCCGTCTCCGGACTGGCGGAAATCACATCCATGTATTCCAGAAGGGTTTTTCCCGGGACCAGACCCCGTTTCACGCAGTGGAAGAGTGCGCGTTTCAGCCCGAGCTCAATGACTTGCCGGTCTGAGCCTCTCATGAGACGGACGATGTTTTCCCGTAAAAAGGCCGTGAAATCGTCACTACTTCCCAACCGGCCGGAGAGCTCGCGGAAGAAGTAATTGTGGGACACCTGGGCCGCGTCCGTGAGGGTACCCAGTCTGAAGAGTGAATCATGGAGAAAATCCCCGTAATGGGGACCGGGGTCGGTGATCTCCTCGAGCATGAGGTGCTTCGCGCGGTTCGTGTAGGTGACGATGGTGCGAATCCTGGAGACCCGCAGCTCCTCCCCGGTAAAGTAGCCGTATTGTTCCGTCACCCTGGAGTATATGGGGTCCGTTATCCGGTAGAACGCCCCGTCCTTCAGCGGCAGTGCGGGATTGTCGAACTGCAGCTCCACGGACTGGCTCTCCTCGGAAAAGTTAAAGGCTCCGATCCATATGCCCCGGTCCGTGAATTTCATCGCCCCGGCGACCATGTTGTTGTTCGTCCAGATAAGGTGTCCGGGACCCCGGTGCCGCCGGTGAAAGACGTAGATGTCCCGGTAGAACCCCTCGAGACCCGGGTTGGCCATGGACTCGAAGTCGTTCCAGTTTACGTATATATTGTCCAGAAAGACCTTCCACGATTCCCCCTCGGCGCTCCCCTCGTAGTCCATTACAATATCGCTCAGGAAAACGGTGAGCCCGATTGCGGCCCGCATCCCGTGCAAGCCGAAGGTGTTGAGAGCGCGGCGCTCGTCGTGGTTTCCCAGTATGCCCAGGAGCGTCGTTCCCGGCGGAAGAACGCGTGGATTGTATGCGTCGTAGAGGTGGTAGATCTCACGTACGTCGGTCTTGCCGTGTAAGATGTTCTCGCAGATCTTGAAGAGCGCCGAGTTGTAGGGGACGATTCCGGTCCTGGCCAGGTACTGTTCCCTTCCCCAGTAGCACTCAGCGATGTTGATAAAAAACGTCTTGGACTGCCTGCGGAGGCACCGCTCGATGGAGAGCATGATGTAGTAGTGAAAGGGTATGGCGATGAAATCCCTGCACGCGGAGTCGTAGAAACCGGTGGTGACGAAGTGATCGTCCTCCCGGTCGTTCACGATGACGGTCCCCTCCACCATTTCTTCGAGCCCGCGGCGTTTTCCGTACATGAACGGGTAGTTGTTGCGTTTCATCATGATCGGAACGGCGTGTGCCGAATCGTAACGTATCCCGTCTATATCGAACCGGTCGATAAGCTCCCTGATCGAATCGGCGGTCCATTCCCATATCTCGAACTTTCTGTAGTTGAGCAGCTTGCCGTCGTTCCAGCTTCCGTACCGTCCGTCCGTGGACGCCCTTTCCACTAAATTTCCGGCTTCGTCGTAGCAGTGCACGACCTGTTTTTCGGGAACGTCCGTGCTTCGCCTGTTCAGATGGGGAACGATGTCCACGATTATTTTAATAGACAGCGCATGGGCGCGGTCGATGAGCCTTTTCAGCTCCTCTTCGCCGCCGAGCGCCGGCTCTATCAGGGTGAGGCTCATGGGCGAGAAGGGCGACGGCGAGGTGGCATCCGGCGCCCAGTCCTCGCGGTTGGAGCCGCGCTTCTGCACGCCGAGCAGATAAATCGCGGTAACGGCGTAGCGGTCCTTTAAATCCTCCAGATGGGCCGTGATGTCGGCGAACCCGCCGAGCCGTATGACTTCGCCGTTTTCATTGTATACGAGCCCCGTGTTCCCGTCAGGGTCATGCCAGTAGACCCGGGTATGGCCGTGAATGTCCGGAAATATTTCGAGAATAAACTCACCCTGCAGGTCGGGTATGATGTTGATCCTGCCGGAGGTTTCCCCTCCGGTAAGCCAGGTCGGCCGCGTTCGCTTTCTGGCGTGAACGAGGTAATCCACGTGGCCGATTTGGTCGAATTCATGTTCCGCCCTGTAGCGGCCGGATTCCTTATCGAAGGACAGATCGATGTCAAGAAAGTCGATATCCTTATCCAGTATGAACTGGTCCTCGGTTTTGTTCAGGTAGAGCCGCACGAAATAGCCGTTTTTGGTCATGGGAAGGTCGAAGGTGAAAAGATGCGTCGAGCCTCTGGTCACGTTGACGAAACGCACGGCAAGGGGCGCATCGAACGGCTTGGGGGAGAGAACCCGCTCGAGGATGATGTTCGCCCGGTTGCGTACCTCGTGCACATCGTGGCCTGAGGCGGCCGTGAGCAGCCGAACCGTTTCACGGAGCGATTCATAATCGTCGCTCCGCTTGTACATGCGTGCGAAACGGGCCAGCGATTCAATCGCGCTCACGTTTTTTTCATAGTCGAAATCGAGCTCGTTCCCGTTGCTTCGAGCATTCAGGCCGCTCAGGATGTTCGATCTGTTCCTCGCGGTGAATCTTTTAATGGTAACGGGTTCGGCTGCCTCCGGGGTTACAATCTCCGCAGTGCGCGAAAAACGAACAACCTTTTCGGCGAGCACGCGCATCGCTGCGGCCGTGGAGGGCGGCATGAGCTCCAGGTGGAAGTAGCCTGTTTCGATCGCCCGTTCCTCAACCCCGAGCAGGAGCATCAGGGTGCGAAAAAGTGTTTTGCCGCCGCCGCGTTCCTCCCATGCGAGGAGATCGAAGGTATTCAGCCCGAGGTAGATGGTGGGAATCTCCGTCCACCGGGGCCCCTGTCCCACGTGGGCAAGAACGATGCATTTTTTTTCCACGTGGTACAGTGAAGGCATGCCCGCCCGCTCGCGGACGATTACGAACCGTCTTCCGAGCAGCGACGGGTCGTCCGTTTCACGGAGGGCGCGGTGAAGGAGCGCCAGGGCACGGTGCAGACGCGATGAGAGCAGCCCGTTGCGCCGGAGCCTGCCCAGCACGGTGATATCGCCGTTCGATATCGATGCATAGGAGTCGTTCCGAATGTCCGCGAAACGGTAGGAAAAAGAATCCGCGGGCTCGCCGTCCCGCAGCCTTTCGATTACGTGGTTGTCCGGCATGAAGGGGAAGCAGCGGTACTCGTCAAATCCCCGAGCGAGCTCTTTTTTGATGAGCACGTCAGCCGGCGGTTTCACTTTTTTATCGTAACAGAGGCAGAGCGAGGTTGTTCTATAGGTCCAGGGCATTAAAAGTCTCCGGCTGTTCTCCTTAAGCATTGTAACGGGCACGGCGGGTGAAGTCAACGAGAGGCTTCACGGGCGCCGGGGGCAGGCCGCCCGGTTATCTTTTTGACTTTTATTCTTATCCGTCCCATCCTATGATAGGCCGTGAACGGGCCTGCGCACTCGGGACGACGCGGCATTTCGACCCGTTTTTACGCCACCGGCAGGAGACGGTAATGGAGCTGAAGAGAAGAAGCGGCGTGCTCCTCGCCCTCACGTCTCTCCCGTCGATTTTCGGGATCGGCGACATGGGAGAGGAGGCCTTCCGTTTCGCGGATATCCTGCATGGTGCGGGACAGGGCCTCTGGCAAATCCTCCCTCCGGGTCCCACGAGCACCTCTTTCGGGAACTCGCCTTACAGCGCGCTCTCGGCGTTCGCCCTGAATCCACTGCTTATTAGTCCGGGGCTCCTGGTGCGACAGGGGTTCCTGGATGAGGAGGATATCGAAGGGAAGCCCTCCTTTCCCTCCGGCAGCGTCGACTACGGGGCCGTGACCGGATGGAAGGCGGAGATACTCCTGAGGGCTTTCGGGAAGTCAAAACGGCGGAACCTGCACGCGAATGCGATCGAACGTTTTTGTGAAACACAGAGCGCCTGGCTCGACGATTTCGCCCTGTTTTCAGCGCTCCGAAAGGAGACCGGGTGCTCGACGTGGACCGAGTGGCCCGCGCCGCTCAGGGATCGCGACCCGGGCGCGCTTGCTGACGCGCGATCCAGACTGGCCCGGTCCATCGAACGCCGGAAATTCCTGCAGTACCTGTGTTTCACGCAATGGGCCGGGCTGAAGGATTACTGTTCCGGCAGGGGGATAACCGTTATCGGCGACGTCCCGCTCTACGTAAACCTGGAGAGCGCGGACGTGTGGGCCCACAGGCGGTTTTTCAGGCTGAACGAGCGCGGCCTGCCGATCTCGGTCTCAGGCGTTCCGCCGGACTATTTCAGCGAAACGGGGCAGCTCTGGAACAATCCGATATTCGACTGGGCGCGGTTGAAGGAGGAGAATTATTCCTGGTGGGTCGATCGCGTCGCTCACAACCTGGAGCTCTTCGACTGCGTTCGTATCGACCATTTCAGGGGAATAGCGGAGTACTGGGAAGTGCCCTTCGGCGCGGAGACGGCCGAGTCCGGCACATGGAACAGGGGGCCGGGCGAAGATTTTCTCTCGGTTTTGCGGGAGCGTTTCCCGTCCCTTCCCTTTATCGCTGAAGATCTGGGTGTGATAAACGACGAAGTGGCCGGGCTCCGCGACCGCTTCGGCCTGCCGGGCATGCGGGTGTTCCAGTTCGGTTTCGGTTCTGGCGGCTCGGAGCTCCACCGTCCCCACCGGTACACGGAGAACTGCGTGGCATACACCGGAACCCATGACAACGAGACGCTTGCCGGCCGGCTCGGGAGCTCGGGGCGTACACGGCGGGAGGTCCGCCGCTACCTCGGATTCCGGGTGTGCGGTAAGAGGCGACTGCAGAGGGCCGTCATCCGCGCGCTCATGCACTCAAAGGCCGGCTGGGTCATGGTTCCCCTGCAGGATATTCTGGGGCTCGGCCCGGAAGCACGGATGAATACGCCCGGGACTGCGCTCCACAACTGGGAATGGCGCCTTACCGAAAAAAGGATCAACGCACTGCGCGGAAAAATGAATTTCCTGATTGACGTGAACAGGGCCGATAATGGAGAAAAATAACCGCCTGAAACAAATGCACACTGAGGAGAAAAGGATGAACCTGCTGAACACGTCGCTTTACGGAATGGGATTTATCGCCGGGGGTATGATCGCGGTTCAGTCCGTGCTCAACGCCACGCTCGGGAGCAGGGCCGGCAATTTCGGTTCCGTACTCATACTCACTTTCGTGAGCATAGGCCTGCTCCTGGTCATCATCCTCATTTTCCCGAAAACCGCCCGGTTCAAATCCCTGCCCGGACCGTCAGAGTGGTACCTGTACGCCGGGGGCCTGCTGGGCGTCGCCATTCTGGCGGCCCCGATTTTCCTCGTGCCGCGCATAGGTACCACGTCCACCCTGGTGGCGATCGTCTTCGGACAGCTCGTGATCGCGCTCCTGCTGGACCATTTCGGCCTCTTCGCATCGCCGCAGATCTCCATTACTCTGACCAGGATCCTGGGGATTGTTCTGGTCGCAGCGGGCGCGTTTCTCGTCAGCCGATAAAGGGGGCTTGCCCTCCGGTTTATCCGGGGGGCTTGCCCTCCGGTCTTTATCCGGAGGGCTAGTACGGGATATGCGTCAGCCGGGCGCGCTCCTCGTTGAGCCTGTCTCTCTCCTTTTCAGCGGATGCCTTTTCCCCCTCGCTCAGCCGGGACCACCCGGTTATATCTATTCCCGCCCATTCACTCCAGGCTTCCGCCAGCCGTCCGGTCACGGGACCCGGCAGCTCCTTGCCGACAAGGACCCCGTTGAACCGCCCGATGGGCTGCAGCGGACCGGGAAACGTCGTGGAAAGAAATGCCTCCTCGCAGTTGTAGAGGTGCCAGGGCTGCAGGTCCTTGATTTCCACCGGTATATTTAATTTCTTTGCCATGTTAATAACGTTGTTCCTGGTCTGCCCTCTCAGAATAGTGCGGTCCGTGGGAGTCATGAGCACGCCGTCCTGAACGATCCAGATATTCTCCCCTATCGCTTCCGAGAAATTTCCCGAACCGTCCAAAAGGAGCGCAACGGCGCAAGGGTCCACGAGCCGCGCATCGAGGTCGGCCAGAACGTAGTTCAGCCTGGAGTACGTTTTGATCTTCGGGTCCCATGAGCTCGGGCTGTTGTGCCTGCCGGGCGGGGTAACCACATGCGCCCCTTCAGAGAAGAAATGGGCGCAGAGCCTCTGGTCGTTGAGGTTGTTTTTAATGATAACGGTCGGGCCGCCCGTACCTTCAGGCGCGGGAGGGCGGCGTCCGTGCCAGCCCCATTCGCCGCGTGTCACCTCCCAGACGATGTTGTAGTCCTCGTATTCCTCCAGGAGGGAGCTGTTCCGTTCCGTGAGCTCTTCGCACAATGCAGAAAACCGCTCTCTGTCAAATCCAGGGTTTATCCGGAGTATTTTTAATGAAGAGAACATCCGTTCCATGTGCTCCCGGACCTGTACCGGTTTGTGCCTGTAGGTTCTGGCATACTCGTATGCGCTGTCTCCTATCGTGAAACCTCTGTCGAAGACGGTTATTCGCGCATCGAGCTCGGGAACGAATTCGCCCTTCGGATACAGATCGCTTTTTATGTATATCACCCGCTTTTTCTCGAGCGCTCTCTCCCGCTCGGATTCTCTCTTCTTTTCGATGTCAATCCACTTCTCCGGCATGTTCTTCTCCTTCACCTGGGTATGTATTTCCACAAACAAGATAATGAAAACGAGCGACTTTGTTGCAGTAAATATGGTTATATTATTCAAACCGGGGAGAAAGAACGGGCGCCCGTATGTGTTAATTTCACTATGACTGACGAGATGGGGACATTGATTTTTCATCAGCTGCCGCTTGGAAAGACGGAGAAGACGGTGAGCATTGAGGTCACCGTAAATGAAAGGATTGGACCCGCATATGATTTCCTGGAAGTAAATCAAATTCCCGGCAAAACGGTCTTTTACGAGCTTGTGAAAACGGTGCTGTCAAGATACTATGCCGTTGAATATCATGATTCCGTGGCGAAGCTCTTTAAAGAGTCTTATGCGTATGCGGCAACGGCGGAGTTATACGACGGCGCTTCGCACAGGCATTTCGATGAGCTTCCCCATCATGGTTTGCGAGACATTTATCAGACGAAGATCCTGAAGCGCAGGAGGGCCATAAAGAAATACGCGAAGACGGGACCTCCCTTCCCGTGTCCCCTCTATATTCAGGAAAAAATACTTGAGAACATTATTGATAAAAGCTCCGGGGATGCGGAGATCATCATGGTGGACGGAGCCAGGCGAATAATTGCGGGGTGTTTATGCAGACTCAGAACAATGGACGTGGTGCTGATTACGAAAAAAAAGTTAAAAGGCTGAGGAGAAGGATCAGGAGACTGTCCTGGTTTCCCTCCTACCAGACCTTTACCGAGATCGGAATCAGGGGAAAAAGGGACGACCTTTCCCGGTACCGGTATGTCGATTTCAGCGTGTGCAGGGGCAAGGTGATCGTGGATTTCGGGTGCAACCTGGGGCAGACATGCGTCAAGGCCCACGCTGCCGGAGCGAAGCGCGTCATCGGTGTGGACGGGCAGAAGGATACGATCGGGATGGCCCGTGAGATCACCGCGCTGTTGGAGGCCGATATCGAATACCACGCAGTGGATTTCAACGGGGCCGATTATCAGAAAAGGGTCATCGAAATACTGGGCAACGATAAAATCGATATTGCCTTCTTCCTGTCCGTGTACAGAACGAAGGAGCTGAAAGACCGGGAAGGGCTTTTCCGATTCATCATCGGCATGACCGGCGAGCGGATCTTTTTCGAGGGCCATGCGGACCCGGGAATCGACACTGATGCGTATTACACCGAGGTATTTCGTAGATTTCCGGTCGAGTTTTCGTTTCAGGGGTATACGCAGGAACAGTCACGGCCCTTCTATATCGTGACCCCGAAAAGGTGATATTTTCCAGCCTCCATCGAGATCATCCCCCGTCGTTTTCTTTGAATCCGTGGTATGATAGTCCGGTTGATGGAGATGGTTTCAAGCGGAAAAAGGAGATGGAAAATGGCTTCAGGCGGACCGAGTACCGTGGCAGTGGTAAAAACCGGCGGCCCGGACGAGGATCAGGTTGCCGGGGGATTCCATGCCCTTCTCGATCATTTGGGGGGGCTGAAGGCCGTCATACCGTCGAAAACGAAAAAGGTCTTGATCAAGCCGAACCTCATGATGGGTGAGGATTGGAAGACGGGCATAACCGTTAACCCCTACCTTATCGAGCTCCTGGTCGGAGCATTACGGCACGATGGTTTCGATCCGGTGGTAGGGGAAGGGGCCGGCTGGGGCTGTCCCAGCGATACGGCGTTCCGGAAAACCGGTGTGGACGTTCTGTGCAGGAGGCTCGATGTGCCGCTCGTGGATTTCAAGCGGGGAAAATCGATGCGCGTTCCTGTCAAGAACGGGCTCGTCCTTGATTATGTGACCGTTGACGATATCATGAAGGAAATCGATTTTATCATAAGCCTTGCGAAGATGAAGACGCATTGCGAATGCCTGGTGAGCCTGTCGCTCAAGAATATGAAGGGCCTGATCACCGAAGATCGCGAGCGGCTGCGGTATCACCTGCTCGATGTGAACCGATGTCTCATTGATCTCAACACCGTGTACAAACCCGGCCTGTCCATAGTGGACGGTATCATCGCGCTCGAGGGGATAGGCCCCTTGAGGCCGGGAAAGCCGAAACCCCTCGGCCTCCTCGTCGGGGGAACCGACCCCCTGGCCGTGGATTCGACGTGTGCCAGGATAATGAAAGTCGACCCCGCTGAAATCCGGCACCTGCAGATCGCATACGAGGCGGGGCTCGGTGAGATCGAAGCAGCGGCCGTCTCGATCAGAGGCGAGCGTCTGGAGGACGTCACCCCCGACACGTACGAGTTTCCACCGCTTCGCATCGAAGATATTTCCCCGTATGAAAAGATAAAGGTCACGCCGGGCGGCCCGTGCTCCAACTGCATCGCGAGCCTCGCCTCCTATCTGCACGGCTATATCGACAAGCACGTCATCGACGAGGCGACGCACAACATCACAATCCTGATCGGCGCAAAGGCGAGGTCCCGCGGGACCGGCAACGAGATCGCGATTGGGCGGTGCCTCGAGCGGTATGAAGGAAAGATCCCCTTTGTCGGGGGATGCCCGCCGCCGAGCGACGCCTATCTCGAACTCATAGAGCTCGGTCTCAAGGGAATTTTCCCGGTTGCGACCGTCGACCAGGACGCGCGGGTGGTTCCAGCGGACGAATGATTTACCGGGGTTATTACCCGCGCCTGTTTTTTTCGGGCGCGGGCTGAAACAATGACGTTTCAGCAAAGGGAACCCTGCTGCCCGGTTTGTTCATTATTTACGTTACTATTCCTGCCAGGGTTTATTTTCAAACGCCCAGTTGCAGAATTCTTCGGTTTCGTCAGGATCCGTAATGCCGTTTTTACGGCATATTTTCCGTAGATACTTGAGCATACGGTCTTCCTGTTCCCTGTCTTCATACTTCATCATTTTTTTCGTATAGGTCGACTGCCATTGGACCTGTTGCCCGTCTTCCGTCATATAAACGCGGTTTTGGTTCATCTCGCGCGCCGTCTCACGTCTGCGGGATTCCTGTTCCGTCTCCTGCTCATTTTCACGTTCCTGTTCCCGCGTTTGCTCCATCTGTTCTCCGTCGCCGTTTTCATCCCGCGAGGATTGCGTGGCCTTTTGCTTCTCGTTTCGCGTTTCGGACGTCTGTGACCGGCCGCCTCCGGACTGGCTTGTTTCTCCCCGTTTCGCGAAACCGCTGCTCAGTGAGAACATGAATAGAGTGATCAGCCCAACTGTCATAATCGTTTTCTTCATTCACAACACTCCAGGGATAAGTATTTATTTTAAATGGTGATAAACGGATTTTATACTCGATTTATTAAAATGGAACCGAGTTGTACTAAAAGGACGATCAAATACTTCATTGATCCGGCACGGTTCCATAAGGTTTTTCCGTACTCAAGATTAATAAATTCGTTCTGATGTGTTGTCAATAGAAATAGTATGCTGATGCGGAATAAGAGCCGCACGGTGCGGTTCAGGCGTCACCCGTATTTTCATATCGCTTCCGCCGCAAACGCTTACCTATTATCCGTCGCTTTTATGAACCCATAAAGAGACAGGCAGCTCTCTTCCCATTGTTACCCTATCAGTCTCAATCGATCTCTTGACGAAATATCGTGGTAGATATAAAATGACAAATAAGAATGATAAAATAAAAATTAAATGCCGGGGGCTCTCTTATTGCTTAAGGGTACAACTACTGCATTATTGATTGTTGTGTAAACTGCGGTTTACGGAT